>DYBL01000022.1 GCA_019418625.1 Clostridiales bacterium | reverse complement strand
GTAAATGACAGCACCGCCAGTACCACAGACAGCGCCAAAAGGGCGCCTAGCACATAGAAAACAGGGTTTGACATCCAGCTCCCGTAATTCTCCCCATGCGTTCCAAGGCGGATCGCTTTTTGCTGGACTTGATTTTGCTTCATTTGAACCATCTCCTTATGATCAAATTTTTTGCAGCAGCAGACACAATCCCGCCTGGGCCGCCGCCATGAGGGGGCACAGCAAGAGCGGCCACTGGAGCAGATGCTCCGGCAGAGCGTATTCCTTCATCCAGGCTTTGAACCCATAGCCTGGGTGCCCTTCGGTTCCTGAGATGATAAAACGGCGTTTTGCTTTTTTCTGTATCAGCCAGAAGTCCAGAAAAAGCAGATCACAGACATTGACGACCATCCACTGGATATATCCCGTCAGGGCCAAACGCCAGAAGCCGGTTGTCCCGCCCTCCACAGTGCTGACCGCACCATAAAGGAGGAGGGGCAGCAACTCCCCAAAGCAGATTCAAAGCCAGTAAAAACGATTTTCGGCCTTTGTCGGCGGATCTTTTGCCGCCTTGATGATAGCGGGCGGATAGCAGGGAAACATCAGCCGGGGCCTATACAGCGCCACCGCCGCGGCGAACAGGTTAAAATAGGCCGCCATGGCAATCCCGTCCAGGATGGTGCGTGTCCAATTCACATATATCCACCTTTCACTTGTAAGTAATCATAAGGTTAGCAATAACTAACCGATATGTATTCAGTATACCTTATCCCGCGTGAAAAAGCAATGCACCATTGATGCCTTCCTGCGATTTTGCACTATGGAAATGTGGAAAACGGCCGCTCCGCCGATGGAAAACAGATATTCACGGCCCGATGGAAAAGCTGCCAGCTTTCCCACAGACCGCAAACACCGTTTCCCACAGCTCCGCCCCTTGACCGTTTACACACATTCCCACAGCGCCTACTACTGCTACTGAAAATGAGCGCCATCACCGAAAGATGATGGCGCTCATTCTTTTTCTCCGTATCCTTCCCCAGCAAGATTTAGTATATTCTTTTTTTCTTTCTGCGCATAGCGCATGGTCCAAGTGGCATTCAAGAATCTGTGAAAATCCAGTAATATCAACGGCTTGTAAGCAAGGCTTTTATCCAAATACTACTTCAGCGGTGAGTAAATGAGGCCACAACGAGATAAACCGTGTCAAAGGCCAGCAGCATCCACAGGGCGGGATTGCTCCACACGCCGCTACTCCCGCCGGCCTGACTTCTCTCGCGCTTCCGTCCCCGTCTTTTCAGCAGCAGGCGGATCCCTCCTGTCACTGCGATCACCACCGAGACAAACACCAGAGCCAGGATAGCCAGGGCACCAGGAGTGCCCGCCTGGCGCAGTAGCGGCAGCGCCTCAGCAATGCTGTTTCCGGCGATGTGCAGTCCGATGGACGTCCCCAATCCGTAGTGCAGGGCCGCATAGCCGAAAATCAATCCGCACCAGAAGGCGGACAACCCCTGATAGAGATCGTGGTGCATCAGCCCGAAGCACAGGGCCGACAGTAAAATGGCCTGCCGCGCACCCCCTGGCAGCAAGCGGCGCAGCACCACTCCTCGGTAGATCAGTTCCTCAAGGACAGGACCGACTATACAAATATATATTGCCAGCAGCGGTGTGGCGATTTCTTCTCCCACTGCCGCCGCTTGGGCGGTGAAGCCAACCAGGTTCCACACCCGCTCTAGAACCGGAGTAAGTACCATGACGGCAAGATTTCCACTCAGCGCCACACTTATGAGAAAAACCAGCGTGCCCAAAGAGGCCTTCTGGGAAGAGAAGTGAGGGGCTTCGCCGCTCACTAGTGAGGACCAGAGCAGGGGGATCGCCGATGCCACCGCGCAGCTAAGGAGCAGCACGATACCCTCCGGCAAGCCGGGAACAGAAGACAAAAGTTTTTGCAGTAACCCAAACAGCACGCTGTATGCGAATAAGCTGCACCACAGCCATGTCAAGCTGTGTAGCGGGGGAATCTTTTTGTTCATAACAACCTCCCATGCGGCCTTGGCCGCAAAATTTGGCCTAATTATAGCATATTCCCGTCGATTTGCGGGCAGCTTTAACAAATTTTAAGCTTTTTTTAAAATAGCTCCATCACCAAACGCACGGCTGCCGAGCTCATTCAGTACATCGAGGTTTATCCTGCGGTCAAGGAGAACAGAATCACCAAAACTGCATTGGATCCTTTGAGGTACCGGATTGCCGGAAAATCCCCGAGCGGGACATTCTTTTGGAAACGAGAAAAGGCGTAGCATTAAGCTACGCCCCCGCACAGATCTCTATAATAAACTTGGAAATAAAAAAATGCGGAGTATCATCAGCAGACCTTTTCAGATCCTTTAATGATACTCCGTATGGTCTGATAAGCTCCACCGCCTGTATGATCCACATAGAATACAACGAGATTGCTTCGCTTCACCATCTGCCGATTGCGAATTTGGAAAGCACCTTTCGGGTGGCTGCTGGCCGCGTTGCCGCATATTTCGATTTCATCATAATAGGCTTCAAAGTTTTCCATATTGTTGCGCAGCTCCGCCGTGGGATATGGCAGTATCCAAATCAAGGAACTGTTGTCATCCCGAACAAGCCGCTGCTGGCGTTTGACAGTGGAGGAAACGATCTGGTCAAAATCTCCGTCCCGTCCGACCAGGAACTCCACATACTCCTTTTCCAAAAGCAGCGCATGAACCAGCGCCTCCACACGATCCTCCGCCTCACGAAACTCCGGGATGATCCGGTGTCCAAAAAAACTAACGGTAAATATGTTCACGGTTTTATCTTCGCCATTTTCAAGCCAGCCTCTCCAACAAAGTAAATAATCTACTTCTCATTATATGCATATATTGACTTAAAGTAAATAATCCTCTAATTTGTTTCAATTATAATTTACCTGCTTTGTTGGTAGCATAATATCAGGAGGTGATATTATGCAGACGGAGTTTCCAGAACGCTATATCACTCTGGGCTTGAAGATCGCATATTACAGGAAAAAGGCGGGGCTGACACAGGAGGTCCTTGCGGAGAGGATCGGGAAAAGTGTCAACTTCGTTGGTCAGGTAGAAGGGACGGGTACGATCCGTGGCGTATCTCTTGAAACACTGTTCAAGATCGCCCAAGTGCTGAAAATCTCGCCCTCCAAGCTGTTAGAGGATGACTAATCGACTGCGACGCAGCCAGAACAAAAAAAGAATGGGAGCGCCAACATCGGATAACTGCATCCGATGTTGACGCTCCCATTTTGCTTGATAAAAGGTGAAAATCCGGCGTTTTTCCTATGCAGAAACGCCCTGCCGCTCCACATAGGAAATCATACTGCCCTTACACGGAAAAGCCACTACAGGCGGTTTCTTCGCCTATTTTGAACCCTAATTCCCGCACTTTTTGGAACGGAGGGAAAGATAGTGCGGGCAGGACACCACCACCGCCCGGAAACTCTGCTTGCAGGGATGGACGCAGCCCTTGCAGAGCTTGTTATACTTGCTCCTAAGCACCAGCTGTATTTCGCGTCTTTTCTATATAATCCACATCGTGTCATTTCATTATGGGCGATGCTATCTGATTCAGCAAAATCGAGGTAATTATGCACAAAAGGTCGAAAAGGTCATGCAAAGAGGCTGTACTACATGAAATGAGATCAATCTCCTGGTTCTTATTGTCATGAAATGTTTGTAAATTTTCGTGCACTGTATTGTTTTCTTCGTGCAAGTGGCATATAATAAAAGTGCCAATAGGAAGGAGATGATTCTATGGCCGGTTCTACCACCAATATTAGTATTCGTATGGATTCCGAACTGAAAGCACAGGCTGATGCGCTGTTTGCTGAACTCGGCATGAACCTGTCCACCGCATTCAACATCTTTGTCCGGCAGTCTCTTCGGGAGGGCGGGATTCCTTTTGAGATCAATTTGAATCAGCCCAACAAGGAAACGATTGCTGCCATGCTGGAGGCGGAAAGGATTGCAAAGGATCCGTCTGTAAAGGGGTACACCGATATGGATGAGATGTTTGCGGATTTGAAGAAATGAGCCAGACAAAATATGTGGTCAAGTTCACCACGCAATTCCGAAAGGACTACAAGCTGGCAATCAAGCGTGGCTTAAAAATCGAATTGCTGGAACAGATCGTTGCTCTTTTGGCTGCGGGACAATCTCTACCAGAAAAGAATAAAGATCACGCACTTACCGGCAACTGGGTCGGCCATCGAGAATGTCACATCCTGCCCGATTGGCTCTTGGTCTACCGGGTTGAGGACGATGTCCTGGTACTGACCATGACCCGTACAGGGACCCATAGTGATTTGTTTGGAACGTAACCGATAGGAAAAGGCCGTCGTAGTTTTGAGGCTACGGCGGCCCTTTGAATATTCAACGATTTGCTTTATAACTCCAACTTCTCCAGCCACTCGTCAAACGATTTTTTGGAAATGCGAATTGCCGTACCAATACGCACGGTTTTGAAGTGACCTTCCTTGACTAGTGTATATGCCGATGTGCGCCCAATGTTGAGCATGGCAGCCACATCTTCTACGGTGTAAGTGCGCGCTTCCGGCAGCAGACGCTTTTCATGATTTTCCATTGTTAAACCTCCATGGTTTGCTCGGTCAACAAGGCTTGAAGTGAGAAGCGTGGCACTGCATCCAAGCTGATTCTTGCTAAGAATTTGCTAATAGGACGCCTTAAAAAGCGCGTCATGATGCGGCCTTTTGTGCAAGTTTCATCACAAAAACCTTGTACCCAGAGATATGTTTTGAAAGAGAAATAATGGGAAGTTACATCCGGTCCGTACATCACTGGTCACGCCAAACTCCTAAGCGGTAGGCCACCAGTTAGAATCTGGTCGGGGGTGCCAGAAAAGAGCCGGTGTAAACCAAATCATTTGGTTTACACCGGCTCTTCTTTTATCTTTACTTGCAGGACGTTGTGTTCATGGCAGCGTTTTGTCGTAGGCAATTTTTTCGCTCCCCTGGAATATGATCACGCCACACCGGACGAAGCCGTTTTTCTCCAGCACATGCTGCATGCGCAGGTTGGGCGGGGCCGTATTGATGCGGATGCTTCGCACTCTCTTGCTCCGGCACAGCCTGCCGATCAGTTCAAAGGCCGCCCCGGAAAGCCCCGTTCCCTGGAACCGCCGGGCAAACGCCATCCGGTGGATGACCGCGTACGGCTCCTCCGTATGCCACCGCCCCGCAATGGTATCATAAGCCGGCTCTCCATCAAATCCTACGCTCACATATCCGGCGGTCTCCCCGTCCACCCGGATGAGATAGCCGTCTCCGGCGCGGATATCCTGCCGGATCGCATCCAGACTGGGATAGCTTTTCGTCCACTGGACGAAGCCCTGTTCCTGCTGGAATACCCGGCCGTCCTCGATGATCCCATAGCACACTGCCGCTTCTTCCGGTTTAGCCAGCTCCAGTGTATTCATGCGCCGCGCCTCCTTATTTATATCGTCCGCCGCTTCACGTCAGGATCTTGTCGTAGGCGATCTTTCCGCTTCCCTGAAACACCACCACGCCGCAGCGGACAAAGCCGTTTTTCTCCAGCACATGCTGCATGCGAAGATTGGGGAAATCCGTGTCCACCCGGATGTTCCTCACGCCTCGCGCCCCGCACAGGGCCTCGATCCGGGAAAATGTGGCATGTGCCAGTCCCATGCCGCGAAAGACCCGGTCAAACGCCATCCGATGGACCACTGCATAGGGTCCTTTCGTTCTCCATGCGCCGTCAATGGTATCATAGGCCGGCTCTCCATCAAAGTCAATGCACAGATACCCCGCCACCGCACCGTCCGCCTTGACCGCGTAGCCCTTCCCGCACGTGATATCCGACCGGAGGGTTTCCAGATTGGGATACTCCTCCGTCCACTGGACAAAGCCCTGCTCCCGCTGGAATGCCCGCCCGCTGTCCACCGCTTTATAGCAGTCCGCAAGTTCCTCCATAACCGCCAGGTCCAAGCTGATCATACTTCTCTCCTTCTGCCCGCGCCGCTTCCTTCACAGGCCCTTGCGCGCGCCATTGTTTTCCCATACAATAGCATCAAAGAAAGGTTAAAACAATTTCAGCTTTTTAAAGAGACGCTTCAATCTTTTTTAAGTATCAGGAGACGGACATGGAACTGAAATATCTGCACACTTTCCGTACGGTGGTGGAAACGGGCAGCTTCGCAAAGGCAGCCCAGCAGCTCAACTACACTCAATCTGCCATCACCTTCCAGATGGGACAGCTGGAGCGGGAGCTGGCAGTCCCCCTCTTTGAAAAGCTGGGGCGCAGCATGTCTTTGACCCAGGCAGGCGCACTGCTGGTCCCCTACGTAGATGACGTACTGGAGTCACTGGAAAAGCTCCATTCCTTTGAAGACGATCTGACTGCATGCCGGGGCACGCTTCGTGTAGGTGTAGGCGAGACGCTGCTTTGCTATCGCATGGGACCTGTTTTGAAAGCGTTTCACCAGGCGGCTCCCCAGGCACAGCTGCACCTGCGCTCCATGAACTGCTATGACATCCGCAACGAACTGCTGGAGGGCACACTGGATCTGGGCGTATTTTACGAGGATGTGGGCGGCTTTGGCTCCGCCCTCATCACCTATGATATGGGGACGTATCCGCTGGCACTGGTAGCTTCACCGGAGACAAAGCGGCACTGCCCGGATTTCATCACACCGGATCAGACCATCCCCGTTCCCTTTATCATCAACGAGCCCAACTGTATCTTCCGCCAGATCTTTGAAGAGTACCTGCGCACCCGGGACATCCGACTGGAGCATACCATCGAGCTTTGGAGCATCCCCACCATCAAAAGCCTGGTAAAAAGCAATGTGGGCATCTCATTCCTCCCCGTATTCGCCGCAGCAGAGGAGCTGGCCTCCGGAGAGCTCATGGAGATCCCCACCGCCCTGGCCGGCACCACCATCTCCGCGGTGTGCGCCCACCACAAAAGCAAATGGCTCAGCCCGCTGATGGAATGCTTCATCCGCCTTTGCCGGGAAGCAGCCCCATGAAGCACATAAAAAAGGCACGGCGAAAGCCGTGTCTTTTTTTACCGCGCCACTGCCACAGCAGCACGGGCACGCTCCAGATCTGCCGCGTCGGGATGGCTGCGGGCTTGGTCGAAATTTTCCAGCATGGCCTGCCGGCGAGGGCTCTCCTCCATGGCCTCATACCGCTGCCGGACCACCTCCGGCATTTTTCCCTGGCACATGAAGCGTCCGATCTCCACGGCGCCCTCCGGCAGGTTTTTCGCCGCGGACGCCAGGATCTGATCGAAATACGCCCGGGCGCCGCCAAAGCCCGCGGTGCCGAACAAGAACACCCGCTTACCCGCAAGTCCCTGCAAAAATGCGGCGATGGTCTCATCACAGGTGCCCTTGTCGGTCCAGAAGCCCACATAGAGCGTATCTGCCGCCAGGGCCGCAGCATCCGGCACGCCGAAATACACACATCCCTCTGCGCCCAGTTCCTCCCGTATGGCCTTTGCCAAAAGCTCCGTATTTCCGGTCCTGCTGCTGAATACAACGGCGTAACTCATACTGTTGCCTTCCTTTCATAAATACAGTGGACGCCCTGGTGGGCCATCATGCCGCCCAGGCACGCCTTGTTGCACCGCACACAGCGGTGGATCTCCTTCTCCCGCCCGGAGAAGACCTTCTCCGGCCACGCCGGGTCCGCAATGAGCTGGCGGCTCATGGCCGCGCAGTCGATCCGTCCGGCGGCGATCTGCTCGGTGATGAATGCCGGGTCACTGAGTCCGCCCACACCGCAAACCGGCAGCTTTGTCAGGGCGCGCACCTGATCGCAATACTTCAAAAAGCAGCCCTGTCCGCGGAAATACGGGTGATTGGCCGGAGGGATCGTATCCGTAAGGCTGCCGTGGTTGGCCAGCGTCACGTGGAAGCTGGTAACGCCCGCCTGCTCCAGCAGCGGCACAAAGATGGGCAGCTCCGCTTCCACCACACCGGCGTTGCCGTAGTGGGGCTCCTCCTGGCGGACCGCCAGCTTATAGTCGATGGGCAGGTCCGGCAGGCGGCGGCGGATGGCACGCACCGCCTCCACCGCAAAGCGTGCCCGGTTTTCCGGGGCTCCGCCGTAGCAGTCCGTCCGGAAATTATAGACGGCAGAGCTGAAGCTGCCGCACATCCGGTCCCCGTGGACCTGCACCATATCAAAGCCAGCCTTTTGGGCCAGCACCGCCGCCTCCCCGAAGGAATCGGCAATGGCCGCCGCCTTCTGGGCAGGCATCCGGGTGATGTAGGGCCCCACCTCCTGGTTCAAAAGAGGCCGCAGCTCCTGCATGCTGATGCGCTTGGTCAAAACCCCCGGCACATATTTCAGCATGGCTTTCACATTGGAGTCCGACTGGTGCAGCTGCGCGCAGACCAGGCAGCCCTCCGCATGGATGGCGCGGGTGAGCCGGGTATACCAGGCAAATCCCTTTTTGGAATAAAGAGACGGCCCAAAGCCGTGTCTGCCCACCGGCACATCCCCGATGATGATCATGGCGCAGCCGCCTGCCGCAATGGCCCGCAGCCGCTCCAGCTGCTCCTCCTGGGGAAGTCCCAGGCTGGTGGGCGCAAAGATCACCCGGTTCTTCAGTTCCAGTCCCCCGTAGTTCACCGGGGTATTCAAAATCTCATACATCAGGTCTCGTTCGCTTCTTTCCGCTTGATTTTTCCCAAAAGATGCAGCAATTGCGTCTGCTCCTCCGGCGTCAGCGCCGCCAGAGCTGCCTCATCCCAGTCGTGGAACACCTGGTGGCTGACAGCAAAGGCCTCCTGCCCCCGCTGGCTCAAGGTGAGATGAAAGGCTCTTCCGTCCTTCTCCCGGGACAAAAAGCCCTCTTCCTCCAGCCGCTTGATGCTGCGCTGGGAATAGCCCCAGTCCAGCCCCAGGGCCTCCGTCAGCTCCGCCTGGGTACAGTCCGGGTGGCGCCCCACATACAATATCAAAAACAGCGCGCCGAAATTCAGTCCCAGCTCCTGGAGCCTGCCGGCCGTGTAGGCGGCAAAGCGCTTGTAAAACACCGTGGCATAATAGGCAAATGTCTGCATCATTGCGTTCCCCTCCGTCACTTGACTTTATCAAGTATAAATTATAAACTTGACAAAGTCAAGTGTTTTTCTGTTTTTTCACGCGCTTTTCCGTTGCCCCAGGCTCCCGGGCATGGTATGATGGGTGCATCTGGAAAAAGATTTTTTGCCTGAGCCGTGCAATAAAACGGCTTTTTGCTCCGTTAAAATGGTGAAACAGGAGGAACGCCATCATGTTTTTCATGACTGTGGCATCGCCCGCTCCGCAGGACGGTGCCTTGCTGGACAGCTGCATCGCCCGCATCGCCGCCGGCGAGCAAGAGGCGCTGGGCGAGCTCTATCACAAGGTCCGCCCCGCGGTTTACGGCTTTGCCCTATCCATCCTAAAAAACGCCCACGACGCGGAGGACGTTCTGCAGGACACCCTTTTGCAGGTCTGGCAGGCAGCGGGAAGCTATCACTCCCACGGAAAAGCCATGGCCTGGCTCATGACCATCACCCGCAACCTCTCCTATGACCGGCTGCGCCAGCGGGCAAGGACTGAGTCGCTGGGCGAAGAGGACTGGCTGGAACAGCTGGCAGACCGGCCCGCCGTCACCCACGAGGACCGGCTGACCCTGGCGGCGCTGCTGGAGGATCTGAGTCAGGAAGAGCAGCAGATCGTCACGCTCCACGCTCTGACCGGCCTCAAGCACCGGGAGATCGCGGCACTTTTGGAGCTCCCCCTGGCCACGGTGCTATCCAAATACGCCCGGGCACTGAAAAAATTACAGCATGCATGGAAGGAGGCGACCTGACAATGGAGGAACAGCAGATGGAACAGCGGATCCGCACCGCCATGGAACACGCGGCCCCGGACTGCCTGGATCAGATCCTGGCCTCCTGCGCCGGCACGGAGCGCAAGACCGTCCTTCCCTTCCCCGCCAAACGGAAAAAGCGGCGCTGGGCTCCTGTGGCCGTGGCCGCGGCGCTGGCCGTCATGTGCTGCGGAGCCGGAATGCTGCGCTGGATGGGTCTGAACGCAGTGGACTCCATCGTGACGCTGGATGTGAATCCCAGCCTGGCTATGGAGGTCAGCGCCCGGGAGAAAGTGCTGGACGTGACCGCCCTCAACGATGACGCGGTGACCATTCTGGACGGGATGGACCTGCGGGGCACGGACCTGGATGTGGCGGTCAACGCCATCATCGGCTCCATGCTGCGGACCGGATACCTCAGCGACGTGCAAAACGCCATTCTGGTGTCCGTGGAAAACCAGGACGCCGCCCGCTCCGCCCAGCTGCAGCAGGAGATCACCGACGCCATCTCCGCCGTATTTTCCGATGACGCCCTGGAGCCGGCCGTTCTTTCTCAGAGCGTGACCGGGGACGAGGCCCTGGCCGCCCTGGCGGAGCAGTACGGCATCTCTCTGGGAAAAGCAGCCCTCATTCAGGAGGTCACTGCCCAGGACCCCACCCTGCGGCTTTCCGATCTGGCGCCGCTGTCCGTCAATGAGATCGCCCTCATTGCCCAGTCCCGCCAGCTCCAGTCCCAATCCGTGACCCAGACCGGCGCCGCCAGCGACAAGTCCTGCATCGGGCAGGACGCAGCCCTGTCCATCGCGCTGGACCATGCCGGACTCACCTCCTCCCAGATCTACGAGCTGGAGGTGGAGCTGGACAGCGAGGACGGCACCATGGTCTACGAGATCGAGTTTGAATCCTCCGGCGGGGAATACGAGTACGATATCCACGCCCACACGGGCCAGATCGTCAAGTATAAAGTTCCCCGTCCCAAGGCGGAGCCCTCCGGCACGACCGGCGCCCAGGGCACCGCTTCCTCCGGGCAGAATGCCGCCTCAGGCAGCCAGAACAGCGCCGGACAGAGCGCTTCTTCCGGCAGCCAGGGCAATGGTTCCGGTCAGGGCAGCGGTGATATCGGGCGGGATGCGGCCTTCTCCGCCGCGCTCCGCCACGCCGGTGTCTCCTCCTCCCAGCTGATCAAGCAGGAGGTCTCCCGGGACCGGGATGACGGCGTTCTGCTCTATGAGATCGAGTTTGAGACCTCCCGGTGCAAGTATGAATACGAGATCCGGGCCGCCGACGGCGCCGTCCTCAAGTCCGATCAGGACTGGGAGGACGATGATGACGATGATGACGACGGTCATGACGATGACGATGATGATCACGATGACGACGATGACTGAATAGAATAAGAAAAGGACGGGCAGCAGCCCGTCCTTTTCTCTGTTATGATTCCGGCTCTTCTCCGTTGGGAAGCTGGTTTTCCTCTCTGGCCTGAGCCAGATAATCCGTCTCCTCCGTCTTTTTGCTGGGCACAAAGCTCTGGGCCGGAGTGCGTTTTTCCCCCTTGCTGCGGGCATAGAAAAAGCCTGTCACGGAGAACACCACCGCGCCGATGAAGTTCACGAACAGATCCTTCATGGTGTCGATGATGCCGATGTCCAGATAGCCGCCCAGCCCCAGGCTCTCCCCGTTGATGACCACGTCCTGGATATTGGGGATGGTCACCACCTTGTTGGTGCGGGTGGTGTCCAGCGCCACGGTGTGGAGCGCGTGGATGATGGTGTCCTTCTGCATGTCGGTCCCGAAGAAGTAGTCCATGCCGAATTCAAAAAACTCCCACAAAACGCCGATGGTCATGGAGAAGCAGAAGGCCACCAGCGCCAGGAAAAGAGGCGAGAGGTCAAAGGTCAGCCGCTCATCGTCATTGAGCAGCAAGATCATGGAAAAGCCCACCGCCGCCGCCAAAAAGCCGTTGAGCGTATGGAGCATGGTATCCCAGTTTTGGATCTTCACATAAAAGGCGTTCACCTCACCCAGGATCTCCGCCGCGAAGATGAAGCACAGGATCGTGATCTCCAGCGCCGGCGGCAGTTCGATGCGCAGCTTCACCTGCACCCAGCTGGGCACATACAAAAGCAGGATGGTCAGAATGCAGAAGAACATACTTTCATAGTTGCGCATGAACGCCTGGCGCACCAGCACCACCAGCACCAAAAAGCGCAGGATGTAAAATACAAAAAACGAGCTCCTGTGCTCCCGCAGTTCCTTGTTCATCGCTTGGCGGAAGCTGCGCTTCTCCCGCTGCTTTTTCAGCTTCCGCTCCTGTCTTGTCAGTTTCTTCAAGTTCTCTCTTCCTCCTTCGGATCAAAGCGTTCAAAAATGGCCAGTGCGCCTTCCGCCTCCACCTTCCGCAGCGCTTCGGCGGAGCAGATGGTCCAATAGACCGGTCGGACGCCCATCTGCCGGCAGAGCCGGACAGCCAGTCCTTTTCGGTCTTCAAACCGGCAGGATACAAAGTCCGGCCGGGCAGCAACATTAAAGAGGAGATCGGTCAGCGCCAGCCGCAGAAAAAGGTTCAGTCCCTCCGGGTGCTTCCGGAAATTCTGCGTCAGCTGGCCCCGCAGCAGCTCCGGCCTGTTTTTCCGCAGCCACACCAGCACCCGCGGGTCAAAGCTCTCCAGGCAGTAGTCTATGCGGAATTGGTCCAGACACGTCACCGCCGCCTTTGTAAGCGCCGCGTAATTATTTCCGGATGTCTTGAGCTCCACGATCAGCGGCCCGCGGTCCTGAAAGATCTCCAACACCTGCTCCAACAAGGGAATTTGCTCCTGCGTGCCGCACAGCCGGTAACGTGCCAGCTCTGCGGCTGTCAGTTTCTCCACCACACCGGCCCGGCCGCACAGCCGGGAAAGCTCCCCGTCGTGTACCACGGCCAGGCGACCGTCCGCCGTCAATCGCACGTCCAGCTCCGCGCCGTACCCCGCCTCCGCCGCCCGGCGAAAGGCCGGCAGGGAATTTTCCGGCGCATGGGGCAGGGCATGCAGGCCCCTGTGGGCATAGCGCACACCGGTCAGATGCTCCCAGCCGGGACTACGGCTCCGGCCGTGGAGCCAAAACCACACCAGCAGCCCCAACGGTGCCAGGATGCCGATCACCCGTGACAGCAAAAATCCGCCCAAAAAGGGCAGCGCCACCACGCCTGCTACCAACACTCCGGCCAGCACCAGCGCCAAAACGGCGCTCAGCAGAAATCCCGTCACGTCTGCGCCTCCCGGATGCGTGCCAGAAGCTCCGCCATATCCCGGCAGATCAGCGTGGGCGGCGTAGAACTGGCAGCGGCATCCGCCGCCGTGGCCTCGCCGGTGAGCACCAGGACCGTGTCCACCCCGGCGTTGCGGCCGCAGGCGATATCCGTATACAGCCGGTCGCCCACCATCAGCGCCTCCTCCGCAGCGCATCCCGTCTGCTCCAGGGCAAGGCGGATCATGGTGGGATCGGGCTTGCCGATATACACCGGCTCACGGCCCACGGCGCTGATGATCAGGCGGCAGATGGCGCCGCAGTCCGGCATGAAGCCGTAGAGCGTTGGGCAGGCCAGGTCCGGGTTCGTAGCAAGAAAGTCCGCGCCCCGGAACAAGAGGCGGCAGGCATCCTCCACCTTTTGATAGCAAAGCTCCGTGTCAAACCCCACCAGCACCGCCGCAACGTCCGCATCCGGCGTGTGCCGCACGTCGATGCCAGCCTGACGCAGCTGGCTGCAAAAAGACTCCGTGCCCACCACATAGTAGGCGTCTCCGGCTTTCCGCCGGGTACGCAGATAGTAGATGGCAGCCTCCACGGCGGTGAGAAATTCCTCCCGCCGGGCCGGAACGCCCAGGCGGTGCATTTTCTCCAGCCCCGCCTCCACGCCCCGGGAGGAGTTGTTGGTCAGATACCGCACCTGGGCGCCGCGATCCGCCGCCCACCGGAAAAACGCCGCCGCACCGGGCAGCAGTGTCTCTTCCAGGTATACCGTACCATCCAGATCCAGCAAAAAAAGCCGCTTTTTTCCCAGGTCCATGGCGCATCCTCCGTTCTCCATCAGTCCATTCACCATATCATAAAACCGCCCTGCTTGCAAGCAGGGCGGTTTTCCACACAAACTGAACGCAGTCAGCACGACTCTCCCTTGCGGCTCAGGCGGATGCACTCCAGGGTGTACGTCACCTGCATCACCCCCAGGATCACCAGCACCAGCACCATGGGCAAAAGTCCCGTGTCAAAGACCCGGTCCAGGAAAAACAGCGCCAGCCACAGTCCGAAGCACACATAGGTGGCTGCCACGAACGCCTTGTGGGCCGCCTGGCCCATCTGTCGCTGCTCGGCCTCGTCGCAGCTGGCCATCCATTTCTTCTGGAAGTGCACATCGTAGACGCTGCCCCGCTTTTCCGGGTTGATGCGCCGTTCCAGGTCCACGATCTTCTGCTGCAGGAGCATCAAAACAGTGCAGGAGACCACCAGCTCCGCCACGCAGATCAGTCCCTCCATTCCCTCGGTGTAGACCGCGCCCACGGACATGCAGCCAAAGTCCACCAGCACCGTCAGCGCGGACAGCAGCAGCGCCCAGCTGAGCTGTTCCTCCACCCGGGAGATGACATCCTCGTCCTCGCCGTCCCAGCCGCGCCAGCGCCGCTTTGCAGCGGCATACAGCCACCAGCCGCCGCCCAGCAGCACCACGCTGCAAACAGGGATGCCCCACACAGCCAGTGCCCGCAGCACTCCATCCATGGCCGCAGCGGCCCAGCCGGCGGCCCCCAGATCAGCCGCCACGGAGCCCGCAAAGCCCACAAGCCCGCCGAACGCGCCGCTCACCAGGAGCAAGACCAAAAATCCAGGCAGCGCTTTCTTGTTTTCCTGCTTCACCCGGTCACGCATGGTTTTCATCCTCCTCATACGAAAAAATATCCTCCACGCTTACCCCGCAGATCTTGGCCAGCTTCAGCGCCAGTGTCACCGACGGGGAGTAGTCTCCCCGCTCGATCTGGCTGATGGTCTGGCGGGACACCCCCGCCAGAGCGCCCATCTGCTGCTGGTTGACGCCAAGTCTTGCCCGGTGTTCCTTCAGCCGGTTATAAAGTGGCATGCTCCGCGCCTCCTCCCCGACAACTTTATCTGTCAAATTGACAACTATCTTTGTCATTATCAGTTTAGCATTGACAATTTTTCTTGTCAATACCCATCGCAAATTTTCTGCGTTGACACGCCTGTGCCGCCCGGCTATACTTTCCCCATAGAACTCTACCCGCTCAGGAGGAACGCCTATGAAAAAGCCCGTCATTGCCGTCACGCCCCTTTGGGACGACCGTCTGGAGAGCATCTGGATGCTGCCCGGTTATCTGGACGGCCTGCGCGCGGCAGGCGCGCTGCCGCTGACAGTGCCGCTGGAGGCGGATGAGGACGACGCCCGGCAGATCTTCGATCTTTGCGACGGGCTGCTGCTCACCGGCGGCCACGACGTGGACCCGGCCCTGTACGGGCAGGCCCCGGAGCCTTTCTGCGCGCCGCCCTGTCCCCGGCGGGACGCGCTGGAGCGCACGCTGTTCTCCCTGTTCCGCCAGGGCGGCAAGCCCATTCTGGGCATCTGCCGGGGCGTGCAGCTCATCAATGCCCTCATGGGCGGCACGCTGTATCAGGACCTGCCCGCCCAAAAGCCCGGCGTCCTGCCCCACGTGATGCAGCCTCCCTATGACCGCGCCTTCCACACCGTGGCCCTGACGGAGGGCGGCATGCTCTCCCGGATCACCGGAGCGCAGGAGCTGGGGGTCAACAGCTACCACCACCAGGGCATTCGGCTGCTGGCCCCCGGACTGACGGCGGAGGCCCATGCCCCAGACGGGCTGGTGGAAGCCGTCTCCTGCCCCGACCATCCCTTTATGCTGGCCGTCCAGTGGCATCCGGAATTCAGCTTCCGGACGGACGAAGCCAGCCGGGCCATTTTCCGCGCCTTTGCGGCCCGCTGCATGTAAGAAAACATCCCGCCCAGGCCAATGGCCTGGGCGGGATGTTTTTTCAGTTGGGTGGACCGCCCGGGTCGTCCCGCCACTTGTGGACGGGCACATGCCGCTGGCTCAGCCGGGTCTTGACGTAATCCCGGAACAGGGCATAGAGCACCGAGCAAAGAGGGATGAACACCAGCATGCCCAAAATACCCATAAGGCTTCCGCCCAGGGTCACTGCCGCCAGCACCCAGATGGAGGGCAGGCCCACGGAAGAGCCCACCACATGGGGATAGATCAGGTTGCCCTCCACCTGCTGGAGCACCAAAAACAGCACGATGAATCCCAGTGCCTTCCAGGGATCGGCAATGGCGATGAGCAGCGCGCCCACGCCGCAGCCGATGAACGCGCCCACGATGGGGATCAGCGCCGTCAGGGAGATCAGCACACCCACCAGCAGCGCGTAAGGCATACGGAAAATGGTCATGGACACCACGAACAGCGTGCCCAGGATGCACGCCTCCAGGCACTGGCCGGAGAGGAAGCTGGAAAAGGTCCGGGAGGACAGGCGCAGGATCTCCAGCGTCCGGTCCGCCCGCCGCTCAGGCAGCAGTGCATAGAGCACCTGACGGCCCTGACGGCCCAGTTTTTCCTTTTGCAGCAGGATGTAAAAGGAGAAGATCAGGGCGATGACAAAGGTGCTCACGCCGCTGACCACGCCGCCGATGACCATACTGCCGGAGGAGAGGATCCCGCCGCCCCAGGACTGCAGCAGCTGCGCCGCCTTTTGGGTGATGTTCTTCCAGTCCTCCATGTTCCAGTCCGCCAGCAGGGATTCCAGCATGGGAAGATACTGCTCCAGCCAGGAGATCTGTGCCCACAGCCGCTCCGCCGCCGCAGGCACCTGGGCCGCCAGAGAACGCACCGCCTCGGCGATGCCGGGACCGATGACGCTGGAAGCCAGCACCAGCACCCCGATGACCGCCAAGAGCGTAATGAGCAGGGCCATGGGGCGCCGCCCCTTGACCTGCTTTCCGGGACGCACGGGGAAGAGCCGCCGCTCAATGGCCCGCATGGGCACATTGAGGATGAACGCCATGGCGCCGCCCAGCAAAAGCGGCCCCAGGATGCCCAGCACCCAGCCCACCGCCATTGCCACGGCGGGCAGGTTTTGCAGGAGACTGTAAAACGCGATGCCGCCGCAGATCACCAGCAGCAATCCCCGCAGATTCTCTTTTTTCCACTCCATTGTTTTTATCCTTGTGCGATCCTTTCCGCCCGGCAGCACGCCGGGACCTCACGCCCGATACCGCCGGGCCGCCTCCAGATATCCTTGGGCGGAAGCGCGGTTGCTCTCGATCTCCGCCTCCGTCAGTGGGCGCACCGCCTTGGCGGGGCTGCCCAGGATCATCATGCCGTCGGGGGCGTCCATCTTGCCGGTGACCAGCGCGCCGGCGCCCACGATGCAGTTGCTGCCGACGCGGGCGCCGTTGAGGATGATGGCTCCCATGCCCACCAGGGTGTTGTCTCCCACGGTGCAGCCGTGGACGATGGCGCCGTGGCCGATGGTGCAGCCCCGGCCCACGGTGGTCTCCTCGTGGAGCACGGCGCAGTCCTGGATGTTGGTGCCCTCGCCCACCACGATGGCGCCGTCGTCGCCCCGCAGCACGGCGTTATACCAGATGTTGACCTCGCGGCCCAGCGTCACGTCGCCGGATACCCGGGCCCCCTCCGCCAGCAGCACGCTCTCGTCATACGTTCTTTTCTCGTAAGCCATGGGAACATTCCTCACTTTCTATTCTCAGATGTCCGGTGCGAAATTGCCGTCCACAAAAATGGGGACCTGGCGGCCGTCCTGGGTGGTACCCACGATGGAAAGGTCCGGCGTGCCCACCATGAAGTCCACATGGGTGATGGAGTCGTTGAGGCCGCGGGCCTTCAGCTCCTCCTTGATCATGTCCCGTCCGCCCTCGATGCAGGGATACGCCTCGCCGAAGGCCAGATGGCAGGCGGCGTTCTCGTCAAAGAGGGTGTTGTAATACAGGATCTTTTGGTTGGAGATGGGGCTGTCATAGGGCACCAGGGCCACCTCGCCGAAGTACCGGGCACCCTCGTCCAGGGAGATGGCCGCCAGCAGGGAGTCCTCCCCCTTTTCCGCGTGGGCCTCCACGATCCGGCCCTCTTTGACCACAAAGTGGAACTTGTCGATGATGTTGCCGTCGTTCACCAGGGGCATGGCGGAGTACACCACGCCGTCAATGCCGGTTTTCAGCGGGGCGGTGTAGATCTCCTCCGTGGGGATGTTGGCGATGAAGGTCTGCCCCTTGGGCGTCACGTCGTTGCCGGCCTCCCAGACGTGTCCCTCCGGCAGACGGATGGTCAGGTCCGTGCCCAGAGCGTTGGTATAGTGCAGGGAAGCAAGGCGCAGGCTGTTGAGCTTTTCCACACGGCGGTGGAGGGTATCCAGGTGGGATTCCCACTTTTCCACGCACTTGCCGTCCCCGCTGATGCGCACGGCGGCGAAGATGGCGTCCCACAGCCGGTCCACCGCATCCGCCGCGCCGGGGAACACACGCCCGGCCCAGCTGGGGATGGGGATGGAGGCGATGCACCAGGGGAAGCCGCTTGCCATCTGCAGCCGGTCAAAGTCCTTGAGAGCCTTTCCGGAGGCCTGCTGGGACTTGACGATCCGCTGGGGATCCACGCCCTTGAGGTTCTCCGGGTCCGTGGCGGAGATGGCAAGATACGCCGCGCCCGCCTTGGCATAGTCGTTGAAAAACCGCTCCCGCCAGACGGGCACCGTTTCAAACACGTCCTCCGCCGCCTGCAGGTACTTCATGCGGCTCATGGCGTCGTCATGCCAGTTCATGACCACCTCCCGGCAGCCGACGGCATAGGCCTCCGCGGCGCACAGGCGGGCAAAGTAGGCGCACTCCACCGGGCAGGAGATGATGAGGTCCTGTCCCTTCTGTACATTCAGTCCCACCCGCACCAGAAGCCGGGCGTATTCTTGGAGCTTTTCTTCCATCAAAGCAATTCATCCTTTCCAGGTCTTTTCCTTAATATGTGCTATTCTAGTGCATCTTACCAGCAAAGTAAAGGGGATTTGCGTTTTGGCCGCCGCAGCGGTATAATAACCATCCATCAATCCAACGGAAAGGAAGGCACCCCATGAAACGCACCCGCAAACGCTCCAACCCGCTCCTGCCCATTCTGGCCTTGTGCGCCGCGCTTGGTGTGGGAGTTTTTCGCTTTTACCTCGCTCCCGCATCCGACGCCCCCGCCGTCTCCCTGGAGGACGTGCCCGCTTACAGCGGCGCGCCCTATGTGGAGCTGAACGGCAGCGTCCCGGCCTTTACGGACGAAGAGCTGACCACCACCGCCTTTGAATCTTACAGCCCCCTGGACGCCCTGGGCCGCTGCTCCACCGCCTATGCCTGCGTAGGGCTGGAGACCATGCCCACGGAGGACCGGGGCTCCATCGGCCAGGTGAAGCCCTCCGGCTGGCAGACCGTCAAGTACGACTGCGTGGACGGCAAATATCTCTACAACCGCTGCCACCTGATCGGCTACCAGCTCACCGGGGAAAACGCCAATGAGGAAAATCTCATCACCGGCACCCGCTACTTAAACGTGGACGGCATGCTGCCCTTTGAGGACACGGTGGCCGACTATGTGCAGGAGACCGGCAACCATGTGCTCTACCGGGTGACGCCCATCTTCCAGGGCAACGAGCTGGTGGCCCGGGGCGTGCAGATGGAGGCCCTTTCCGTGGAGGACGAGGGCCAGGGCGTCAGCTTCAACGTGTATGTGTACAATGTCCAGCCGGGGGTGGTCATCGACTACGCCACCGGCGAGAGCCAGCCGGGCGATCCCACCGCCGCCCAGACTCCCGATGAAGACGCACAGCCAGCAGAAGAGGACGCTGCGGCGGAGAGCGGCGACACCGTGTCCTTTACCTACACGCTCAACACCAAGACCAAGAAGTTCCACGACCCCGGCTGCTCCGGCGCCGCCTCCATCAGCCCGGACAACCGCGACTCCTTTACGGGAGACCGGCAGACGCTGCTGGACCAGGGCTACACCCCCTGCGGCCAGTGCCAGCCGTAAATACTGCGCAAAAAGCGGCCGCCTTGATGGCGGCCGCTTTTTTCACAGCTGTCCCTTGTCCTTGCGCAGGGAGATGATGGTCCCGTTGAGCTCCGCCCCCATAATGAGGATGACTGAGCTCATATACAGCCAGATCATCAGCACGATCATGGTACCGATGGAGCCGTACAGCACGGAATAGTGGGCAAAGTTATCCACATACACCGAATACAAAAAGGAAAGCGCCAGCCAGGCAGCCAGGGAAAACAGCGTCCCCGGCCACAGATTTCCCCAGCTCTGGCGGCTGTCCTGGGCAAAGGCATAGAGGAAAAACAGGGCGAAAAAGCCGGTGGTGCCCGCCACGGGGAACCGAAGCCGGGTCCAGGCCTCCGCCGCCACCGGCGGCAGCGAGAAGTTTTCCACCGCGTAGGCAAGCAGCCGGTCGCCCACCGTCATCATAGCCAGCGTCAGCGCGATGGCCAGGATCAGCAGCACCGTGTACAAAAGGCTTTTAAAGTAGTGCACCAGGGCATGGCGGGGCGGTCCCAGGTGGTACGCCGTGCGCACCGCCCGCATAAGGGAGTTGGCCGCCCGCATGGGGAAGTACACGGAAAAGGCCAGGCCGAACACCATCAGCTGGGGGCTGGGGTTTTCCCGCACGTAGGTGAGATACACGCCCACCAGGTTCACCACTTCACGAGGGAGAAAATCCTCCAGCACCTGCAAAATGCCCGCCACGTCCAGCTGCAGAAGGCCCAGCAGGGCGCTGACAAAGATCAAAAACGGGAAGATGGTAAACAGCAGGTAAAAGGCCAGTGCCGCGCTCTGGATGCCCACGCCATGGCGCAGATACCGGCGGAACATCAGATAAATACACCGCAAAAAGGTGTTTTTCGGCATAGGGGGCTCCCACATGGTCACCGCCTCCTTTCTTCACCGCGCCTAGCATGTGCAGATTTTCCAATGCCACACATGCCCAGCCCGCTTATTCCCACTTGCTCCACACGTCCGGACAGTAGCCCACTGTGGCCTCCCGCCCGTTGCGGACGATGGGCGTGCGGAAAAGCTCCGGGTGCTCCAGCAGCGTCTCCTCCTGGGCCTGGGGCGTGATATAGGCCATATACAGCGCTTCATAGGCCCGGCAGGAGGTGTCCACCAATGCCTCAAAGCCCACTTTCTGCTTGACGGACTGGTACTCCCGGGGGGATAATCCCTTTGAGGGCACGTCGATGTACTGGAAGGGGATGCGCCGCTCCTTGAACCACCGCTGGGCCTTCTTGGTATCAAAGGATTTGGACGAGCCAAAAATCTGGATGTTCATACGCTGCTCCTTTATATGCATATTGGATCGGAGGGATCTTCATGACGGAACAAATCAAAAAGCTCAAAGAGCTGGTGGACGGCTCCGACAACATCGTCTTTTTCGGCGGGGCCGGCGTTTCCACGGAGTCCGGCATCCCGGATTTCCGCAGCACCGACGGACTGTATCACCAGCAGTGGGATTACCCGCCTGAGGTGATTTTAAGCCATACCTTCTACGAAAGCAACCCCGAAGCGTTCTTCCGCTTCTACCGCGCCAAGATGCTCGCCCCCGATGCCCAGCCCAACGACGCCCACCGCAAGCTTGCCCAGTGGGAGCAGGAGGGAAAGCTCAAGGCCGTCATCACCCAGAACATTGACGGGCTGCACCAGGCCGCCGGCAGCAAAAACGTGCTGGAGCTCCACGGCAGCGTCCACCGCAACCACTGCCAGCGCTGCGGCAAGTTCTATCCCCTGGACGCCCTGCTCCACGGCGAGGGCGTGCCCAGATGCACCTGCGGCGGCGTCATCAAGCCGGACGTGGTGCTCTACGAGGAGAGCCTGGACCAGGACGTGCTGAACGCATCCGTACACTTCATCTCTCAGGCGGACATGCTCATCATCGGCGGCACCTCATTGAACGTCTGGCCTGCCGCAGGGCTCATCAACTACTACCGCGGCCACAAGCTGGTGCTCATCAACAAATCCCCCGTGGCCCGGGACCTGACCGCGGACCTGGTGATCACCGAGCCCATCGGCCAGACCCTCTCCTGCCTGTAAGCGCGTGTTCCGCATGATGGCGCCGCCGGCCCCGGCGGCGCTATTTCTTTTGCTTATATGCAAGATAATTTTTCATTCATGCAAAATTAACGCTATTTTTTTTAATTTTAGCTTGAAAATGAAAGTCGAGCGTGGTAGTATTGCAAAAAGGTCTTTAAGCAGAAAGGAGCGCCGCCCCATGATCTGGAGAGAAAACCGTGAAAACGCATACTGTGAGATCACGCCCGCTATTTTGTCCCTGAAAGAGCAGTGGGAAAAGAAGAACTACATCGACCCGCAGCTTTACAAGGAGTACAACGTCAAGCGCGGCCTGCGCAATGAGGACGGCCGTGGCGTACTGACCGGGCTGACCCGTGTGGCCGAGATCCAGTCCTATACGGTGGCGGAAGATGAACATATCACCCCCACCGACGGTATTTTGTACTACCGGGGCATCGACGTGCGGGATATGGTGCGGGGCTCCGCCAAGCGGGGGCACTTTGCCTTCGAGGAGGCGGCCTATCTGCTGCTGTTCGGCGAGCTGCCCAACGAGGCCCAGCTGCAGGACTTCTGCGGCCAGCTGGCCTCCTACCGGACGCTGCCCACCAACTTCTTCCGGGACGTCATCATGAAAAATCCGCCCCGGGACCTGATGAACACCATGCAGCGGGGCATATTGACCCTGTTTTGCTACGACGACAAGCCCAACGACATCGGCCTTGAAAACGTGCTGCGCCAGTGTTTGCAGCTGATGAGCAATATGCCGGTGCTGGCCATCTACGCCTACCAGGCGTGGCGGTACAGCCAGGGCGAGAGCCTCTTTATCCACGTGCCCCAGCCGGAGCTGTCCACGGCGGAGAACTTCCTGCGGATGCTGCGGGAGGACCGGAGCTACACGCCCCTGGAGGCCCGCACCCTGGACGTTGCCCTGGTGCTGCACGCCGATCACGGCGGCGGCAACAACTCCACCTTCACCAACCACGTGGTCACCTCCTCCGGCACGGACACCTATTCCGCCATCGCCGCGGCCATGGCCTCTTTGAAGGGGCCCCGTCACGGCGGCGCCAACAACAAGGTCATGGCCATGATGGACGACATCAAGGAAAACGTGGCCAACTGGGACGACGAGGGCTGCGTGGCCGACTACCTCACCCGCATGCTCAACAAAGAGGCCTTTGACCGCAGCGGCCTGATCTACGGCCTGGGCCACGCGGTCTACACCAAGACCGACCCCCGGTGCGAGGTGTTCCGGGAGTATGTGCATCACCTGGCCGCTGAAAAGGGCCGCGAGGAGGAACTGAAGCTCTACGCCAATGTAGAGCGCATCGGCAAGGAGCTTTTGATGCAGCGGCAGAACAAAAAGGTCCTCTCCACCAACATCGATTTTTACAGCGGCTTCGTCTATGAGATGCTGGGACTGCCCATGGAGCTCTATACCCCCCTGTTCGCCGTGGCCCGTATCGCCGGCTGGAGCGCCCACCGGATGGAGGAGCTGTCCGCCGGCGGCAAGCTCATCCGCCCCCGGTATGAGTGCGTGGAAGAGCACCGTTCCTATACTCCCATGGCCCAGCGCTGAGCCCATTTCCCCCGCCGAAACAACGGCGGGGGAAATTTTTTAAGAAAAGCAAAAATTATGGTTGACATTGTCGCTGGTTCTGGCTATAATAATCAAGCAGTCTTTTCCAGGGAACATCCAATTTGCGGCTGTGCTGGAACTGGTAGACAGGCCAGCTTGAGGTGCTGGTGTCCGAATCGACGTGTGGGTTCAAATCCCGTCAGCCGCACCAGTTCGGTTTTCTGAAAAGATTGACCGCTCTACGCGCGAGTGGTGGAATTGGCAGACTCGCTAGATTCAGGTTCTAGTGTCCATTACGGACGTGCGGGTTCAAGTCCCGCCTCGCGCACCAAATCCTGCCGGAGGCTCCGGTCTCCGGCAGGTTCCCCTCGGGGGATCAATTGCATATCGTACGCGCGAGTGGTGGAATTGGCAGACTCGCTAGATTCAGGTTCTAGTGTCCATTACGGACGTGCGGGTTCAAGTCCCGCCTCGCGCACCA
>DYBL01000021.1 GCA_019418625.1 Clostridiales bacterium | reverse complement strand
CCCCCGCCGAGACTCCCGCCGAAACGCCCGCTGAGACCACCACGCTGACGGTGGCAGCCTCCCCCACGCCCCACGCCCAGATCCTGGAGCAGTGCGTGCCCATCCTGGCCGAGCAGGGCATTGAGCTGGTCATCAACGAGTACAGCGACTATGTGGTGCCCAACACCGCCGTGGAGGACGGCGACGAGGACGCCAACTACTTCCAGCATATCCCCTACCTGGATGAGTTCAACGCCTCCCGCGGCACCCATCTGGTAGACGTGGCCAGCGTCCACATTGAGCCCATGGCCATCTACGCCGGCAAGACCGCCTCTTTGGAAGAGCTCCCCGACGGCGCCTCCATCGCCGTGCCCAACGATCCCACCAACGAGGGCCGCGCACTGCTGCTGCTGGAGGCCCAGGGTCTGATCACCCTCTCTGACAGCTCCAACCTGTCCTCCACCCCCAAGGACATTGCCGAGAACCCCAAGAACCTGACCTTCGTGGAAGTGGAGGCCGCCACCATCCCCAGCATCGTCTCTGAGGTGGACCTGGCCGTCATCAACTCCAACTATGCCCTGGGCGCCGGCTATAACCCCGTCACCGACTCTCTGGCCATCGAGTCCTCCGACTCTCCCTATGTGAACGTACTGGTGGTCAAAGAGGGCAACGAGGAAAATCCCGCCATCCAGGCGCTGGTGGAAGCCCTGCACTCCGACACCATCCGCACCTACATCGAAGACACCTTCGACGGTGCCGTGGTCCCCGCTTTCTGATCTCCCATACACCGCTGCGACAGGCTCCCGCCGGAGCCTGTCGTTTTTTTGAAAAAATGTTAAGAACCTGTGAAAACGCTCTGGAAATCCCATAAGAGACATGTTAGAATAAGCGTTGCTTCCGCAGAGGGAGCAAAAATATCTGCAAGGGAGCGATCCACCATGTCCGCCAAGGCGGTCAAAGTTTCCAAAAGCTATGAAATCGATATGTGCAACGGCCCCATTTTGTCAAAGCTGCTGCGCTTTGCCGTACCGCTCATGTGCTCCAGCATGCTGCAGCTCCTGTTCAATGCCGCGGATGTGATCGTTGTGGGCCGCTTCGCCGGAGACAATTCCCTGGCAGCGGTGGGCTCCAACAGCTCCCTCATCGCCCTTTTGACCAACCTGTTCCTGGGGCTTTCCATCGGCGCCAACATCCTGGCTGCCAAGCATTTTGGTGCCAAGGATGACGCGGGATTGAGCAAGACGGTCCATACCGCCATGCTGTTGGGCCTTTGCAGCGGCCTCATTTTGACCGTGGTAGGCGTGGTCGGCGCCCGACAGATCCTGGTTTGGATGCAGTGCCCCGCCAACGTGCTGGACCTTGCCACGCTGTATCTGCGCATCTACTTTGCCGGCATGGCCGCCACCATGCTCTATAACTTCGGCGCGGCGCTGCTGCGTGCCGTGGGCGATACCCAGCGGCCGCTGTTCTACCTGTTTTTTGCCGGCATCGTCAATGTGGTGCTGAACCTCTTTTTCGTGATCGTCATGAAGCTGGACGTGGCAGGCGTAGCTCTGGCCACCGTCATCTCTCAGTGCATCTCCGCCGCGCTGGTGGTCCGCTGCCTCATGAAGGAGCAGGGCGCCATCCACCTGGATCTGCACAGTCTGGGCTTCGACAAGATCAAGCTGCGTCAGATCTTGCAGGTGGGCCTGCCCGCCGGCGTACAGGGCATTCTCTTTTCCCTTTCCAACGTGGTGATCCAGGCCTCCATCAACGGCTTCGGCGAGACGGTCATGGCCGGAAACTCCGCCGCCAGCAACATTGAAAACTTTATCTATGTGGCGCTCAACGCTTTCTATCAGGCCAACGTCTCCTTCACCAGTCAGAATATGGGCGCCGGCAACTATCACCGCATCTGGAAGATCCTGATCCGGGTGGAGGCATGCGTGCTGGTGCTGGGGCTGGCGCTGGGCGGACTGACCTACCTCTTCGGTCCCCAGCTGCTCTCCCTCTACTCCCCCAGCCCCGCCGTCATCGAGGCCGGACTGGTCCGCCTGAAGATCGTGGCGGTGACCTATGTGCTCTGCGGCTTCATGGACTCGTGCGTGGGGACCCTGCGGGGCATCGGTTACTCCGTGCTGCCTATGATCGTGACGCTGGTGGGCGCCTGCGCCCTGCGTCTGGTGTGGATCTCCGTGCTGTTCCAGAACCCGGCTTACCACACCGTGGACGTGATCTACTGGTCCTATCCTGTCTCCTGGGTCGTTACGGCCAGCGTACATTTCCTGTGTATCGCCATCACCATGCGAAAACTCAAACACCATCTCGGCATCGCATAAAAAAAGACCGCTGCTTGATAGCAGCGGTCTTTTTTAGTATCCGTTCACGATCACATCCAGCACCCGGCTGGCTACCGTACCGGCTACGGCGCTTCCGCCGCCGCCGTTTTCCACCAGCACCACAAAGGCGTACGGAGTATCCTCTCCCCGCAAAAAGCCGGTAAACCAGGCGTGGGGCGTCTTTCCCTCCCCCACCTCGGCAGTGCCGGACTTGGCGCAGATGTCCATATTGGGGAACCGGCTGGCGCCGTAGGTCTTCTGTACGTTTTCCGCCATCATATCGGCCAGCGTGGCCGCCGTGTCCGAGGCGATGAGCCGCCCGCTCTTTTTGGTAAAATGCGGCAGGGACGGAAGCCCCAGCGCAGAGACGGTCTTTTCAATGAGGTACGGCTCCGCCGCCTTGCCGCCGGAGGCAATGGCACCCATGTACACCATCATGGCGCAGGGGTTGATCTGATCCTGCCCCTGGCCCACACCGGCCCAGCCCAGCTGGCCGTCCGTGATGCCCTCCCACTGGAACGAGCCGACAGCTGTGGGCAGTCCGTTTACGGAGTAGCTGTCCGTAAGGCCCGCCTGCTCCGTGTATTTCTGCATGGTGTCCGCCCCCAGCTCTGCCGCGATCTGGGCAAAGGCCACGTTGCAGGAGTTGGCGAAGGCGTCGCCGATATTCTGCTGTCCGTGGGTGCCGGAGCAGATGATGGTCTCCTCCCCGATCTGCACGGAGCCCTCACAGGTCCAGGTGCGCTGGGTAAGGTCCGGGGTCTCCTCCAGAGCCGCCATCAGCGTCACGGTCTTATAGATGGAGCCGGGCGTAAACGTGGAGGAGAGAAAACGGTTGATATAGGCGCCTTTATAGCGGTCGTTGGTCTCGATGTCCGCAGGCACGTTCATAGGATCATAGCTGGGTGCGGAGACCATGCACAAGATCTCGCCGGTTTTATAATTGTATACCGCCACAGTACCCGCATGACCGCCCAGCGCCTGATACGCCTCGTAATTATAGCGGGCGTCGATGGTGAGATACAGGTCGCTGCCGGCGTCGGCGCCAAAGGCGCCGTTGAGCAGATTGTAACCGGTGAGCTTATCGGCAAATGCGTTGAGGGCACCGGTGCCGATGTTGCCCTGCAGGTCTCCCACCGCGTGGAGCGTGGCCTTGCGGACATCCACATTATCATAATAAGTGCGCTTTCCGTCGTCTGTCACGGTGGAGAGCACGTCTCCGTCCCGGTCCAGCACCGTACCGCTTGAAAGCTGGCCGTCCGTATTATAAAGGTGGCGGTTAAAGGCCGAGGAGGCCCAGCTGCCGCCATAGAGCAGGTACTTGCCGATAAACACGCATACGCCCGCCGCCAGGCACAGCGCCAAAGCCAGGCACACCAGGGTCCTTCGCTCAATCTTCTTCATGCCGTGCCTCCTCTTCCCTGGCAAAGGGATCGCCCACCGGCTCTGCCCGCCGCCGGGCCTCTTCCGTGATCCGCCGTCCCGGGGCACTGCGAATGGCAAAGCTGGCGTTTTCCCGGGTATCCGTTGCTTTCAAAAAGGCCAGCAGCCCCCAGGCGGACATCATGGCCGAGCCGCCGTTGGAGACGAAGGGGAACGTAACGCCTGTCAGGGGCAGCAGGTCCACAGAGCCGAACACGTTCAGACAGGTTTGGAACACCAGCAGCGAGCCTGCGGCGCAGGCGGCGATGGTATAGAAGCTGGAGCGGCCCACCCGGGCGGCCCGGATGGAGAACAGTGCCAACGTTATGATGGACCCCACCGCCAGCAGTGCGATCAGAAGTCCCCATTCCTCGCACAGCATACCAAACACCAGATCTGTGTCCGCTGCCGGGATCTTATGGAGCCATCCCTCTCCCGGTCCCATGCCCAAAAGGCCGCCGGAAGCTGCCGCGGACATGGTGCGGGTCTGCTGATAGCCGGTGGTGGACGCCGCCTCCCAGGCATGGCCCCAGGAGGCAAAGCGGCTCAAAATATAGGGCTTGAATTTGACGATGATGCCTGCGCCGAACACCGCGCCGCCGCAGATCAGCGACAGCGTGGCCCAGTCCCCGGAGCGGAGGTACGCGATGACCAGGAACGTGATAAAGAAAATGGCTGCCGTGCCGAAGTCGCTCATAATGCCCAAAAGGCCGATGCAGACGCCGGTCAGCACGATGAACAGCGTCAGGTTCCGCCGGCGGAACAATCGCTCCAGCGTGGCGGAGCCGGCAAAAATATAGCAGATCTTGGCGATCTCCGAGGGTTGGAACGACATGGGGCCGATGGAGATCCAGTTGACCGCGCCGTACTTGCGGCTGCCGATCACCAGCGTGATGCCAAGCAGGCCGATAGCCGCAGCAGCCATGACCCAGCGGATCTTCTGCACCCGTCCCAGGTCCCGCAGAAAGACCCCCAGCACCAAAAAGAGGACGAGGCCCAGCAAGATGGCCAGAAACTGCTTGAAAAGACTCTCCGGCACACTGGAGGCCGTGACCGCCAGAGAAAGCGTGGAGAGGAAAAAGGCGATGGTCTCCAGTTCAAATCCCACGCACCGGGTACAAAGCAGCGCCACGAAATAAAGCCACATGACCACCGTCAGCCCCAAAAAGGCAAGGGTGATCTGGGCCGCGTCCGCGCCGCCGCCGGCGACGATCAGCTGCACGCAGGTGAGCACCTGGAACAACGTCAGCCATAAAAACGACGGCCAGATGGCGGCAGGCCGCTCGGAGCGGCGCTTTTCGTCCAGCTCCTCCCGCTCAGCCACCGTCTGGGGCAAAAACAGCAGCGGCACACCGCCCAGTGTGATGGTATCGCCCAGCCGCACAGGGGCCGAGCCCTCCACCGGCTTGCCGTTGATCTGCGTGCCGCCCTTGGATCCAAGGTCGTAAAGTGTCCACGCCTCGTCCTCGCCCCGGCACAGTGCCGCATGCTGACGGGAAATACTGGGGTAGTTCAGCCGCACATCTGCCGCCACACTGCGCCCGATGATGTTCTCCCAATGGGTCAGCTGCATGGGCGTGCCGTTGGGCAGACTCAGCTGTCCCCAGATCTCCGGCGTGTGCGGGATCTTTAAAAGGGACCGCACTGCCCGGTATAGAATCAAAACAGCCAGCGCAGGGAACAAAAAACGGACAAATGCCGTGAATCCCTCCCCTGCCAGCGGGTGCTCCGCCAGAAAAAGCGCCAGAGCATCAAAAAAAGACTGTACGGGCGCAAGCACCGCTTCCATGCCGTCCGCCTCCTTTTTTGTTGAAATCGAAGTTGATTATAACAGGATTCCCCTTTTTTGTACAGTCCTTCATGGTTCCAGCGGAATTTGGAATTTCGTATTTTCTCTTGACCTTATGGGAAAAATCCATTACAATAAGGAATTGACATGAAAATTTGAAAGGCTTTTCACGCAGTTTTTGCGTGCAGGCCTTTGATTTTACTTTTTGAAAGGCCGATCATCATGAAACATCCCTATAAAACCCGGGAAGGCGGCGCTACGGTGACGATTTTCGTCCCCTACGACTGCAAAAACCACTGCCCCTTCTGTATCAACAAAGGGGAGTACGCAGACCTGACTGGCTTCTCTGCCGACAACATCTGCAAGAGCATCCGCCGTATGGACGCCATCACGCCCAACTGCGACTTTGTGTTCACCGGCGGCGAGCCCTTTGCAGACCTGGAGACGCTTCAGCGCATGCTCGATGAGATCCCCACTACCCACAAGGTCTATATCAACACTACCCTCCCCGTGTCTGAGCATCAGTCCGAGGAGGACATTCTGGCGTTTGCCGAGCGCAACAAGCACAAGATCACCTGCATCAATGTATCCCGCCACATGCAGCATTATGTGGTGGAATCCAACGATACCCTGCTGGCCCGTCTGCCGGTGCCTTTCCGGGTCAACTGCGTGCTCTACAAGAACTATCCCGCCGAGGGTCTGGTCCCCTATCTGGACCGCTTCCACAAGATCCCCGGCGCCTCTATCCAGTTCCGCTTCGACTACACCGCCACCACCCCGGAAAACCTCTATGAGGAAGAGGGCGACAAGATCCTGCAGGATCTGAAAAAGGTCGCCCGCTATACGGGTCTGGACGGCTGCCGGATGCGCTGCGGCTTCCACTTCGACTATCAGGGCATGGAGCTGACCTATCACAAGACCCTGCCCTATTCCACCATCGTGGAGACCGATCCTGCCGACGGCGTCACCTACGATATCCTCTATGATATCCTCATCAAGCAGAACGGAGACATCCACTCCGACTGGGACGGCACCCTCCTGGATGTGGACGCCTACGAAAAAGTGGTCTACGAGCCCTATGACCTGAAGTATCTGGTTCAGATCGCATAAAACGCAACGGCGGAGGGACATCCTTCCGCCGTTTTCCATCATCAAAAGGAGGTCCCCTATGAAAGAGATCAAAACCGTCGGCATCATCGGCCTGGGTGCACTGGGCGTGCTGTATGCCCACCTGTTCACCCAGGGCCTGGGCCGGGAGCATGTGGCCGTTCTGGCGGACAGCGAGCGCACCCGGCGCTATCGCAGCGAGGGCGTGTACCTCAACGGCCAGTTGTGCGATTTCCGCTATGAGGACGCGTCTCAGGTCACGGAACCGGTGGACCTGCTGCTCTTTTCCGTGAAGTTCGGCGCCCTGCGGGACGCAGTGGAGACCTGCCGTCATCTGGTGGGCCCGGACACCACCATCATCTCTGTGCTCAACGGCATCACCAGCGAGGAGGTTTTGTCCCAGGCCTTCGGCAGCGAGAAGGTGGTCTGGTGCGTGGCCCAGAAGATGTCCGCCGTGAAAGTGGGCAATCAGGCCACCATCTCCCCCTTCGGTGATCTGGCTCTGGGCGTACCCGCCGGGGCCGATCCTGCCCGCCTCCACGCCCTCACCGCTCTGCTGGACCGCATCCACATGGACTATGAGCTGCCCGAGGACATCCGCCGCCATATGTGGAGCAAGCTGATGGTCAACACCGGCTGCAACCAAACTGCCATGGTATTTGAGTGCGGCTACGGCGGACTGCGCCAGCCCGAGGCCAAGCGCATCATGGTGGGCGCCATGCGGGAGGTCATGGCCGTGGCCAATGCCCAGGGCATCCCCCTCACCGAGGAGGACCTCCAGGGCTGGGTCCATGTGATGGAGGAGTTCCCCGCTGATGGCGAGCCCTCCATGCGTCAGGACGGCAAAGCCCACCGCAAAAGCGAGGTGGAGCTGTTCTCCGGCACCATCCGCCGCCTGGGCGCCATCCACCATATCCCCACCCCCATCAATGACTGGCTCTACCGCAAGATCCAGCAGATGGAAGCCGCCTATTAAACTGAAACCCGGTCCGGGAGCAAAGATGCTCCCGGACCGGGTTTTCTTTTTTCAGCGCAGGAAGATCCGCTTTCCGCCTCCGTAGGGACGCACGGTGCCGATGCGCTGGGCGCTGGGCACGCAGGGCGTGAGCTCCGCCATCAGTGCCGGAGCATCCTCCGGCGCCACTGCCATCAAAAGCCCGCCGGCCGTCTGGGGATCGTACAGCACATCCTGACGGCACAGCTCCACTCCTCCGGCGTCCACATAGCCCTCGGCAAACTTCCGGTTGCGGTACATGCCCGCAGGCAGCACGCCCATTCTGGCCTGCTCCACCGCCTCGGGGATCAGATCCACAGCGGCGGTATCGATCTCCAGCTCCACGCCGCTGCCCTGGGCCATCTCGCAGGCGTGGCCCAAAAGGCCAAAGCCCGTCACATCCGTACAGGCGTGGACATGGTAGCGCACCATCACGTCCCGGGCGGACTTGTTGAGGGTGGTCATGAGCTTTTCCGCCAGGGCGATCCCCTCCGCCGAGGCCATGCCCGCCTTGGCCGCCGTGGTGAGGATGCCGATGCCCAGGGGCTTGGTCAGCACCAGCACGTCCCCCGGTCTGGCACCCGCGTTGGTCAGCACCCGGTCCGGATGGACAAAGCCCGTCACCGCCAGGCCGTACTTGGGCTCATCGTCCAGAATGCTGTGCCCCCCGGTAATGAGTGCCCCGGCCTCGTACACCTTGTCGTATCCGCCCCGCAGCATCTGATGCACCGCCTCGGAGGGCATGGACTCCGGCACTGCCATGATATTCAGGCACAGCTTCGGCTCACCGCCCATGGCGTATACATCCGAAAGAGCATTGGTGGCGGCGATCTGTCCGAAGAGGTAAGGATCGTCCGCGATGGGCGGGAAGAAATCCACCGTCTGCACCAGTGCCAGCTCGTCGCTGACCTTATAGACAGAGGCATCGTCGCTCTTGTCAAATCCCACCAGCAAATTGGGGTCCTCATGGACCCGGATGCCCTCCAGCAGATTGGCCAGCACACCGGCGCCGACCTTGGCGCCGCAGCCGGCGCACTTGGAAAGCTTCGTCAGCTTCACTTCATTTTCCATCTGCAAGCCTCCTTAAAAGAGCGTCACAATGGCGCAGGATGCCCACGCCTCCCGGAAGGGCACGCCCTCCAGCCGGGCGCCGGAGAGCAGACCCCACACACCGGAAAATGCCTGCTCCTCCTGTTCATGCCACAGGGAAACGCCCCGGGCAGACCCGTGCCGTGAGAGGAAATACGTCCCGCTTTGGAACGTGAACTCCAGCTCCCGGCCTCCCTCGATCAGCATAGCCAGCGCCGCAAGGCTTTTGCCCTCCGTCAGCTCGTTTTGCACCGCGCCGTACAGCTCTCCATCGGCGGGCACACTCGCCTCTTCCAAAGTGCCGGTAAAGTGTAAAATAGCCTCCAGCACACCGCCGCCCACCGCCAGCGCCTTGTCGCTGGCACAGTAACAGTGGCGCAGCTCACACCGGGGATCGATGTCCCCGGCCTTCATGCCCTTGTACACCGGCGTACCGTCCGCCAGGATGCCCCGCAGCACACCGTCCAGGGTGCAGACCATGGGCTCACCATCCACCGTGGCGGCCACATCGCCCATTTTCACCTGGGCACCGATATCCAGAAGCTGGCGGAACACGCCGTCCGCCGGGGCGCGCAGCACCCGCTCCCCGGCAAAGCCGCCGATGAGCCCCGGAATGCCCGTATTGGGGATGGCAGCGCCCTCGTACATGACCCGGCCCAGGTAGTGGCCCCGCATGGTCTCCACCACCGCATGGCAGTCCTCCCCCGCCGTGAAGCCGGGGCCCACGCCGATGACCACCGGTGCGTCTGTGATCTTCGTGCCCAGGTTCCGCTTGGCCAGGATGGCATCCACCACCGCTGCCGGCTTCAGCGCCGGGATGCAGGTCCCCTCCGGGTCCGCCAGCACGGGGATGATCCCCTCTTCCAGCATATCCCGCGCCGCGTCAGGCGAAGATGCCCGGCGGGCGGTGACGCCCTCCACCGTGGTCTCGCCCAGCACGATGGCCTGGGAAAAGCACACGGTCCGCCGGATGGCAGTGGGCCGCTCCACCTCCGTCATGACCACCCGGATCCCGGCCCGGTACAGTCGCAGAGCAATGCCGCTGGCCAGGTCCCCAGCGCCGCGAATCACCGTCAGCATATCTGATACTCCTCTCTTTGCAGGCTGCCCGCCAGGACGGGACAGTCCATGTACTGTGCAAAACGTTTTGCATCGGCCAGTTGGGACGGTGTCTCCGCCTGGTTGATATACACCCGGTCATGGAGCCCCTCCGCCCGGGCCACCGCCGCCGCCATGGCAGGTAAAGCAGATTCTTCCAGCCCGGCGCCGGCCAGGGCCGCATACCGCTCCGGCCGGTGGGCCGCCTCCCGGATGGGGCGGCCAAAGCCGGACGCCCCCACCACCAAGATCACATTGCCTGCCTCCGGCGGGATCACCGGCTCATGGGGCGCGTGGGCTTTCAGAGGCCGTCCCGCCGATCCGTCCGCCTCCGCCAGCACATAGTCAAACTCCCGTGCCAACTGCGCAATGGACACCGGCGGCACCGTGAGTTTCCCGGTATCGGGGACCTCCGTACCTGTGCAGATGAGCCGTTCACCGGCCAGGTGCGCCAGCTCCTCCGCCGTTTTGGCACAGGGGATCCCCGGAAAGGGAAAGATCTTTGTGGTGGTGCACAGCACCACCCGTCCCCGCGCCGACAGCTCCCATCCCAGAACGGACAGCAGCGTAGTCTTGCCGCCGCCGCCGATGACGGCGGTGACTCCAGGCCTGATGGCCAGCAGTGCAGAAAGGCTCATACCGATGTCCCCCCCTTCGTTCTTCTTTTTGTAGAATAACACCTGTGTGCTCCACCGTCAAGGCCGGCCCACGGTATTGCCCTTTGCAGCGTATGGCATCGGGCAATTGCGCATATACTGTCCGCGGGTGATATGATGCAGCTAAAACGTACTTGGAAAACTTACGCCGTATGGATCCTGCTCTCCGAAGCCGTAGGTGCGCTCTCCGGCTTTCTGACCCGGAGTGGGGCAGAGCAGTACAGTGAAGCCATTGCCAAGCCGCCCCTGTCCCCTCCTCCCATCGTATTTCCCATCGTATGGGGGATCCTGTTTGCCCTGATGGGAATCGGTGCGGCCCGGGTCTATCTCTCCCACGCCTCCGCCGCCCGCAGCCGGGCACTGGCGGTCTTTTTTCTGCAGTTGGGATTCAACTTCTTCTGGAGCATCATTTTCTTCAATCTCCAGCGCTTTGGCTTTGCCCTGCTGTGGCTTTTGATCTTGTGGGCACTGATCCTCTGGATGATCGCCGCCTTTGCCAAAGTGGACCGCCCCGCCGCCTGGATGCAGGTACCCTATCTGCTGTGGGTCAGCTTCGCCGCCTATCTGAACCTGGGCGTCTGGCTTCTGAATTGAACGCGCGAATAAAGACGGAATAGTTTATTCCGTCTTTATTTTTTTGTTATATTTGTCATTTTCAGCGTAAAATTGTTTCCAAAATGAAGTTTATTTCCCAGGTGAACTGCTATATAATCACGGGCACTGCCGGGTGAGGAGGAGGAGGAATCAGCAAAGATCCAAAAACGGCACGAGGGAAAAACATCTGCGCACAAGAAAACCTGCGCTGGGAGGAACCGATTGCACCGATCAGAAAGGATGTATCATCATGAAAAAGATTTTTGCACTGGTATTGACGGTCTGCCTGCTGCTGCCTCTGGTGGCATGCGGCCAGAAGGGCGAGGAGAAGAAGGATGACGCTGAGGAAACCAAGACCATCAGCGGCATCGTGAACAAGCTGGACAGCTATCTGGTCCTTATGGACAGCAACGGAGATTACCACATTTTTGATTTCGGCGAGGATGTGGACCAGAGCACGCTGGAAGAGGGCGACAAGATCACCGTCTCCTACACCGGAACACTGGACAACGAGGACCCGGCACCGGTGGCGGTATCCATTCAGGAGTCTGCAAGCTGAAGAAAAAAGCAGGGCACTTTCGTGCCCTGCTTTTTGTGCGTATGGGAAGTTTTCTCACTGCCGGGCCGGACCCACCAGCTGTGCCAGGTCCTCCTCCACGGAGCCGATGCCGGTGATGCCGAACTGCTCCGTGAGCACCTTGGCCACATTGGGGCTGAGGAATGCCGGCAGCGTGGGGCCCAGATGGATGTTCTTCACCCCAAGGTACAGCAGGGCCAGCAGCACGATGACCGCCTTTTGCTCATACCAGGCGATGTTGTAGACGATGGGCAGGTCGTTGATATCGTCCAGGCCAAAGACCTCCTTGAGCTTCAGGGCGATCACCGCCAGAGAATAGGAGTCGTTGCACTGGCCCGCGTCCAGTACCCGGGGAATGCCGCCGATATCGCCCAGCGGCAGCTTGTTATACTTATACTTGGCGCAGCCTGCCGTGAGGATGACCGTGTCGTGAGGCAGAGCCTTGGCAAACTCCGTATAGTATTCCCGGCTCTTGGCCCGGCCATCACAGCCCGCCATCACCACAAATTTGCGGATGGAGCCGGACTTGACGGCCTCCACGATCTTGTCGGCCAGGGCAAGCACCTGGGCATGGGCAAAGCCGCCCATGATCTCACCCTGCTCGATCTGCTCCGGCGGCGCACAGCGCTTGGCGTGCGCAATGATGGCGGAGAAGTCCTTCTCCTCACCGATCCCGCCGGGGATATGCCGGCAGCCGGGATAACCGGCGGCGCCGGTGGTATAGAGGCGGTCCTTGTAGCTGTCTTTTGGGGGCACGATGCAGTTGGTCGTCATGAGGATAGGACCATGGAAGGACTCAAATTCCTCCTTCTGCTTCCACCAGGCGTTGCCGTAGTTGCCCACGAAATTGGGGTACTTCTTGAAGGCGGGATAGTAGTGGGCAGGCAGCATCTCGGAGTGGGTGTACACATCCACACCGGTCCCCTGCGTCTGCCGGAGCAGCATCTCCAGGTCCCGCAGGTCGTGGCCGGACACCAGGATGCCCGGATTCTTGCCCACGCCGATATTCACCCGGGTGATCTCGGGATTGCCGTAGGCAGTGGTGTTGGCTCTATCCAGCAGGGCCATGCCGGAAACACCGTACTTGCCGGTCTCCAGCGTCAGCGCCACCAGCTCGTCCGCGCTGAGACTGTCATCCAATGTGGCGGCCAGCGCACGCTGCAAGAAGGCATCCACCTCCCCGTCGTCCTGAAGCAGCGCATTGGCGTGCTTGGAGTATGCGGACAGGCCCTTGAGTCCATAGGTGATGAGTTCCCGCAATGAGCGGATATCCTCATGTTCCGTGGACAGCACCCCCACCGTGCGGGCCTTGGCCTCCCAGTCGCCGCTGCCGTCCCAAAGGGCGGCAGCGGGCAGGCCGTCGGTGTGGCCCAGCTGCGCAAGCAGCCCCTGTTTTTCGTCCACCGTAGCGCGGATCCGGGATACAATGGCCTCCTTGTCAAAGTTGGCGTTGGTGATGGTGGTGAAGAGGTTGTGCGTAATGAGGTGATTCACCTGTGCGGATACGGATCTTCCCTCTTTCCGCAGCGCTGTGGTCACTGCGGAAATCCCCTTGGTCACATACACAAGAAGATCCTGCATCGCCGCCACATCGGGGGTCTTCCCGCACACGCCCATGCGGGTGCAGCCCTTGCAGAGCGCCGTTTCCTGACACTGATAGCAAAACATGTTCTGTTCCAAATTCGTTTCCTCCTGTACATCCCCGGGACGGCCATTGCCGCCGGGCTTGACTTTCTGGTCATACTATACTAGAGTCTTCCTCACATAGATGTTGTTATAACAACGGAGGAACCAATTGCCATGGATCTTGCCCTTTTATCTGCCACACCGCTGTTTGCCGGTATGGCTCCCCAGAAGATCGCGTCCATGCTGGCCTGCCTGGACACGGAGTGCCGCCATTACAGCAAAGGTCAGGTCATTCTCCGCTCCGGAGATACGGTCCGCTCCATTGGGGTCGTTCTCTCCGGCAGAGTGCTTATCGAAAAGACCGATCTTTGGGGCAATGCCACCGTGCTGGACAGCGTTGGACCGGGACAAATTTTTGCCGAGACCTATGCCTGTATCCCCCAAGAGCCCTTGATGGTGGACGCGGTGGCCGCGGAACTTTGCGAGATCCTGTTCGTCCAGGTGGCCCGGGTGCTGGAGGTGTGCCCAAACAGCTGCGCCCACCACCACGATCTCATCCGGAATCTCTTGTCCCTGTCCGCTCAGAAAAATTTGCGCCTGTCCCGCAAGATCTTCCACACTGCCCCCAAGACCATCCGTGCCCGGCTCTTGTCCTATCTTTCCGACCAGGCCATCCGCTGCGGCAGGCGCAGCTTCACCATTCCCTTCAACCGCCAGCAGCTGGCCGACTATTTGAACGTGGAGCGCAGCGCCCTATCCAACGAGCTGAGTAAAATGCAGCAGGACGGGCTGATCGAAACAGAGCGCAACTATTTCCGCCTGCTGGACGCCGCCGTATCATCCGACCGCTAATCCCGGCCGCCAGGAATGCCCGGGTCACCCTTTTTCTTGACTTTTCTCCGGAATCTGCTATCATGGATTCAGCACGTTTACCTTATTTGAGTATCACGACAGGAGGGCGCCATGCTGGATCACTGCGGAAGAACCATCGACTACCTCCGGCTGAGCGTCACGGATCTTTGCAACTACCGCTGCCGCTACTGCATGCCGGAAGAGGGCGTGCCCAAGCGGCGCCATGAGGACATGCTCACGCTGGAAGAGCTGGCGGAGATTTCCGCCGCCTGTGTGCAATGCGGTGTAAAGAAAATCCGCTTGACAGGAGGTGAGCCGCTGGTGCGCCGGGGCATCGTGGATCTGTGCCGTGCCCTGCGGGCCATTGACGGTCTGGAAGAGCTCTGCCTGACCACCAACGGCGCTCTCCTGCCCCAGCTGGCAGCGCCGCTGCGCCAGGCGGGCGTGGACCGGCTGAACATCAGCCTGGACACCCTGCGTCCTGAGCGCTTCGCCTCCATGACCCGTACCGGCACACTTCAGGACACCCTGGACGGCATCCGGGCCGCGGAGGCCGCCGGCTTTCAGAACTTGAAGTTTGACACGGTCCTCATCGGCGGGTTCAATGACGATGAGATCGAGGCACTGGCCGGACTGACCCTCCAGCACCCCTGGGAAGTGCGCTTTATTGAGCTGATGCCCATGGGGCCCTGCGCCGGGTGGGACAAGAGCTGCTTTCTTTCCGGCGAAGAGGTTCTGAAAAGGCTTCCCGCTTTACAGCAGATCTCCTCTCAGGGCGTGGCCCGGAGATATCGCCTCCCCGGCGCGGCCGGCACGGTGGGCCTCATTTCCCCCATGAGTCATGAATTCTGTGCCCAGTGCCGCCGCATCCGCGTCACGGCGGACGGAAAGCTGAAAGGCTGTCTCCACTCCGCAGAGGAGCTTTCCCTGCGCGGACTGCACGGTCAGGATCTGCTGGAGGCCATTGCCCGGGGCATCGCCCACAAGCCGCCGCGGCATCACCTGAACTCCGGCGGCAGCGACACCCCACGCACCATGAATGAGATCGGAGGCTGAACCGTGGACGGACTGACACATTTTAATGAACAGGGCCGGGCCAAAATGGTGGATGTAACGGACAAAGCCGTCACCCACCGTACGGCCGTAGCGGCGGGAGAGATCCATATGGCGCCGGAAACCCTGGCGCGCATCAAAGCCGGCACTATGAAAAAAGGCGATGTGCTGGCCGTGGCACAGGTGGCAGGCATCCAGGCTGCCAAGCACAACTGGGAACTGATCCCCATGTGTCACCCTCTGCCCCTGACCGGCATCGACATCACCTTTGCCCTTTCCGACCAGCCTGCCATGGTGGAGATCCGTGCCGCCGTCACCTGTACCGGCGTCACCGGTGTGGAGATGGAGGCCCTGAGCGCCGTATCCGTGGCCGCCCTGACCATCTACGATATGTGCAAGGCCGTCCAGAAGGACATGCGCATCACCAACATCCGCCTGCTGGAAAAATCCGGCGGCAAAAGCGGAAACTACAAAATAAAGGAGTGAGTCCCTTGGCCACGGTCGTATCCGTCAATATCAGCGAACAGAAAGGAACCCAAAAGCATCCCGTTCCGGAGATCCAATTGAAGCTGCACCACGGCATCGTGGGTGACGCCCATGCCGGAAACTGGCACCGGCAGATCAGCCTCCTGGCCGAGGAGAGTGTGGACACCATGCGCGCCGCCTGCCCCATTTCCCTGGATGCGGGCGTGTTTGCCGAAAATATCAACACCCGTGGGCTGGACCTGAAAACGCTGCCCATCGGCACCCATCTTCGCATCGGCGAAACCGAGGTGGAAGTGACCCAGATCGGCAAGGAGTGCCACAGCGACTGCGCCATCAAAAAAGCGGTGGGCAAATGCGTCATGCCCACAGAAGGTATTTTCGCCGTTGTCGTGCGGGAGGGCACCGTCCGGCCCGGAGACGAGATCGAAGTATTGGAGGCGGCACCATGAAACTGATCCGTACCCAGGACGCCGTGGGCCACGTGCTGTGCCACGACATGACCCAGATCATCAAGGATACTTACAAGGGCCCCCGGTTCCGCAAGGGCCATGTGGTCCAGCCGGAGGACATCCCCGTGCTGCTCTCCATGGGCAAGGAGCACCTGTATGTCTGGGAGATGGAGCCGGGCATGGTCCACGAAAACGACGCGGCAGAGCGCCTTTGCGCCCTGTGTCTCAACGAGCACATGGAGCGGGGCCAGGCCAGCGAGGGCAAGATCGAGATCACCGCCGGGTGCGACGGCTTGTTCCGGGTGGACAGCGCGCGGCTCACCGCCCTCAACAGCCTGGACGAGATCATGGTGGCCACCCGCCACGGCAACACCGCCGTCCGCAAGGGCGACAAGCTGGCCGGCACCCGGGTCATCCCCCTCATCATCCGGGAAGAACAGCTCCGTGCCGCCGAGTCCGCCGCCGGAGACCGCCCTCTGCTGGAGCTGCTGCCCTTCGTGAAGAAGACCGCCGCCATCGTGGCCACCGGCAGCGAGGTGCTCACCGGCCGCATCCAGGATACGTTCACCCCTGTGGTGCGGGACAAGCTCTCCGCTTACGGCATCGAAACGCTGGATGTGTTCTACTCCGGCGACGGCGTGGAGAATGTCGCCGCCTCCATTGCCAAAGCCCGCGCCACCGGCGCCGATCTCATCTGCTGCACCGGCGGCATGAGCGTGGACCCTGACGACAACACCCCCGGCGCCATCAAGGCAAGCGGCGCCCGCATCGTCACCTACGGTGCCCCGGTGCTGCCCGGCGCCATGTTCCTGCTGGGCTACTACGACGATGGTACCGCCGTATGCGGCTTGCCCGGCTGCGTCATGTACGCCGGCGCCACCATCTTCGACCTGGCCCTCCCCCGTCTGGCTGCCGGGGTGGAGATGACCCGCTCTGATTTTGCCGTCATGGGCGAAGGCGGACTGTGCCTGGGCTGCAAGCCCTGCCACTGGCCCGCATGCCCCTTTGGAAAGTAAAAAGACCGCGCCGGAGATCCGGCGCGTGCCTTTTCACTTTCGTTATTCTCAACCAAGTATTACGTTTGGATATCCCCGCTCTTGCAATAGCGGTTTTATCAGACTATCATCAGAAAGGAAGAATGTTATGAAGAAGCTTGTTTCCCTGCTGCTGGCCATGGCCATGGCCGCGTCCCTGGCCGCCTGCGGCCAAAAGGAGGAGCCCGCTCAGGAGGAGGCCCCGGAAGGCGAGGCCGTGGAGCTGACGGTCTTTGCCGCCGCCTCCATGACGGAGACACTGGACGAGATCATCACATTATACCAGTCTGTTGCTCCCCAGGTCACCATCGTCCCCTCCTATGCCTCATCCGGCGACCTGCTCAAGCAGATCCAGGAGGGCGCCGTGTGCGACCTCTTTATCTCCGCCGCTCCCAAGCAGATGGACACTCTGGAGGAGGAAGGCGGCGTGCTGGAGGGTACCCGCCGGGACCTGCTGGAAAACAAGGTGACGCTGGCCGTCCCTGAGGGCAACCCCGCCGGGATCGAGAGCTTCGATCAGCTCTCCCAGCTGCTGCAAAGCGGAGATGTGCTGCTGGCCATGGGCAACAGTGACGTGCCCGTGGGACAGTATACCCAGAAGATCTTCGCCTACTACGGCATTGACGAAGCTGCCGTCTCCGGCTGCCTGACCTACGGTTCCGACGTCAAGGAGGTCACTACCCAGGTCAGCGAGAACGCCGTGGACTGCGGCGTCATCTACGCCACCGACGCCTTCTCCGCCGGTCTTTCCACCGTGGACGAGGCCACCGCCGAGATGTGCGGCCAGGTGATCTATCCCGCCGCCGTTCTGGCTCAGAGCCAGCACAGCGAAGAGGCCAAGGCCTTCTTGGATTATCTCTCCTCCGACGACGCCAAGGCAGTCTTTGAAAGCGTAGGCTTCACGCCTCTGGGCTGATCTCCCCGCGGCGCACCGCCCTGGGGCGGGTGGAAATGGCGTATCTCTACTCTCCTCTTTTCAGGAGGTCCTCGTATGGACTGGTATCCCCTCCTCAACTCTCTGCGCATCGCCGCCATTGGCCCATTGGGCTTACGCCCAACAGGGACCCTCACTTCATTCTGACCGGGCAGGCAAAGCCCGCCCGGTCCAAGGTTTCCCCATGGGAAACGCTTGCACGCCGCGCCGCGGCGCACCGCCCTGGGGCGGGTGGAAATGGCGTATCTCTACTCTCCTTTTCAGGAGGTCCTCGTATGGACTGGTATCCCCTCCTCAACTCTCTGCGCATCGCCGCCATTTCCACGGCGGCGGTGTTCTTCCTGGGCATCTTTTTCGCCTACTATATTGCACGGCTCCCCCGGGTCATAAAAGGCGCACTGGATGTGGTGCTGACACTGCCGCTGGTGCTGCCGCCCACGGTGGTGGGCTGGCTGCTGCTGGTGCTGCTGGGTCCCAAGCGTCCGCTGGGCTCCTTCATGCTGGAGACGTTCGGCGTGCGGCTGGTCATGACCTGGTGGTCCGCTATTTTTGCCACGGTGGTGGTGGCCTTTCCCCTCATGTACCGCACCGCCCGGGGCGCCTTTGAAAGCTTCGACACGACTCTGGCGGATGCCGCCCGCACGCTGGGCCGCTCCAATACCTGGATTTTCTGGCGGGTACAGATGCCTGTCTGCCGACAGGGTATCCTGGCAGGTGCCGTGCTCTCCTTTGCCCGGGCACTGGGGGAATATGGAGCCACCTCCATGATCGCAGGCTATACCCCCGGCCGCACCGCCACCATCTCCACCACCGTCTATCAGCTCTGGCGCACCAATGACGACGCCGGCGCCCTGCGGTGGGTGCTGGTGAACATCGCTCTGTCCGCCGTGTTTTTGCTGGCGGTGAACCTGCTGGAACGGCGCAAGGAGGTGCGCACATGAGTCTCTCCGTTGCCATTCGCAAGCGCCTGGGAGACTTTTCCCTGGACGTACAATTTGAGGCCGGCGATACGCCGCTGGCCCTGTTCGGGGCCTCCGGCTGCGGAAAATCCGTGACCCTCAAATGCATCGCCGGCATATTGCGGCCGGACGAAGGGCGCATCACCCTGGACGGCCGCGTTCTGTTCGACAGCGCCGCCGGCATCGACCTGCCGCCTCAGCAGCGGCATGTGGGCTATCTTTTTCAGCAGTACGCCCTTTTCCCCAATATGACGGTCCGTCAGAACATTGCGGCGGCTGTCCGCCGCAATGACCGCCGGGAGACACTGGTCCGGGACCTGCTGCACCGCTTCCGTCTGGAAGACAAGGCCTCTCTGCGGCCCCGGCAGCTGTCCGGCGGCCAGCAGCAGCGCACTGCTCTGGCCCGGATCCTGGCCTCGGAGCCCAGCGCCATCTTGCTGGACGAGCCCTTTTCCGCCCTGGACAGTTATCTGCGCAGCCAGCTGGAAGTGGAGCTGGCAGAGTTTTTGTCTGATTTTGGGGGACCTTTGTTATGGGTGTCCCATGACCGCGGCGAAGTGCTGCGCAACTGTCCTGCCATCTGCGTCATGGAGCACGGCCGTTCCCAGCCGGTGACCACTGCCCAAGACCTTATGCACCGGCCGGCCACAGAGGCAGCCGCCCGGCTCTCCGGCTGTGAGAACTTTTCCGACGCAGCAGTGGAGGACCAGCAGGTATCCCTCTCCCAGTGGGGCATTACGCTGCCTGTTCCCCGTCCGGTCCCCGCCGGGCACTGCCGGGCCGGCATCCGGGCGCGCTCCCTGCACTCTGTGCCGGACGGAACGCCCCACGCGTTTTCCTGTACGGTGGTGCGGGTGATGCCGGACGCCTTCGACCATACCCTTCTGCTCCGGCCGGACTGCGCTGTCGGCGGAGCGCCGCTGCTGCGGGCGGCATATCCGTCCGGAGAAAGCGTGCCTGCGGAAGGCAGCCGCATGACCATCTCTGTCCGTCCGGAGGACATTCTTTTGTTTGAATTTGAAAAAGGAGAGAACGACCATGTTCAAAGCCGCAGTTGTAACAGTCAGTGACCGCAGTGCCCGGGGAGAGCGCCCCGACGCCAGCGGTCCGGTGGTAGCCGCTATGCTGGAGCAGGCTGGCTATCAGGTGCTCTGCACGCGTCTGGTGCCGGATGAGCAGCCGCAGATCGAAGCCGTGCTGTGCCAGCTCAGTGACCAGCAGGGAGCAGATCTGGTGGTCACCACCGGCGGCACCGGCTTTGCCCCCCGGGACGTGACCCCGGAGGCTACCATCGCCGTCTGCCAGCGGATGACTCCCGGCATTCCGGAGGCCATGCGCTACGCCTCCATGGCCGTGACGCCCCGTGCCATGCTCTCCCGCGCCCAGGCGGGTATCCGGGGCAAAACCCTCATCGTGAATCTTCCCGGCTCTCCCAAGGCCGCCCGGGAAAATCTGGAGGCCGTCCTCCCCGCCCTGGCCCACGGCCTGGAGATGCTCTCCGGCGTTCCCGCCGACTGCGCCGCTCACCCTGCCCCCTGAGCGCCTCCCACCAGCCAGCGTGTTTTCTGACAAAAAAGCAGCGCCCATAGGGGCGCTGCTTTTTTGTCCTTTTAACGCAAACGGATCAGTGGATCACCCAGCCGGTATCCCCGCCGTCACCAGACTCGCCGGTGGGCTCCTCCGGTTCCGTGACAGGCTCCTCCGGCTGCATATTTTCATCGCCGAAGCCGCCGGAAGGATCATAGTTGGGATCGTTGGGATCGGTGCTCGGGTCAGTGCCGGGCTCCGGCCCGGGCTCCACCACTGCCTGGGTGTGAACGGGACAGCCCGTCTCCTCCACCGCCTTTTGCATATTTACCAGCAGGTACGCATCGTCATCCGCCTTGATGCTCTCGCCGTAGTCCTCCCGGACATAATCCAGCACGCCCACCTGCTTGACGCTCTCAGCGGGACAGTACTCTCCTGCCAGACACTTACCCTCTGTGCAGTAGTCCACCAGCGTATGCATGGTGCAGCTCTCCGTGGGAGCTGTGCCGGCAGCCACGGTCACTGTCTGTACCCGGGCATTGCCGCGTACATCGGCCCGGCAGGCATCCGTGGGCCGCAGGCCGCTGTCCAGGCAGACCTCCACCGTCTCCAGTCCCGTGGTGGGCTTGGAGAACTGCTTGTTGGGCAGATCCTCGTGGATCTTCTGCATGACCTTCTTCCACATGGTGATGGCGGGGTTACCGGAGTAACTGATCTTTTCCGGAGAGTCATAGCCCGTCCACACTGCCGCCACGTAGTACGGCGTGTAGCCCACAAAGTAGCGGTCGTAGTTTTCGCTGGTGGTACCGGTCTTACCGGCGATGGTCATACCGCTGAACTTGGCGCTGCCGCCGGTACCGCTGTTGATGACGCCCTGAAGGAGTTCATTCATGAAATAGGCCGTGGTCTCCTTCATGGCCACATGCTCCTCGCTCTCATTTTCCAGCACCACCGTTACACCGTCAGAGGCGGTGACCTTCACATAGGTGCGGGGCTCATGGTAAATGCCGCCGTTGGGGAACGTGGCATAGGCTGCCGCCATCTCCACGGTGGAAAGGCCGTGGGTCAGGCCGCCCAGGCCAAGGGCTGCGGTGTTCATATCATCGGCCACCAGGTTCAGCCCCAGCTTCTCCGTGGCAAAGGCATAGGAGGCAGGGATGGTCAGCTTCTCCACCACCTGCACGGCCACGGTATTGATGGAGTTTGCCACGCCTCTGGAGAGCGTGGTCCAGCCGCTGTATCCCTGCGGGGAGTTCTTGGGCCAGGGGCTGTTGTTCAAAAGACGCACCGGGTAGTTATCAAAGGTAGACGCCATAGTCACCACACCGGCATCCAGGGCGGGGGCATACACCGTCAGCGGCTTGATGGACGAACCCACCTGCCGCCGGCCTGTGGCGTAGTTCCAGCCCAGGTTCCGCTCCTTTTCACCCACTGCGCCCACCATGGCCACGATATCACCCGTATCGGGATCGATGATGGTGATGCCGGACTGCAGCTTCTGCCCGTTCCGGGAGGTCACGTCCAGGTTGCCGCGGTCCTCATAGACCGACTCTGCGATCTCCTGGATCTCCGGGTCCAGTGTGGTATAAATATTGTAGCCGCTGTTGTAGATCTTCTGCTGGGCCGCTTTCACGGAGATGTTCTCCGCCTCTGCCAGATCGTTGGCCACGTCCAGGAACACCTGGTCCACGAACCAGGAGTTGATCTTCACGCCGCCGGAGGCCGCAGCCACCAGGTCGTCCGCAGAGGTGCTGCCGTCGGTGAACTGGAGCACTTCCGTCTTGGCGGCGTCCGCCTCCTCCTCAGTAAGGTAGTCCAACCCCGTGTCCTGCCGGCCGGCCATGCGGTCCAGGATCTGCTCCTGGCGCTCCTTGTTCAGCTCCCGGGCGGTGACCTGGGTGCCGTCGTCCCGGGTGATGACCAGGGTGGACATGGGACCGTACTGGTAGGGGTTATTGGTGATGGCGATCAGACATGCGCACTCCGCCACGGACAGCTCCGACACGTCCTTGCCGAAGTAATAGTTTGCGGCAGTCTGGACGCCGTAGCAGCCCTTGCCCAGGTAAATGGTGTTGAGATAGAGCTCCAGGATCTGCTCTTTGGTGTAGTTCTTTTCAAACTCCAGGGCACGGAAGATCTCCCGCACCTTGCGGTTGACGGTGCCGCTGTTGTCGCCGGTCATGTTTTTGAGCAGCTGCTGGGTGATGGTGGAACCGCCGAAGGTATCCTTCATGCCGATGAACATGTTCACCGTGGCGCCGATGGTGCGCCTCCAGTCCACGCCGTTGTGCTCAAAGAAGCGGTGATCTTCAATGGCCACCGCCGCCTGCCACAGCGCATCCGGCATATCTTCGATATCCGCCCAGATGCGGTTTTCCGTTCCGTAGAGCGTTTCGTACTCCACCCACTCGCCGGTTTCCTTGTCCTGATAGTAAATGCGGGAGCTGAGGTTCATGGTATAGTCCTCTGCCCGTACCTCCAGCGTGGGCACCAGGGTGGTCTTCACATAGGTCATGAAGATCCCTGCGATCATCAGCGTGGTGCAAAGGCCAATGAGGAACACCGTTCCCACAATGAAGCCCACGCGCCGTCCGGTTCCTTTCCCGGTGCTTTTACGCTGTCTGGGCTGACGGTCGCCGCTTTGGCCCGACGCCGCTTCCCGTTTTCTGTGCTCCAACGCAGAGCACCTCCTTTTCATAAAATGTTTCGGCAAAGCCGCCCGCAGCAGGGATTTTCCCCACAGCGGAGGCGTATGGTACGCCATAATACTTTTTATTGTACCATCCTCTGTCAACATTGAAAATGTCGTTATTTCCTTTGTAAAAGTTCCCGTTTTTTCATATTTTTACCCCAGCTATGAAAATTTCTTGCCGCAGCCTGTCTGCTTTTCCGAATTTTGAAAACTTCGGCGGCTTGCATTTGCCGTCTGTTTCGGGTAAAATAAGCGTAACAAAGAGGAAAAGGAGCCATTGCCCATGTCTGAAGATTTCGGCCCCACGTTTGTCACCGTCACCGATGAGGACGGTCAGGAGCTTGTTTTGGAGTTTGTCTCCTCTGTGGAGTACAACGGCGCCCAGTATCAGGCCTTCTTCCCCGCTGAGACCGAGGGCGAGGAAACGCCCGAGGAGGAGTCCGGGCTCATCATTCTGAAGGTCATCCATGAAGACGGCGAGGATCTGCTCTCCACTCCCGATACGGAGGAAGAGGCCGAGGCCGTTTACGAGCTCTTTATGGAAGAGCTGTTCAGCGACGAGGACGAGGAGTCCTGACGGCTGCTGAAAATTTCCCCGGGCGAACACAGTTTCGATTGCATTTCACCCACAGATGTGATACCGTATGTATCGTACCCTGCGGGGTTCGTGATAGGTCTTTTTTTAACCCACATTTCGTTATACGGGATGCCGGATCAAGTCGTGGTTCGCAGGCCTCCCGGCTGCTGTCTGCGGCTGGAAGTTGGAAGCGATAAAGCGCCTTGGAGGCAACCCACCTGGCCGTGAAGGTGCAGGTTATAACGAGGTCTACACGGCCGCCGCGGGGTTCCTTGTTTTTCGGAGGATGTGCCATGCACGCCTCCGTTTTTCTTTTCAGGTTCATTTCAGTTTGGGTGGGTACACTTCTTCCAGTGAATTTCCCCTTGCAGAAAGCGTGCTTTTCCATTATAATATCAAAGTGCGTGACCAACGGTTTCTCCGGAAGCCGCACCGATTACTTGAGAGGACTGAAACAACAAATGAGCGCATCAAGAGAAAAGAAGACCCGTCAAGCTACGCCCGGCGTAGACTGGACCGATCCCAAGACCGCCCGCGAAGCACAGCAGCGCAAGGCGGAAAAGCGCAGCAACATGATCTATGCTGCCATCGCGGTGGCGTTCGTCATCGTGGCCGTTGTCTCCCTGACCTGGAAGTCCCAGATCATCCAAAAGCGTGCTACCGCTGTTACCATTGGGGATGAAAAGTACACCGCCGGAGAAGTCAATTACTACTTCCAGCAGGTATACCAGAATTTCCTGAGCCAGAACTCCTATTTCATCAGCTATCTGGGCCTGGACACCACGCAGGACCTGCGGGACCAGGCTTATCCCGGCAGCGAAGACGGCCAGACCTGGTTCGACTACTTCCTGGATCAGACCCTCCAGCAGATGACCACCGTCAAGGCCCTCAACGATGACGCGGCCGCCAATGGCTTCACCTGGACGGACGAGCTGCAGTCTGAACTGGACAGCTCCATGCAGACGCTGAAGGACAACGTGTCCTCCTCCGGTTACTATACCTCCTTCGATCAGTATCTGACCATGAACTATGGCAGCCTGATGACGGAGAGCATCTTCACCGAGCAGCTGAAGGAGACCATGCTGGCTCAGGCTTACGCTACCGAATACAGCGACGGCCTGTCCTATACCCTGGACGACCTCACTGCCGCCTACAATGAAAATCCCAATTCCTATGACAAGGTGGCCTATCAGAGCGTGCGCATCAGCGGCTCCGTGCCCACCACCGATGCCGACGGCAACACCGTGGAGGTCACCGACGAGATGAAGGCCGACGCCATGGCCCAGGCCAAGGAAAAGGCCGACACCATGTACGCCTCCTTCCAGGCCGGTCAGAGCCTGGAGTCCCTCTCTGAGGCCGACGAGGATACCTACTACACCGACTCCACCGGCGTGACTTATTTCTCCGACGCTCTGGGCGAGTGGCTGTTCGATTCTTCCCGCAAGCCCGGCGACTCCGCCGTGGTGGAGGATGAGGCCGGTTCTGCCTACTATGTGGTCTCCTTCGGCAGCCGCTTCCGGGATGAGTACGACGCGGTGAACGTGCGCCACATTCTGTTTACGATCGACGACAGCGCCCTGGACACTGAGTCCGAGACCTATGAGGCTGACCTCCAGACCCTGAAGGACGAGACCATGGCCAAGGCCGAGGATATGCTGGCCCAGTGGAAGGATGGCGAGGCCACCGAGGACTCCTTCGCCGCCCTGGCCAACGAGTACTCCGAGGACCCCGGCTCCAACACCACCGGCGGCCTCTACTCCCAGGTCGCCAAGGGCCAGATGGTCACCGAGTTCAACGACTGGTGCTTCGATCCCGCCCGTCAGCCCGGCGACACCGGCATCGTCTACGGCGAGAGCGACTCCTACAAGGGCTACCATGTGATGTACTTCGTGGGCACCGACCTTCCCTATTGGCAGGTGCAGGTCACTGATACCCTGAAGAACAACGATGTCTCCGCCTGGTATGCGGAAAAGACCGCGGACTACACCGCGGAGCAGGGCAGCGGCATCCGCTACGTCGGCTGATCTGCCCCCTTCAAGACGCAAAAGCGGCCGGCATTTCGCCGGCCGCTTTCCCATTCACAACGGAGGAAATACCATGGAACATCCATTTTTGCGCTGTGAGATGCTCTGGGGCGAAGCGGCGCAGCAGCGCCTTGCCCAAAGCCACGTCATTTTGTTCGGACTTGGCGGCGTGGGCAGCTACACTGCCGAGTGCCTTGCCCGCGCCGGCATCGGGGAGCTGACTTTGGTGGACAACGACACCGTGGCCCTCACCAACCTCAACCGTCAGCTGGAAGCGCTCCACTCCACTCTGGGCAAAACCAAGGCCCAGGCTGTGGCGGAGCGCCTGCGGGACATCAATCCCGATCTGCGGCTCCACCCCCTGTGTGCCACCTACGACGCCGCCCACCGGGATGACTTTTTCCCCCAAGGCTGCCGGTACGACTACATCGTGGACGCCATCGATCTGGTCAGCTGCAAGATCGACCTGGCAGAGACCGCCCGGCATCTGGGCATCCCCCTCATCATGGCCCTGGGCACCGGCAACAAGCTGGACCCCTCCCTGCTGCGTATCGCAGACCTCTCCGAGACCTATGGCTGTCCCCTGGCCCGGGTCATGCGCAAGGAGCTGCGCAAACGGGGCATGGAACATGTACAGGTGGTGTTCAGTCCCGAGGAGGGCGTGACCCCTGCCCAGCCGGAGGCTCCGCCGCCAGGGCGTCGCAGCGTTCCCGGCAGCACCCCTTGGGTCCCCGCCGCGGCGGGACTGCTCATGGGCAGCGCCGTAGTCCGCGGACTCATCGCCGCACAAAACAATCCCAAAGAGAAAGAGATGTGAAACCATGCTGACAGGCACCATCGTCAATACACTGGCCATTCTGGCCGGTTCTGCCGCCGGGCTGCTCATCAAGGCCCTGGCCGGCCGCTGCTCCGGTTCCATGGACGGAGCCAGCCTTCTGGGCCACCGGCTCCAGTCCATCATCATGCAGGGCGTCGCCCTGTGCATCCTCTATATCGGCATCGATGGGTGCCTGGAGGGCAGCAATGCCCTGATCGCCATCTTGTCCATGGTAATCGGCGCCCTCCTTGGAGAGCTGCTGGATCTGGACAAGCGTATGCGCTCCCTGGGCGACTGGGTCCAGCAGCGCACCGCCCATCTGCTGGGTTCTCAGGAGCCCGCCTCCATTTCCGAGGGCTTCGTCACCGCAAGCCTCCTGTTCTGCGTGGGTGCCATGGCCATCGTGGGCGCATTGAACGACGGCCTCACCGGAGACCACAGCACACTTTTTGCAAAGTCCCTGCTGGACGGCATCAGCTCCGTGGTGTACACGGCCTCTCTGGGCGTGGGCGTGGCCTTCTCCGCTGCGGCAGTCTTCCTCTACCAGGGCATCATCGCCGTGCTGGCCTCCTTCCTCCAGCCCTTTCTGGGGGACGCGGTCATCGCCGAGATGACCTGTGTGGGCTCTCTGCTGATCGTGGCGCTTTCGCTGAACATGCTGGGCGTCACCAAGATCAAGGTCATGAATCTGGTGCCCGCCATCTTCCTGCCGATTCTGCTGTGCAGGTTCATGTAAAAAAAGAGACGGCTTCGGCCGTCTCTTTTTTTGCACTCTTTGGGCTCACTCCAGCGGGAACGTCTCGTTTCCGATGCGCAGGGCCGCCACCTGGCTCAGATTCACCGGCACCCTCCAGTAGTAGGTACTGCTCCAGCGGGTGTATTCCGCGTCCTGGAAGCGGCTGGAGCCGCCGCTGCGCTCCACCACGCTCCCGTCCTGCAGGATCAGCGCGGCCCGCTCCGGCTCCCAAGCCTGCTCCTCCGCTGCCTGCACATACTGGATCTCCGTGGCGGAGATCCGCACCTGGGAGATGGTGGTCCGCCCCGCCTGGCGGCTCTCACAGTGCCGGGCAGACACTTCCAGCTCCGGAATGGTCCGCACCTGCCGCTCCTCGTCAGGCGTCAGGGAGAAATCCAGCGTCCAGGCCCCCTCTGCCGCCGGAGTCTCCTCCCAGTCTCCGCCGATCTCCTTTCGGTTCAGATCCTCCAGCGCCAGCGTGGCCGACCTGGGCTCATCCAGCAAGGTGCTCTTCCCCGCCAGATCAATGGTGTATTGCAGCAGCACCGTAAATACGCCGTCCGATGCCGTGCCGCTGTAAAGGGTCTGGAAGCCGGAGCCGCCGGGCGTATCGTGGATCTTCTCCGGGTCCGGCTCCAATGTCAGTTCCATACGTCCGAAGTCGTAGCGGTGGTCCTCATCCTCTTCGTAGCTGCCGCTGACTTTCAGCAGCAGCCAGATGCCGGAATCCCCTGCCGTGACGGAATCCAGCGTCACGGTCACGCCGTTCTGAGTGTCCTGCACCCCCACCTCCTTATCCGTCAAGTGGTCGATGAACGCCAGCTGCTCCGTGCTCATCTCGGTGCCGTTTTGCTCCGTCCACTGCCGGGCAAACCAGCCCTGCAGCGTGCCGGGCATCCCCACCGTGGCAATGGCCGAACCGGCCAGCACCGCCAAAATGGCCGCGGCGATCAAAATTCCCTTAGGGAATCGCTTTTTCGGATTTCTTCGCTCCAGTTTCGTCATTTGCGCCACCTCCTCGCGCAGTCTCTCAGAGGCATGCACCTGATCAAAGACCTGCCGATATTCCTCTTTCATCTCTCACGCCTCCTCCAATGCTCGTTTCAGCTTCTCCCGCCCCCGGGCCAGGCGGGTCTGTACCGTGGAGACCTTCAGTCCCAGCAGTTCCCCCGTCTCTGTCACAGAGTACCCCTCATAGTAATAGAGGTACAGCGGCAGCCGGTACTTGGCCGGCAGGGCCCGCACCGCCTCATACAGGGCGCTTTGCCCCGGATCGGTGAACGACGGCTCCGGGCAATGCTCCAGCGCCACAGTCCGGGTGCGCCAGGGACTGCGACCCATATCCCGGCACACGTTCACCGCCACCCGGGCCAGCCAATAGCGCAGGTGCTCCTCCCCGGTGAAGGACACCTCTGCCCGCCACAGCCGCAGCATGGTCTCCTGGGCGGCATCCTCCGCATCCTGGGGACTGCGGAAATAGTTGAGGGCGATGCGGTATACCATATCCAGATACCGTTCCGCGGCCTTTTGGAACTCCTGCTCAGTCAGCATGAACGTCTCTCCTTGAAAAGCTTTTCACCTGTAATACGGGGCAGGCTCTGAAAATATCCCAATCTTTCCCCCGCGCAAGAAAAAAATTCTCCGGCCGCACGGCCGGAGAATTTTCTCATCAGAAAGGTCCGTAATTGGTCAGCGTGGCAATGAGCATGAACATGGCGCAGATGGCAAGCTCCACGCCCACCACCGGCAGGGCGAACTTGAACCACTTGTTGAAGGGGATGCCCGCCACGCCCAGAGATGCGCACAGCGTGCCGTGGGTGGGGATAATGGCGTTGGTGAAGCCGTCGCCGAACTGGAACGCCAGCACAGCGGTCTGGCGGGTCAGCCCAATGATATCCGCCAGCGGCGTCATAATAGGCATAGTGGTGGACGCCTGGCCGGAGCCGGAGGGAATGAAGAAGTTGATGACGCACTGCACCAGCAGCATGCCCTCCGCCGCCACTGCCTTGGGAAGTCCGGAGATGACCGTAGCCAGGCCGTAGACGATGGTATCCAGGATCTGGCCCTCCGTCATGACCACCAGGATGCCCCGGGCAATGCCCACGATCAGGGCACCCATGGCGATGTCCTTGGCGCCGGCGATGAAATCCCGGGCCATGCCGTTGGGCGTGGTACCGCCCACAATGCCGCCCAGAATGCCCATTCCCAAAAACACGGCGGCAATGTCCAGCACGCCCCAGCCATAGTTGATGACGCCGTAGACGATGACACCCAGGCCGCCGGCCAGCACCAGCAGCACCAGGATATCCCGGCGGCGCAGGGGCACATCCTCGATGGTGACCCGCTGGTCCTTCTGGGAAAGCTCCAAATCATACACATAGCTGGCGGAGGGGTCCCGCTTCACCTTTCCGGCATAGCGGAGGATGCAGGTAGGCACTGCCACCAGCATGCACACCCACACGGCGATCCGCAGCGGCATGCCGGAGAATGTGGGCAGCTCCGCGATCTTCTGGGCCACACCCACGGTAAAGGGATTCATGAAGCCGGAAGAAAAGCCGATGGCCGCGCCGAAGGTGACCATGGCCATGCCCACGATGGCATCATAGCCCAGTGCCCGGGCCAGGGCGATGCCGATGGGGATGAAGATGATGGTCTCCTCGGACATGCCGAAGGTGGCGCCGCCCAGGGAGAAGGCAAACATCATCAGGGGGATCAGCAGCTTTTCTCTGCCCTGGAGCTTATAGGCCAGCTTTTTGATGCCGTTTTCCATGGCGCCGGTGCGGGTGATGATGTTGAACGCACCGCCCACCACAAAGATGAACACCATAATGTCCGCCACCTCCAGCATGCCATCCGGGATGGCATGGAGCAGGCCGAACAGGCCCACCGGCGTCTGGTCCACGTAGGTAAAGGAGTTGGGGTCGACCACGTTGCGGTCCGCCGTCTCGCTGTACACCCGCTCATAGCTGCCGGCAGGGATCAGATAGGTGCATACCGTCATCAGCACGATGATGCACGCCAAAATCACGAAAGTATGGGGAAACGCCAGTTTCTTGTTTCTTTTTTCTTCCACAGTGGGACCTCCATATCACACACAAAAAGAGGGCCCGGGGTAACAACACTACCTCGGGCCCACTTCGGGTCAAAACACGCTGTATGGCCGGGAGCGAAAATTACTTCAGCTCGACCTTGGCGCCAGCCTCTTCCAGCTGCTTCTTCAGGGTCTCGGCCTCGTCCTTGGACACAGCCTCCTTCAGGGTCTTGGGAGCGCCCTCGACGGTAGCCTTGGCCTCAGCCAGGCCCTGGCCGGTGATCTCGCGGACAGCCTTGATGACCTTGATCTTGGCAGCGGCGTCGAAGCCAGCCAGGACCACGTCAAACTCGGTCTTCTCCTCAGCAGCGGGAGCAGCAGCGCCGGCAGCGGGAGCAGCCATAGCGGCGGCAGAAACGCCGAACTCTTCCTCCAGAGCGTGCACCAGCTCGCTCAGCTCCAGAACGGTCAGGCCCTTGATCTCTTCGATCATAGCGGTAACTTTCTCAGACATTGTATTTGCCTCCTAATTGTAAATTTTGAAAATGGGTTGCCGGGAATGATTATTCCGCGGCGGGAGCCTCTTCGGCAGCCTCGGCGGGAGCGCCGTTCTTCTCGGCGATCTGCTTGAGGACCACAGCCAGGCCGGTGATGGGGGCCAGCATGGTGCCCAGGACCTGCGCCTGCAGGACGGGCAGAGCGGGGATGGAAGCCAGAGAGTTGATGGTGGCCAGGTCCACGGGCTTGCCGTCCATGAAACCACCCTTGATCTCGAACTTACCGTCCAGCTTCTTGGCATAGTTGGCCATGACCCGGGCGGGAGCCACGGGATCGTCGCACAGAGCCAGAGAAGTGGTGCCATTGAGCAGGCCGTCCAGCTCGCTCAGGCCGGTGTTGTTGAAAGCGAAGCGGAGCAGCGTGTTCTTCACGACAGCGTAATCCACATTGCTCTCGCGGCACTCCTTACGCAGCGCGGTGTCTTCCTCAACGGTGATACCCTTGTAGTCGACAATCACGCCCGCGGTGGCCTTCTGGATCTTCTCGGTCAGCTCGGCAACGATAGCCTGCTTTTCAGATAAGACCTTTGCGTTAGGCATTCTTGTTTTCACCTCCACAGGAATTGTAGGTGCGTTCAAAAAGGAAACCGTCCTTATGCCGCAAAGACACAAGGACGGTGTAGCAATCTTACGATATGCCGCCCTCGGCAGGATTTACGGGCAAAGCCCACCTGCTGTCTTTGGAACGCATCTGATATTATATTCAAGGAACTGACAAATGTCAACCCTCAAATATGCGTTTTTTTCCGCAAATCGGGGATGCGCTCCCCGAAGATCACACCATCTTGGCGGTGTTCATCTTCACGCCGGGGCCCATGGTAGAAGCGGCCACGCAGCTGCGGATATACTGGCCCTTCGCCGCAGCGGGCTTGGCCTTGATGATGGCGCCCATGAGGGCGTTGTAGTTCTCGGTCAGCTTCTCAGCGCCGAAGGACACCTTGCCGATGGGGCAGTGGATGATGTTGGTCTTGTCCAGGCGGTACTCGATCTTACCGGCCTTGACTTCCTTGACGGCCTTGGCCACGTCGGGAGTCACGGTGCCGGCCTTGGGAGAGGGCATCAGACCCTTGGGGCCCAGAACCTTACCCAGACGGCCCACCAGGCCCATCATGTCGGGGCTGGCGACCACCACGTCAAAGTCGAACCAGTTTTCCTTCTGGATCTTCTCAACCATGTCCATATCGCCCACGAAGTCGGCGCCGGCCTCACGGGCAGCGTCAGCCTTGTCGCCCTTGGCGAACACCAGGACGCGGACGGTCTTGCCGGTGCCGTGGGGCAGCACGATGGCGCCACGGACCTGCTGATCGGCGTGACGGGAGTCAACGCCCAGCTTCACATGCAGCTCCACAGTCTCGTCGAACTTGGCGCTGGCGGTTTTGCAGATGAGAGCCATGCCATCGGCAGCCTCGTACAGAGTGTTCTTGTCGATCTGCTTGGCACTTTCCTGATATTTCTTGCCTCTAAACAATGTTACTTCCTCCTCATAGTGGTTCTTCGGAATCAAATCCTCCCACTGTATGGAGCGGCCTTCCAGCCGCTCGGCTGTTATGAATGGTCAGTTGTCGCGGACAGATCAGTCGCCCACGGTGACGCCCATGGAGCGGCAGGTGCCTTCGATCATGCTCATGGCAGCTTCCAGGCTGGCGGCGTTCAGGTCGCGCATCTTGATCTCGGCGATCTTCTGGACGGAGGCCTTGGAGATGGTGGCCACCTTGTTCTTGTTGGGCACGCCGGAACCGGACTCGATGTTGCACTCCTTCTTGATCAGGACGGCTGCGGGAGGCGTCTTGGTGATGAAGGAGAAGGAACGGTCGGCATAGACGGTGATGACCACGGGAATGATCATGCCCATGTCGTTCTTGGTGCGCTCGTTGAACTCCTTGGTGAACGCGGCGATGTTGACGCCGTGCTGGCCCAGAGCGGGGCCGACCGGGGGAGCGGGAGTCGCTTTGCCTGCGGGGATCTGCAGTTTTACATAACCAGTAATCTTCTGTGCCACGGAGTAGCACCTCCTAAAATCATAAATGTGGTGGCGGCACGGGGCCGTCTTTGGCGGGATATCCATCCCTCCCACTTGCGCCGGAGACCGCCCGGCACGGCGGGGACGCTCAGTCCTGGACCTCGACCTGGTCCAGCTCCAGTTCCACCGGCGTCTCGCGTCCGAACATGGAGACCATCACGCTCACCCGGTTCTTCTCGGGCTCGATCTCCTCCACAACGCCGGTAAAGCTTGCCAGCGGGCCGTCCATGATGCGGACATGGTCGCCCACATTGTACTTGACGACGATCTCGTGCTTCTCCATGCCCATGGCAAGCACCTCTTCCTCCGTCAGGGGGATGGGCTTGTTGGCGGAGCCGACAAAGCCGGTCACACCGCGGACATTCCGCACCAGATGCCAGGTATCGTCGGTCATGACCATCTTGATGAGCACATAGCCGGGGAACACCTTCCGCTCCACCTCTTTGGTGGCACCGGAATCGGTGACTTCCGTCACGGTCTCCAGGGGGATCTCGATCCGCAGGATCATATCCTCCATGCCGCGGCCGGTCACGAACTTTTCAATGCTGGTCTTAACGGCATTTTCATAGCCGGAATAGGTATGGACAACATACCACTTGGCGTTCTCTGCCATGGCTCCTTACCCCAGAAGGCTCAGGACCATGTCCAGAGCGGCACCCATGACACCGTCGAAGATCCAGATGCAGGCGCCGATCAGCAAAGAGCACATCAGCACGGTGCCGGTGTTCTCCACCACGGTCTTGCGGCTGGGCCAAACGACTTTCTTCAGTTCGCTTTTCATCTCACGGAACCAGAGTCCGCGATCCTTTTTCTTCTTCGCTTCTTCTGCCATTTCGTTACACGCCTTTCTTCTTCGTTGTTGACCTTACTTGGTCTCGCTGTGGAGCGTGTGCTTCTTGCAGAAGGGGCAATACTTATTCAGCTCAAGCTTGTCCGGGGTATTCTTCTTGTTCTTCATCGTATTGTAGTTTCTCTGCTTGCACTCGTTGCATCTCAGGGTAACTTTTACGCGCATCTAACGGCACCTCCTTATTATTGGTATCATTCCCGGCTCCGCCGGGGATACCGACTGCCTCCCTGCCTCTTGCAAGGGCCTTGCCGCCGCCAGAAAAGCGAAAAAAGCGCGCAACAAAAAAGCCCTTTTTCACAGGTAAGTATGATTGTAGCACACGTCAAAGCCCGGGTCAACTGTTTTTTTGCGAAATTTTTCCCTTTTTTCCTGCCGTATTGCGGCCGGTCCCAGGATATGATATGATGACTGGGAACTTTTTGAATCTCAACGCGGAAGGAGCCTGCCCATGCGCATTATGGCCATCGACTACGGCGACGCCCATACCGGTATCGCTATTTCCGACCCCACCGGCTTTCTGGCCGGGTTCACCACCACCATCGACGCCTACCGGCCGGAGATCGTGATGCAGCGCATCACCGAGCTGGCCCGCCAGCACGGCGCGGAGGAACTGGTGCTGGGGCACCCCAAAAATATGGACGGGACCCTGGGCCCCCGTGCGGAAAAGGCGGAGGCCATGGCCGCGCTTTTGAAAGAGGCCACCGGTTTGCCTGTGGTCTTATGGGATGAGCGCCGTACCACCATCGACGCCCACCAGATTCTTATGGCCGGCGGGAAAAACGCAAAGAAGCGCAAAAAGGTGGTGGACGCCGTGGCCGCCTCCCTGATCCTGGAGGGCTATCTCACCTACAAGAAGTCCCATTCATAATAGAATAAGGTATATGCCGGTACAATAAAAAAGCACGCTGCCCGAAGCAGCGTGCTTTTTTGCTTACTCCTTGATGGAGCCGTCGGCATTGAAGACCGGCAGCGGCGCCAGGAACTTGATGTCCGTACGGGTGCGGGCATCGCCCTCAGCCAGCACAGCCGCACGGCCCGTCACAGTGCCGCCGGCCAGCTTCACCAGCTCCTCCATGGCGTGCAGGGAACCGCCGGTGGAGATCACGTCGTCCACCAGCAAGATGCGCTTGCCGCGGATCAGCTCCGCGTCGTCCCGGCCCAGGTACAGCTCCTGCCGGCCGGCGGTAGTGATGGACTCGTCGGCTACATGGATGGGGTTGGGCATATAGACCTTGGCTCCCTTGCGGGCCAGGATGTACTTCTCCGCCCCGGACTGGCGGGCCATCTCATGGATCAGGGGGATACCCTTGGCCTCGGCGGTAAGCATATAGTCAAAGCTATCCAGATCCACCAGCTTCAAAAGATCCCGGGCGCACGCCACGGTCAGCTCCGCGTCGCCGAAAACCACGAATGCGGCGATATAGAGATCGTCCGTCACCTTGCAGATGGGCAGCTGACGCTGCAGTCCGGCCACGTTTAAAGTATAGTGCATGTTTCTGCCTCCTCAAAGCGGCCTTACAGCAAGCCGCCAAATCACATATTACATTATACTATCTGCTGCGCGAAAGTCAATGATTCCTCCCTTTTCCAACAAAAAAATGGCCGCCCTGACGGGCGGCCGTGCTGCTTCACTGCTTGGCGTCGATATAGGAATAGAGCGTGTACTTGGAGATCCCGAAATACCGGGCGATCTTGTCGCCGGACTTGGTCACCAAAAACGCGCCGTTCTGGTTCAGGAACTGGATGGCTTTCACCTTGTCGTCCTTGTTCATCAGCGCCACGGGCTTTCCTACCAGCGCCACAGACTGCTGGATCAGATCATCCAGCAGGTCATTGACGTTGATGATCTTCTCCGGCTCCGCAGGCGCGGTCTCTCCGGTGGAGATCAGGTCATGGATAGCGCCCTCTACCATCATCAGCCGGGAGATATCATAGTTGATGGAGAAGATGGCAGATACCTTTCCCTTGCTGTTACGGATATACACCGTGGAGGATTTGAGGATCTTCCCGTCCGGTGTCTTGGTCAGATAGCACAGATGGTCCTCCGGTGAGGCCGCATTGGTCTCCATCTGCTCGATGACCACATGGGATGCACCGTCCCCTACCTTCCGGCCGGACACATGTCCGTTCTCAATAGCCACGATCGTATGATCCGGGTGGCGGCTCAGGTCGTGCACCACCACCTCACAGTTGCTGCCGAACTGCCCGGCGATGCCCGCGGCCACCTGTTTGAGCAGCTCTAATTTTCCGCTTTCCGTGGGTCATTCCTCCTTATTTTCATGACATACTTCCAATTTACCAGTTTCATCATACCATAAATTTTTTGGAAATCAACTATAATTTCTAAAAAATTTTTTGGTTTTCTAATTTTTTGTTTGACAAGTGGAATTCTTATGCTATGATAGGGATAGATAGAGCCAACGACAACCACGGATACAATATAAAACGGAGGGCATTGTTATGGACTTTGAAGCGATCAAAGCGGCAGCGGAAGGCTACAAGGCGGACATGAGCCGCTTCCTGCGGGACATGATCTCCCACCCCAGCGAAAGCTGCCAGGAGAAGGAAGTCGTCATGTGCATCAAGGCCGAGATGGAAAAGCTGGGCTACGACAAGGTGGAAATCGACGGCCTGGGCAATGTCATCGGCTGGATGGGCGAGGGCGACAAGATCATCGCCATCGACTCCCACATCGACACCGTCGGCGTGGGCAACATCAACAACTGGGAAGCTGACCCCTATCAGGGCTATGAGACCGACGATGTGATCTTCGGCCGCGGCGGCTCTGACCAGGAGGGCGGCATGGCCTCCGCCGTGTACGGCGCCAAGATCATGAAGGACATGGGCCTCATCCCCGAGGGCTACAAGATCATGGTGGTCGGCTCCGTGCAGGAAGAGGACTGCGACGGCATGTGCTGGCAGTACATCGTCAACAAGTACTTCGCCGGCAAGGAGGATGCCCAGAAGAAGATCCAGTTCGTCATCTCCACTGAGCCCACCGACGGCGGCATCTACCGCGGTCACCGCGGCCGCATGGAGATCCGTGTGGACGTCAAGGGTGTCTCCTGCCACGGTTCCGCACCTCACCGCGGCGACAACGCCATTTACAAGATGGCCGACATCCTGCAGGACGTGCGTGCCCTGAACGAAAACGGCGACGGCCCCTCCAACACCGTCAAGGGCCTGGTCAAGATGCTCAACCCCGAGTTCAACCCCGAGCACTATGAGGATGCTCAGTTCCTCAGCCGCGGCACCTGCACCGTCTCCGAGATCTTCTTCACCTCTCCCAGCCGCTGCGCTGTGGCCGACAGCTGCTCCATCTCCATCGACCGCCGCATGACCGCCGGCGAGACCTGGGATTCCTGCCTGGAGGAGATCCGTCAGCTGCCCAGCGTGAAGAAGTACGGCGACGACGTGAAGGTCTCCATGTATATGTATGACCGTCCCTCCTGGACCGGCGAGGTCTATGAGACCGAGTGCTTCTTCCCCACCTGGATCAACAAGGAGAGCGCCGCCCACGTCCAGGCCGTTGTGGACGCCCACCACGCTCTGTACGGCGACAAGCGCATCGGCCACGCCGACGCGGATCCCAAGTTTGACGCCATGCACCTGCGTGAAGGCCGTCCTCTGACCGACAAGTGGACCTTCTCCACCAACTGCGTGTCCATCCAGGGCCGTTATGGCATCCCCTGCGTGGGCTTCGGCCCCGGCGCCGAGTCCCAGGCCCATGCTCCCAACGAGATCACCTGGAAGCAGGATCTGGTCACCTGCGCTGCCGTGTACGCTGCCGCTGTGAAGCTGTACAAGGAAGAAAACAAGACCGCTGACGTCACCGAGTTCCGCCAGAGCCTGACGGACAACGTCATCCAGTAACAGATTTGAAGGGGGACAACGTCCCCCTTCCCGATCCGCAAAATCCTGCGAGGCAATTTGCCGCCTCAATCATATTACTTAAGGAGAGCTGATTATGTCTAAGACCATCGAGCTGGCCAAGCATCTGGAAAAGCTGCACATCAACAACATGTACAAGTCCGACTTCTACTGGACCTGGGACAAGACCGACGAGGAGCTGGACGCCATCTTCACCGTGGCTGACGCCCTGCGCGACCTGCGCGAGCGCAACAAGTCCACCCGGATCTTCGATTCCGGCCTGGGCATCTCCATCTTCCGCGACAACTCCACCCGTACCCGCTTCTCCTTTGCCTCCGCCTGCAACCTGCTGGGCCTGAACGTCCAGGATCTGGATGAGAAGAAGAGCCAGATCGCCCACGGTGAGACTGTGCGCGAGACCGCCAACATGGTCTCCTTCATGGCTGACGTCATCGGCATCCGCGACGATATGTTCATCGGCGAGGGCCACAAGTATCAGAAGACCTTCATGGACGCCGTGGCCGAGGGCTATCGCGACGGCATCCTGGAGCAGCGTCCCACCCTGGTGAACCTGCAGTGCGATGTGGATCACCCCACTCAGTGCATGGCTGACATGCTGCACATCATCCACCACTTCGGCGGCGTGGAGAACCTCAAGGGCAAGAAGATCGCCATGACCTGGGCCTATTCTCCCTCCTATGGCAAGCCCCTGTCCGTTCCCCAGGGCGTCATCGGCCTGATGACCCGCTTCGGCATGGACGTGGTGCTGGCTCATCCCGAGGGCTATGACGTGATGCCCGAGGTGGAGGAGATCGCCCGCAAGAACGCCGCTGCCACCGGCGGCACCTACAAGAAGGTCGCCACCATGGAAGAGGCTTTCGACGGCGCCGACATCGTCTATCCCAAGTCCTGGGCTCCCTTCGCCGCCATGGAGCAGCGCACGAAGCTCTATCAGGCTGGCGACCAGGCCGGCATCGACGCCCTGGAGAAGCAGCTGCTGGCGCAGAATGCCCAGTTCAAGAACTGGACCTGCTCCGAGGAGATGATGAAGCGCACCAAGAACGGCAGCGCCCTGTACATGCACTGCCTGCCCGCCGACATCACCGGCCTGAGCTGCAAGGAGGGCGAGGTGGACAACTCCGTGTTCGATCGCTACATCGAGCCCCTGTACAAGGAAGCCAGCTACAAGCCCTATGTCATCGCTGCTATGATCATGATGAGCAAGGTGAAGGATCCCGTCGCCGCTCTGATGGCCATGGAGAATGGCGGAAAGCGCAAGCTGTTCTAATTTCTGAGCTTGTACGTCGGGAATATGGTCCCCATATTCCCGACGTATTTTTATTTTCAATTTTACGAAAAGAGGTCGACCTATATGGGTAAGCGCATTGTGATCGCCCTGGGCGGCAACGCACTGGGCAAGAATCTCCCTGAGCAGATGGCTGCCGTGAAGCACACGGCCAAGGCCATCGTGGATCTGATTGAAGAAGGGCATGAGGTGGTAGTGGCCCACGGCAACGGCCCCCAGGTGGGCATGATCAACATCGCCATGACGACCCTCAGCCGTGAGGATCCCACCCATCCCATGGCACCCATGTCCGTGTGCACCGCCATGAGCCAGGGCTACATCGGGTACGACCTGCAAAACGCCCTGCGGGAGGAGCTGCTCAACCGCGGCATCCACAAAAGTGTGGCGACCATCCTCACGCAGGTGGAGGTGGACCCCAACGACCCCGCTTTCCAGAATCCCACCAAGCCCATCGGCACGTTCATGACGGAAGCGGAGGCGGAGGAAATGCGCCGCCGCGGCAATACCGTCATGGAGGACGCCGGCCGGGGCTGGCGCATTTCCTCCGCCTCCGCTTCCGTCATGAACGTGCCGATGGGCTTGGTGGGATTCTGGAAAGC
>DYBL01000020.1 GCA_019418625.1 Clostridiales bacterium | reverse complement strand
GACCCCGCCTGCCGGAGCGGGACAGCTGCCGCCGCAGCGCCGCCGCCCGACCGTGGGGATGCGCACCATCAAGACCGCCACGGCGGCGGCTCTCTGCGCGCTCATCTACTACTTTTTGGACCGCAGCCCCGCCTTTGCCTGCATCGGCGCCATCTTCGGACTGGGCACCAACATGGAGCACTCCAAGCTCAACGGCGGCAACCGTTTGTTCGGCACGGCCATCGGCGGCGTCATCGGCATGGTGATGTTCCGCATCTACCTGATCTTCCATCCGGAGGGCGGCCGCTCGCTGCTGCTGGTGGTGCTGGTGTTCATCGGTACCATTTTGCTGATCGTGCTGTGTCAGGTGTTCTGGGTGGGCGGCGTGCAGCCCGGCGGCGTGGTGCTTTGCATATTGCTGTTCAACACGCCGGTGGATACCTACATCAGCTACGCCCTCAACCGTATTTTTGATACGGGCGTGGGCGTGGTGGTGGCATTGTTCATCAATAAGCACTTTCCCCGCCACCGGGTGGAGCGGTGGCTGGAAGCCCTGTGGAACATCGACAGCCGCATCAGCTACTACTGGGAGGACCGCTCCTGGGACACGGACTGAAAACCGGATACTAAAGAAAAAGCGCCCCGCCGGGGCGCTTTTTTTTGCGTCTGCTCTCCGCCCAGAGGCACCGGGAGCCGCCGCGGCTGAGTCGGAGGAGGGAGCATATGGCTCCATCATGAAAAAAGAGGATGCCGCAAAAGCGGCATCCTCTTTTGACTTTGAACGGGGAGGATCTTACTTCTCGTCCTTGATGGCAGCCTGCGCGGCAGCCAGACGTGCGATGGGCACGCGGAAGGGAGAGCAGGACACGTAGTCCAGGCCGGTACGGTGGCAGAACTCCACGGAGGAGGGATCGCCGCCGTGCTCGCCGCAGATGCCCAGATGCAGGTCGGGGTTCACGCTGCGGCCCAGCTTGCAGGCCATGTCCACCAGCTTGCCCACGCCCTTCTGGTCCAGCTTGGCGAAGGGATCGTTCTCGTAGATCTTCTTGTCGTAGTAGGCGTCCAGGAACTTGCCGGCGTCGTCACGGGAGAAGCCGAAGGTCATCTGGGTCAGGTCGTTGGTGCCGAAGGAGAAGAAGTCGGCCTCCTTGGCGATCTCGTCGGCGGTCAGTGCCGCGCGGGGGATCTCGATCATGGTGCCCACCAGGTACTTCATGTTGGAGCCGGCGGCCTTGATGATCTCGTCAGCGGTCTCCACCACGATCTTCTTCACGTAGGCCAGCTCCTTGACCTCGCCCACCAGGGGGATCATGATCTCAGGCACCATGGTCCACTCAGGATGACGGGCCTGGACAGCCAGAGCAGCCTTGATGACGGCGCGGGTCTGCATGGCGGCGATCTCGGGATAGGTCACGTCCAGACGGCAGCCGCGGTGGCCCATCATGGGGTTGAACTCGTGCAGAGAGGCGATGATGTTCTTGATGTCGGTCACGGTCTTGCCCATGTCCTCGGCCAGCTTCTCGATGTCGGCCTCCTCGGTGGGCACGAACTCGTGCAGGGGGGGATCCAGGAAGCGGATGGTGACGGGGCAGCCCTCCATGGCCTCGTAGATGCCCTCGAAGTCACCCTGCTGCATGGGCTCCAGCTTGGCCAGGGCCTTCTCACGCTGCTCGGTGGTGTCGGAGCAGATCATCTCACGGATGGCGGGGATACGGTCCTCGTCGAAGAACATGTGCTCGGTACGGGTCAGGCCGATGCCCTGGGCGCCGAACTTACGGGCCTGAGCGGCATCGTGGGGCGTATCGGCGTTGGTGCGCACCTGCAGGCGGCGATACTTGTCGGCCCAGCCCATGACGCGGCCGAACTCACCGCCGATGGAAGCGTCCACGGTGGGGATGGCGCCGTCATAGATGTTGCCGGTGGAGCCGTCCAGGGAGATCCAGTCGCCCTCGCCGTAGGTCTTGCCGGCCAGCTGGAACTTCTTGTTCTCCTCGTCCATCTTGATGTCGCCGCAGCCGGAGACGCAGCACTTGCCCATGCCGCGGGCCACGACGGCTGCGTGGGAGGTCATGCCGCCGCGGACGGTCAGGATGCCCTGCGCGGCCTTCATGCCCTCGATGTCCTCGGGAGAGGTCTCCAGACGGACCAGGACCACCTTCTCGCCGCGGTCGGCCCAGGCCTTGGCGTCCTCAGCGGTGAAGACGATCTTGCCGGAGGCAGCGCCCGGGGAGGCGCCCAGAGCCTTGCCGATGGCCTCGCTCTTCTTCAGAGCCACGGCGTCGAACTGGGGATGGAGCAGGGTGTCCAGAGAGCGGGGCTCGATCATGGCCACGGCCTGCTTTTCGTCGATCATGCCCTCGTCCACCAGGTCGCAGGCGATCTTCAGAGCGGCAGCGGGAGTGCGCTTGCCGTTACGGGTCTGGAGCATGTAGAGCTTGCCGTTTTCCACGGTGAACTCCATGTCCTGCATGTCGTGATAGTGATCCTCCAGGATCTTGCAGACCTTCTCGAACTGGGCGAAGGCCTCGGGGAACTTCTCGGCCATCTGGCTGATGGGCATGGGGGTGCGCACGCCGGCCACCACGTCCTCGCCCTGGGCGTTGGTCAAAAACTCACCGAAGAGCTTCTTCTCGCCGGTAGCGGGGTTACGGGTGAAGGCAACGCCGGTGCCGCAGTCGTCGCCCATGTTGCCGAAGGCCATGGACTGGACGTTGACGGCAGTGCCCCAGGAGTAGGGGATGTCGTTGTCGCGGCGATACACGTTGGCGCGGGGGTTGTCCCAGGAACGGAACACGGCCTGCACGGCGCCCATGAGCTGCTCCTTGGGATCGGAGGGGAAGTCCTGACCGATCTTGGCCTTGTACTCAGCCTTGAAGGCCTCGGCCAGCTCCTTGAGGTCCTCGGCGGTCAGCTCCACGTCCTGGGTGACGCCCTTGCGCTCCTTCATTTCGTCGATGAGCTGCTCAAAGTACTTCTTGCCCACTTCCATGACCACGTCGGAGTACATCTGGATGAAGCGGCGATAGCAGTCCCAGGCCCAGCGGGGGTTGCCGGACTTCTTGGCCAGGACCTCCACCACGGTCTCGTTGAGGCCCAGGTTCAGGATGGTGTCCATCATGCCGGGCATGGAGGCGCGGGCACCGGAACGGACGGAGACCAGCAGGGGGTTCTCCTCGTCGCCGAACTTCTTGCCGGTGATGCTCTCCATCTTGTCGATGTATTCCATGATCTCGGCCTGGATCTCGTCGCTGATCTTGCGGCCGTCCTCATAGTACTGAGTGCAAGCCTCGGTGGTGATGGTGAAGCCCTGAGGCACGGGCAGGCCGATGTTGGTCATCTCGGCCAGGTTGGCGCCCTTGCCGCCCAGGAGCTCGCGCATGTTGGCATTGCCCTCAGTGAACAGGTAACAATACTTTTTGCTCATTTTCATTCCTCCGTTTTTTTGTCGCTGCCAAACAGAAAAATCATCGATCTGATGGTTAAACGATTAGCTAAATTGACTATATTATTATAATAGGATGCATTTCGGAAAACAATGCATGAATAGCATAAGAAACAGCATTAAAATTCAAGCAAATTGCCAAAGTCAGGACAATCCGCCCAACTTTCCCCCTCTAAAGCCGGCGGCGGCTGCCGGAAGCCCGCTTCCATTTTGACGCCGCTTATGGTAGGATGGAGCGGAGAACGAAGGAAAGAGGAACGACTATGACGGCATTTGGCAGCATCCAACACGACCCAGCCGCCGGGCGCATCCGGCAGGCGGCCACCCGGGGGGCACTGACCCACGCGCTGCTGTTTACCGGCGCGGGACAGCGGGAGACGCTGGCCCGTTATGCCGCCGCGGCCATGGAGTGCGAGTGCGGGGGAGAGCGGCCCTGCCTGCGGTGCGAGAGCTGCCGCCGGGTCATGGAGGGCATCCACCCGGATGTGATCACCGTCCGGGACGACCAGCACAAGTCCATTGCCGTGGACGTGGTGCGCCAGATCCGGCAGGACGCCTACATCCGGCCCAACCAGGGGCGGAGGAAGGTGTATCTCTTCCCCGACTGCGCCCTTTTGACGCCTCAGGACCAGAACGTGCTTTTGAAGATCGTGGAGGAGGGCCCGCCCTACGCGGCGTTCCTCTTTTGTGCGGAAAATGCCGCGGTGGTGCTCCAGACCCTGCGCTCACGGTGCGTGGAGCTCAAGCTCCATCCGGACGGGGCGCCGGAGGCCCAGGAGCCGTCCGACGCCGGGGACGAGCTTATCCGCCTGCTGGCCTCGTTCCGGCGGGGGGCCGCGGCGGAGTGGGCCGCCCGGATGGAAAAGCGCCGCATGACCCGGGAGGAGCTTTCCGCCATGCTGGAGCGGGGCCGGGCCGTGTGTGCCGAGGCACTGCTGCGCGCCTACGGCTGCCAGGGGGACGGAAGCGGCGGTCAATTGGCGTCTGCCGTTGCGAAAAACTTGACAAAACGCCAGATCATGGGCACAATAGAGCTGTTAGAGAAGTATCGCGGGGAGTGCGTGTATAACGTTGGGCCCAGCCATGTGCTGGGCGCCCTCGCCGTAGAATTGGAGGGTATCCTTTGACGGAAGTGATCAGCGTCCGCTTTCGGGGCGGATGCAAGAATTATTATTTTGACCCCAAGGGCGTCCAGGTGAAAATGGGGGACCAGGTGATCGTGGAGACCGCCCAGGGCCCCGAGTTCGCCACCTGCACCCAGGGCAACCACGAGGTGGAGGACTCTGCCATCGTCCGGCCCCTGTGCGCCATGCTGCGCATGGCCACGGACAGCGACCGCCGCACGGTGGAGTACAACCGGAAAAAAGAGAGCGAGGCCTTTGACATCTGCGAGCGCAAGATCGCCGAGCACGGCCTGGAGATGAAGCTGGTGAACGTGTCCGCCAGCTTTGACGGCAACAAGATCATCTTCTACTTCACCGCCGACGGCCGGGTGGATTTCCGGGAGCTGGTGCGGGACCTGGCCAGCGTGTTCCGGGCCCGGATCGAGCTGCGGCAGATCGGCGTGCGGGACGAGGCCAAGATGATCGGCGGCCTTGGCATCTGCGGACGGCCCTTCTGCTGCTCCCAGTTTTTGGACGGCTTTTTGCCCGTCTCCATCAAGATGGCCAAGACCCAGAACCTGAGCCTGAACCCCACGAAGATCTCCGGCACCTGCGGGCGGCTCATGTGCTGCCTCAAGTATGAGCAAAATGCCTACGAGGACGCCGCCAAGCGCATGCCCAAGGTGGAGTCCTTCGTGCAGACGCCGGACGGACCCGGCAATGTCAAGAGCGTGGACCTGCTGCGGGAGACCATGAAGGTGAACCTGGACAGCGCGGGCCCCAACGAGCCCCTGAAGACCTACCACAGCTGCGAGGTGTGCGTGCTGCGCAACGGCAAGGGCAGCCGGGACGGCATCGCCATTCCCGAGCGGCCTGCCCGCTATGTGGAGGAGAAGGAGGAAGAGGAGTTCGTCACGCCGGTGCTCACCACGCCGTTCTATATGGACGCCAAGCTGGAGGACGCGCCGATGCGGGAGAAGATCGGTGCCGAGGATGGCCGTTCCCGCCGCCGCAGCCGCTCCCGCCGCCGCGGCAAGGGTACCGGCGAGGGTCAGCCCGCCCGGCCCGACCAGCCCAAGGAGGCAAAGCAGCCTGCCAAGGAATCCGGCAGCAAGGACCAGGGCGGCAAGGCCGGCCAGCAGGAGAAAAAGGGCGGCCAGAAGCCCCGTCCCCCCAAGCAGGGGCCCAAGCAGCCTGCCCAGCAGCCCAAGGACGCCGCGCCCCGCAGCGCCGAGGGCGGTGACGGCGGTGAGGCCAAGCGCCGCCGCCGGCCCCATCACCGGGGAGGCCGCCGCAGAGGCAAGGGCGGCGGCGAGGGCGGAGCCCCCGCGCCTCAGGGCGAGTAAGTCATACGTCCCGCCGCCCGCAAACGCGGGCGGCGGGATTTTGCCGTTGTTGGCGCCATGCGCCGGGCGGCGTCATCTTTACATCCATACGGAGGAGCTGACCTATGGGAATCTTTGACGGCGTGCTGCTGGCCAGCGATTTTGACAACACGCTCATTTATACGGAGGACGCGCTGCGCACCGGTACGCCGGTGCCGCCGCTGTCGGAGGCCAACCGGGCTGCCCTGGTGCGCTTTATGGACCAGGGCGGACGGTTCGCCGTGGCTACGGGACGGGCCCTGGCCTCCTTTGCGGCTTTGGAGCCGGGGGTGCCCAGCAATGCCCCCGCGGTCATCTGCAACGGCGCCGCCCTCTATGACTTTGCCGCCGGCGCCTACCTGGAGACGGCCATGCTGGACGGCCCTGTCCGCCAGCGTGCGCAGGCCATCCTGGATGCGTTTCCCCAGATAGCGGCGGAGGCCTACCACATGGACAACGTGATCCACGCCGTCCAGGCCAACGATGTCACCCGCCGTCATGTGCACATGACCCACGCAGAGCTTTGCGAGCACAGGTCCCTTCTGGAGGTGCCGCTGCCCCTGGGGAAGATCCTTTTTGAGGCGGAGGACCACCAGATGCTGGAGCAGGCGGCCGCAGAGCTGCGGTGCCGGGGCTGGGCGGAGGAGTATGAGCTGATCTTCTCCGGACGGAACCTGCTGGAGCTGACGGCCCGGGGCGCCAACAAGGGCGGCATGGTCCGCCGCCTGGCCGGCCGGCTGGGCATCGCCATGGAGCATGTGTACTGCGTGGGAGACGAGGCCAACGATATCCCCATGCTCACCGCGGCGGCGGAGGGATTTGCTCCGGCCAACTGTGTGGAGGCTGTGCGTGCATGCGGCGCCACCATCGTCTCCCATGCCCGCCAAAGCGCCCTGGCAGATGTGGTGGAGCACCTGGAAAGGCGATACGGCTGAGGCTGGCCTGGCCCGGACGCCGTGCCCTAATAGAAAGAGAAGACCCCCGGAGGAACTTTCCTCCGGGGGCTTTTTTTGTCGGAAAAAACTTTTGCCCGCCCCCTTGACAAATCCTGAAACTGTGCTATTGTATTAATCACTTAATACAACAATACAAACGCGAGAGGAGGCACGCGATGAAATGGCAGATCTCCAATGACGCGCCGGTCTATGCCCAGCTGATCGAGCAGATCCAGGTGGGCATCGTCTCCGGTGTGTTTGCGCCGGGGGAACGGCTGCCATCGGTGCGGGACCTGGCCACGGAGGCCGGGGTGAACCCCAACACCATGCAGCGGGCACTGGCGGAGCTGGAGCGGTGCGGGCTGGTATACAGCCAGCGCACCGCAGGCAGATTTGTAACGGAGGATCACGAGATGATCGAAAACGCGAAACGGGAGTTGGCCCGGCGGCACATCCGCGCGTTTGTTGCGGCCATGGGGCGCCTGGGCTACCGGGAAGAGGAGATCGTGTCGCTTCTGCGGCGGGAGACGGATAAGGAGGGAGCAGAACATGTCGGTTCTGGAGTGTAAGAATTTAAGCAAGCGCTACGGCCATGTCCAGGCGCTGGAGGGCGTGGATCTGCGGATCGAGCCGGGCCATATCGTGGGACTGCTGGGCCCCAACGGCAGCGGCAAGACCACGCTCATCAAGCTGGCCAACGGCCTGCTGACCCCCACGGAGGGGCAGGTGACCATCTGCGGCATGACGCCGGGCAAGGAGAGCCACACCCTGGTGAGCTATCTCAGCGAGCGTACGGCCATCCCCACCTGGATGTCCGTGGAGCAGCTGATGGACTTTTACGCCGACTTTTACGCCGATTTCCGGCCCAAGGCGGCCCGGGAGATGCTGGAGCACCTGGGCATCCGGCCGGACCAGCGCATCAAGCAGATGAGCAAGGGCACCCGGGAGAAGGTGCAGCTCATCATGGTCATGAGCCGGGCAGCCAAGCTCTATCTTCTGGATGAGCCCATCGGCGGCGTGGACCCGGCCACCCGGGACTACATCCTCTCCACCATCATCGGCAACTACAACCCCGAGGCGGCGGTGGTGATCTCCACCCACCTGATCGCCGATGTGGAAAAAGTGCTGGACGAGGTCATTTTCATCAACCAGGGCCGCCTGGTGCTCCAATCCACGGTGGATGAGATCCGGGAGGACAAGGGCATGAGCGTGGACGCGCTGTTCCGGGAGGTGTTCAAATGCTGAGAAAACTCTTGAAGCACGAGTTCCGTGCCACCGGGCGCATCATGGGCCCGCTGTATCTGGTGCTGCTGGCCACGTCGCTGGGCATGCGCTTTTCGTTCCAGGTCCTCACCGGGGCGGACAGCCGTCTTCTGCGGATGCTGGGGGGCCTGCTGGCCATGGCCTATGTGGTGGCCATCCTGGGCGTGTGCTTTGCCGCCTTCGGCCTCATGATCCAGCGGTTCTACCGGAGCCTTCTCACCGATGAGGGCTATTTGATGTTCACCCTGCCGGTGTCGGTCCACCAGCACATCTGGAGCAAGCTCATCGTCTCCACCGTGTGGTTTTTGGCCACGGGCGCGGCGGTGATGGCGTCCATGCTGGTCATGAGCGTGGACGGCACGTTCCTGCCGGCGCTCATCCGGGAGATGCGGAATATTTTCGACGCCATGACCGCTTACTACGCCCTCAACGGCACCGCCATCATGCTGGAGTTTGCGGCGCTGTGCTTCCTGGGCTGCGTTGCCTTCGCCCTGCAGTTCTACGCCGCCATGGCGGTGGGATACAGCCGCCCCAACCACAAGATGGCCTGGTCCGTGGCGTTTTTCTTCCTGTTCCAGTTCGCCGTGCAGATCCTGGGCACGTTTTTGCTCCTGGCCCTGGACGAGTCGCCCCTGCACCATCTTTTGATGAATGTGGATATCCACATCACGCCCATGCTGGGCATCCACATCGGCATGGGGATCATGATCGTCAGCGTGGTGATCTACGGCGCCATTTTCTACGCAGGCACCGCGTACTTCCTCAAGCGCCACCTGAATCTGGAGTAAGAAAAAAGAGAGCCGCGAGGCTCTCTTTTTTTGCGCGGTTCACCGGCCGGTATAGACCTTCCGGCCGTCGCTCCACACGGCCCGGAGGGCGTCTTTCTGCCGCCGGTACATGCTCCGCTCCAGCCGCTCGGCGGGAGAGAGGGGATGGGACTGGGGCAGGTCATCGTCGGAGAGGACGATGGCGTGGAGGGCGTTGCCCGGCGCAAAGCCCGGCGCATCGCCGAAGAAGGCGGCTCCGGCGGAGGTGCCCAGATACCACGCCTCCGCCACGGTGAGGAAGTCCGGCCGGGCCGGGTCGGTCATCTGCCGCACCTTGGAGGCCCGGATGGCGGCGGTGACCGCGTCGAACATGGAGATATGGTCGCCGCCGGCGATGTCCGTGCCCAGGGCCACCTTCAGCCCCTCCCGGAGCATGGAGCGCACCGGCGCCGTGCCGGAGCATACGTTCACGTTGGAGTCCGGGCAGTGGACCACCGTCACGCCCGCAGTGCGCATGGCATCGCGCTCCCGCGCATCGGACCAGACGCAGTGGGCCATGAGGGTGCGCTCGTTCCAGAGGCCGAACTTCCGGTAGCTCTCCCAGTACTGGGTGCAGTCCGGGTGGAGCTCATGGACCCAGGCCACCTCCCGGTCGTTTTCCGACAGGTGGGACTGAATGGGAAGGCCCGTCTCGGCGGCCTTGCGGCCCAGCCACGCCATCAGCTCGTCCGTGCAGGAGGGGGTGAACCGGGGCGTGAGGATGGGGCGGATATGGGTAAAGTCGCCGCACCGCTCCAGCCACCGCTCCGTCTCGCGGATGGACTCGGCCGTCTCCTCCTGCAATACGCCGGGCAGGCCGTTGCGGTCCATGTTCACCTTGCCCACATAGCCGGTGACGCCGGCCCGCTCCAGCTCCTCCATCAAGATCCAGGTGGCCTGGGTGTGGAGGGAGGAGAACATGCACACCCGGGTGGTGCCGTTTTCGATGAGCTCGGCGGCCAGCTTGCGGTAGACGTCCCGGGCATAGTCCGGGTCCGCGAAGCGGGCCTCCGCCGGGAAGGTGTAGGTGTTGAGCCAGTCCAGAAGAGGCAGGTCCATACCGGTGCCCAGCATGGGGTACTGGGGGGCGTGCAGGTGGAGATCGCAGAAAGCGGGCAGGATGAGGGCCTCGCCGTATTCCTCCACCGGCGCGCCGGCATAGCATTCCGGCAGCGCGGCGTAAACGCCGCGGATGCGGCCGTCCTCCGCGATAAGGTACCCGCCGGGGGTGATGTCCAGCTTCCCCAACGCCGGGGACGAGATGATGGTGCCGTGCAGAATCGTAAGAGCCATAATAACCTCCCGCGCCATGGGCGCTTTTTCCCGGGTCTGAGCCCGTTTGTACGCGGCACAAAAAAAGGAGCGCCCGGCCGGAGGAAGCCATCCTCTGACCAGACACCCATAGAGAAGCCTTCGGCGGCTCCGTAGAAACTTTCGCGCCATGTACAAGCGAAATTATATGAGTCCTTTTCAATTGTATGCCGTTACTTACACCATAGCACATGCCATCTGGAAAAGCAAGTGGCACCTTTGCCTCCGCCGGCGGCTATACTGGCATACGGGCGGTCCTCCGCCCGAATCTGAAATGAGGCGAGAACTATGTGGTATGCGCTGTGCCGCGCGGCCGCGGGGACGGGGTTCACCTTCTTGATGACCGTCCTGGGCGCGGCGGCGGTGTTTTTCGTATCCGGGGAGCCAAAACCCGGAAACCAGAAAGCTATGCTGGGCTTTGCCGGCGGCGTGATGACGGCGGCCTCCGTGTGGAGTTTGCTGCTGCCCGCCATCGAGCAGGCGGAAGAGAGCGGCGGATTGCCCGGCTGGGTGCCGGCGGCGGGAGGCATGGTGCTGGGCGTGGTGTTTCTGGCGGCGCTGGACGCGTGCGTGCCGTTTCTGCGTCAGCTGGAGGGAGAGGAGTCCCGGCGCCAGAGCGCCCTTTTGATGACAGCCATCACCCTCCACAATATTCCCGAGGGCATGGCGGTGGGCCTGGCCTTCGCCCTGGCGGGCGCCGGGGAGACGGCTGGTGCCGCCGCCCTGGCCCTGGGCATCGGCATCCAGAACTTTCCGGAGGGAGCGGCCATCTCTCTGCCGCTGCGTCAGGCGGGAGCGTCCCGGCTCAGGGCGTTTCTGGGCGGCGCGGCGTCGGGAGCGGTGGAGCCGCTGTTCGGCGTGGCGGTGGTGCTGGCGGCGGGCGCGGTACATCCCCTGATGCCGTGGCTTTTGAGCTTTGCGGCCGGGGCCATGGTGTATGTGGTGGTGGAGGAGCTGGTGCCCCAGGCCCAGGGCCCCTCCGGCACCTGCGGCTTCATCACGGGATTTTTGGTGATGATGGTGCTGGACGTGTCACTGGGATAAGGCGGCAAAAAAAGCCCCGGCCATTAGGCCGGGGCTTTTGCTCAGGAGGGGAGATTCAGCTTTAAAAAGACCAGCGTGGCTTCGCCCTCCCGGTTGGCCGAGCTGGTATTGATGTTGAGGGTGAACACCGTTTCTTCCGGGATCACCGCCAAAAAGGCGCTGGACCCGGACATGCTCACGTTGTCCGTGCCCGTGCGGCCGTAGACCCCATACTCCAAAAACGGCCGGTCGCTGAAGGACGGGGTCGCCTGGAGATATCCGGCGGTGTCCAGCACGGAGGAAACGTGGTAGGAGACGAAATACGTCCCCGGTGAGAGCTGGATCTGGGTGTCGGAGAGGGCGGTGATCTGCCCGGTGGGGTCGCTGACCGCGGGGAAGAGGACCATGGGAGACCCGTTTTGGAACTGCTGCATGAACGTGAAGAAAGACGCGGCGGCGCTCATGCCCGGCAGGCCGGGAGCACCGTCTGCGCCGGGGGCACCGTCGGCACCGGGTGCTCCGTCTGCACCGGGAGCGCCGTCGGCGCCCCGGGGAATGAAAAACGACAGCTCCACGCCGCAGGGGGTGGGACGGGCACATACGCGGGCATCCGTTCCCGGCGCGGTGGTGACGGTGGACGCCACGGTCACGTCGGGGATACAGCAGCTGTCATGATATTGGCACATAGGTTCTGGACTCCTTTCCATCATGGGGATAGTCCAGTATATGCCGCCGGGAGGACAGGAGTCACAGGGTCAAAGGCGCGCCGGAGAGATAGCGGCGCAGCAGGTCGAAAGCGTGGTTGGCGGCCAGCTCCTGGATGCGGTCCCGGCGCCGCCGTCCGAAGTCACAGCGGCGGCAGAAGGTGCCCTCCGGTGTGTCCAGGCCGATGAACACCAGCCCCACGCCATTGCCCCGCTCGTCCGGGTCGGGGCCTGCCACGCCGGTGACGGACACGGCCGCGTCCGCCCCGGTGATGCGGCGGGCGCCCTGGGCCATGGCCCGGGCCGTCTGCTCCGACACGGCGCCATAGCGGTCCAGGATTTCCCGGGAAACGCCCAGCACATCCGCCTTCATGTCCGTCCAGTAGCTGACAACGCCGCCCCGGTAGACCTGGGAGGCTCCCGGCAGAGCGGTCATCCGCTGGGCGATCTGTCCGCCGGTGCAGCTTTCGGCGCTGGCCAGGGTCATGCCCCTTTCGCGCAAAAGAGCGGAGCAGGCGGCTTCCAGGCTGGCAACGTCCACGCCGTAGACAACGTCTCCCAGCAGGGCGCACACCTCGTCCACCACGGGACGCAGCATGGCCTCCGCAGCTTCGGCGGTGGGGGCCTTGGCCGTGGCCCGCAGCCGCACCTCGCTGGGCTTGGCGTAGGTGGCAAGAGACGGGTTTTCCATGTGGGTCATCCGCTCCCGGAGGAGCTCCTCCATGGGGCTTTCCCCCAGACCGAAGGTCATGATGTCGTGGGAGACGATGACCTCTTCGGAGAGCCTGCGCAGATAGGGCAGGGCGTGATCGCGCAGCATGGTGCGCATCTCAAAGGGCGGGCCCGGCAGCATCACAACATGGACGCCATCGCACTGGAAGGCGCAGCCGGGGGCGGTGCCCACGCTGTTGGGGAAGATGACGGCCCCGTCCGGGAACTCCGCCTGGGGGCGGTTGTTCTCCGGCATGGTCAGATGGACGTTTTTTTCAAAGTAGGCCCGGATGCCCTCCAGGATCTCCGGGTGGAACACCAGCGGCAGCCCGAACGCGGCGCACACGGTCTGCTTGGTCAGATCGTCATAGGTGGGGCCAAGGCCCCCGGTGGTGAGGATCACGTCCGCGCGGCGGCGGGCGATGTCCACGGCCTCGGCAAGGCGCGTGGGGTTGTCGCCTACTACCGTGTGCCAGTAGACGTTGATGCCCACGGAGGACAGGGCCTGTGAAAGCTCCTGGGCGTTGGTGTTGGCGATGTTGCCCAGCAGCAGCTCGGTGCCCACGGCGATGATCTCGGCGGTATGTGACATGAAAAAGGCCTCCTATCGCCAACACCAACGCCGGCGGCCAGTGCCGCCGTGAATGCGCAGCGTCAGCGGAGTATTCCCGCAAGGGCGGATTCACTCCGCCCGAGGAAGATGGATCAGGGCTCCCGCAGGGCCGGGCGGCCCTGTGGGACGTTGGCGATGTTGCCCAGCAGCAGCTCGGTGCCCACGGCGATGATCTCAGCGGTATGTGACATGGGATTCCTTCTTTCTCAAAGACGGGCCCGATGGCCCTGTGGAAAATCAGATCCGGGGCTCGTCGGTGGGCTTCACCCGCACCCACTGGTCTCCGGCCAGGGCCTCGGCCACCAGGGCGTCCACGTCCAGCGCGGCCTCGGCCTCCCGCACGTCCTCCACCTTGGGACGGGTGCAGGGGTGGCGGGGGGTAAAGACGGTGCAGCAGTCCTCATAGGGGAGGATGGAGGTATCGTAGGTGCCGATCTGCCGGGCCATGCGGATGATCTCCACCTTGTCCATGCCGATCAGGGGCCGCAGCACCGGCAGCGTGGTCACGTCCTCCGTGGTGCCCAGGGCCAGCATGGTCTGGCTGGCCACCTGGCCCAGAGACTCGCCGGTGACCAGGGCGCCGGCCCCGGCCCGCTTGGCCACGGCCTCGGAAATGCGCATCATGAAGCGGCGCATGATGAGGGTGAAGTACTCCTCGGGGCAGTTTTTGCGGATCTCCTCCTGGATCTTGGTGAAGGGGATCACGTGCACCACCATGCGCCCGCAGTAGGCGGTCAGCTCACGGGCCAGCTCCAGCACCTTGTCCAGGGCCTGCTGGGAGGTGTAGGGCGGGGAGACGAAGTGCACCATCTCCAGCTGCACGCCCCGGCGGGCCATCATCCAGGAGGAGACGGGGCTGTCCAGCCCGCCGGAGAGCAGGCTCACGGCGGTGCCGCCCATGCCTACGGGCAGTCCGCCCGCGCCGGGCACGGAGGGGGCGTGGACGTAGGCGTACTTTTCCCGGATCTCCACGTACACGGTCAGATCGGGATCATGCACGTCCACCACCACCTGGGGGAACCGCTCGGCAAGCTCCCCGCCAACGGCCTGGCTGAGCTGGATGGAGGTCATGGGGAAGAGCTTGTCGGCCCGCTTGCTCTCCACCTTGAAGCTGCGGGCGGCGGCAAAGTCATCGGAGAGGTAGGCCACGGCGGTGTCCACGATGGCCTCCACGGTCTTTTCGCAGGGGACGGCCCGGGCCACGGCGGCCACGCCGAACACCTGGCAGCAGGCGGCAAAGGCGCTTTCCATGTCGCACTGGTCGTTCTGCGGTTCCACGTAGATGGTGCTCTGGCGCACCAGCACCCGGAAATCGCCGAAGCGGCGGATGCGGCGGCGGACGTTGTTCATGAGCTTGTCCTCGAAGGCTTTGCGGTTGAGGCCCTTCAAGACCACTTCGCCCAGCTTCAGAAGGAGGATCTCATTGTTGTTCATAGGGATGCCCTCCAGTAATAAATATAGTAGAGAATCGAACCGATCCCGGCCCGGAGCGGGCCTTTTTGTCAAGCTGCATTATACCGCATTTGCGGTGGAAGAAAAAGCCCCGATTTTTTCTGGGGAAATTTTTGAAAAATTTTTTGAAGCCGTGCAATAAACCGGCCGCCCCGTGCGTTTAACAGGCAGAAAGAGCGGAGAGGCCACTCTCCCACAAAACCGCATCACAAAATCTGATGAAAGAAAAGGAGAATGAACCATGAAAAAGACCGGTTACTGGAAGGGCTTTACCTCTGCGCTGGTGCTGGTGGGTCTGGTGACGGCCCTGGGCGTCACGGCCACGGCGGCCTCCAAGCGCACCATCGAGGTGGAAGACGGCATCAAGATCACCATCAACGACGCGAAGTTCACGCCCCGGGACGCCGACGGCAAGAAGGTGCCGGTGTTTTTGTACGACGGCACCACCTATGTGCCCGTGCGGGCCGTGTGCGAGGCGGCGGGCATGGACGTGTCCTTTGACTCCAAGACCCGCACCGTGGAGCTGACCACCCCGGACTGGAACCTCAGCGAGGACCCCGACGCCGATGATTACATCACCCGTGCCGAGGCCAAGGAGATCGCCCTGGACGACGCGGGCGTCAAGGCATCCAACGCGGTCTTTTTGAAGGCGGAGCTGGACTGGGACGACGGCGTGGCCCACTATGACGTGGAGTTTTACAGCAAGGGCGTGGAGTACGACTACGAGATCAACGCCAAGACCGGCAAGATCATCGAGTCTGACCGGGACGTGGACGGCTACGACGCCCCCGATTGGGACGACAACTGGGATGACTGGGACGACAACTGGAATGACGACTCCTCCGACGTGATCGGCCGGGAGAAGGCCCAGCAGATCGCCCGCAACAAGGCCGGCAGCGGCGCCACGGTGGTCAAGTGCGAGCTGGACTGGGACGACGGCCGCCAGGTGTATGAGCTGGAGCTGCGCAACGGCCGCATGGAGTATGAGTGCGACATCGACGCCAAGAGCGGCTCCATCCTCAAGTGGGAAGCCGATTACGACGACTGAAGATATACAGAGAAAAAGGGGACGCCCGGGGGCGTCTCCTTTTTTGCCGCCATCCGTTGCGCCGCGGTGGGAAATCTGCTATCATCGGCCTGTAAGACCCCAAATTTTACAGGAGGGAAATGCCATGAAGATCGTAGCCATCAACGGAAGCCCCCGCAAAAACGGAAACACCGCCCGGCTGCTGGAGGCCGTGGGCCAGGAGGTGCGCGCCGCCGGCGTGGAGTTTGAGGTGTTCCAGCCCGGTGCGCGGGTCCACCCCTGCATGGCCTGCTACCACTGTCTCAATACCGGATCTCTTCGCTGCGTGCAGACCGACGACATGGTCAACGACATCATCGCCGCCTGCATCGAAGCCGACGGCATCTTGCTGGCAAGCCCCGTCTACCACGGCGGCATCGCCGGCAATATGAAGTGCGTGCTGGACCGGCTGATGCTCGCCGCCGGATGCGGGGACAACCAGCTCCACCACAAGGTGGGCGGCGCCCTTTGCACGCTGCGCCGCAGCGGCGGCATGGAGACCTATCAGCAGCTGCTGGGCACCATGGACGCCATGGAGATGCTCATCGTCACCTCCGACTACTGGGGCGCCGTCCACGGGGCGGACCCGGGCGAGTGCCTGGCCGATACGGAGGGCATGGAGGTGGCCTGCAAGCTGGGCCGCAACATGGCCTGGGCGGTAAAGGCCCTGGCTGCCGCCAAGGAGACGGTACCGCCTCCCGCCACCGGCCACCGCACCATGACCAATTTCATCCGCTGAAAAATTTTAGCTGTCTGTCACCTTTTTCCCCGCCGAAGCATCTTAATAGATGACCGGTCCCGAAACCAGAAAAGGAGAAAGCCCCATAGCCATGATGCAAGCCGCGCTGGACAAGGAAATATTCTGCGCCAGGGTCATTGAGAACCAGGAGGCGCTCTTCCGTACCGCCAAGGCCATCCTCCGCAACGACGAGGACGCCGAGGACGCGGTGCAGGAGGCCATCTGTGCAGCCTTCGAGCGGCGTCAGACCCTGCGGGACGCGGACAAGTTCCGGCCCTGGCTTTTGCGCATCCTGGCCAACAAGTGCTATGACGCCTGCCGCAAGCGCAGGCCCTCCGTGGATCTTTCCGAGGTGGAGGAGTGCCTGCGTGCCCCGGATGCGGATCCCACGGAGCGGATGACGCTCTGGCAGGCGGTCATGACGCTGGGGGACGATCTCCGGGCCCCGGTCACCCTGTTCTACTATGATGGCCTGTCCATCCGGGAGATCAGCGGCGTTCTGGGGATCAGCGAAGCGGCGGTCAAGACCCGTTTGTCCCGGGGACGGGCACGGCTGCGTGCGCTGCTGAGAGAAGAGTGAGGTGCAACATGGATCAAATGGATCGATTTGACGAGGAATTGAGAGCGCGAGCAAAAAAAGAACCTTTCCCTCTGCCGGAGGACTATGCCGGCAGGGTCTTTCGCACCTGCGCTGCGCTGGAGGAGACAGACATGAGCATGAACAACAAATCAAAAACCAGGCGTGCCGCCCGCTATGGCGGCTGGATCGCCGCTGCGCTGGCCCTGTTCGTGGCAGTGCCCAACGCGTCCCCCACCGCCGCGGCCGCCATGGCGGACATCCCGGTGCTGGGCGCCATCGTGGAGCTGGTGACCTTCCGGACCTACACCTATGACGACGGCCACAACTTCGCCGACGTGCAGACGCCCGAACTTGGCGGCAGCGCCGCCGCGGAGGAGGTCAGCGACCAGGTGCAGGAATACACGGATCAGCTGATCGCCCAGTTCGAGGCGGACTGCGCCGCCACCGGCGAGGGCTACCAGGGCCTGGACGTGACCAGCAGCGTGGTGACCGATACCGACGAATGGTTCACTCTGCGCATCGACGCGGTGAAGACCCAGGCCAGCGGCGCCCAGTTCAGCCGCTTCTACCACATCGACAAGGCCACCGGTCAGGTGGTGACCCTGGCGGATCTGTTCCGGGAGGACGCGGACTACGTGACGGCCCTGTCCGATTCCGTGCGGGCCCAGATGGAAGAGCGGATGGCCGCTGACGAGAGCCAGGCCTACTTTGTGGACCAGTTCACCGCCATCGCCCCCGATCAGAACTTCTACTTTGACGCGGACGGCCAGCTGGTGCTGGTGTTCGACGAGTACACCATCGCCGCCGGCTACATGGGCATGCCGGAGTTCACCATCCCCGCTTCCGTATATGAGGGCCTTGTGAAGTGAGACATGGCCGGATGAAACAGCTTGGGCTTGTGGCCCTGGTCCTGGCACTGACGCTGTGCCTGGCTGCCGGCTGCGGCGGCAAAGACAAGAAGGCTGCCGACGGGGCGGACGCGGCGGAAAGCTCCACCCTCACCGGTAAGCTGGACGAGGTGAAGGACTTCATGTTCACCGTCACGGACGATGCCGGCGAGGCCTACGTGTTCTCCCTGAAGGACGGCGATAAGCCCCAGGGGCTGGAGGACGTGGCCGTGGGTGACACCGTGACCGTCACCTACACCGGGACCCTTTCCGTGGTGGACGGCCTGGACGGTACCATCGTCTCTGTGGAAAAGTCGGAGTCGTAAAAAGATAAAACGAGCCGGGCGGCATTGCCGCCCGGCTCGTTTTATCCTTGCAGAATGTCTGTGTTGCGGTACTGGATGGCCTCCGCCAGATGGCCGGGGCCGATGTCTGCCGCGCCCTCCAGGTCGGCAATGGTGCGTGCCAGGCGCAAAATGCGGTCATGGGAGCGGGCGGTGAGGCCCATGCGGGAAAAGGCGCTTTTCATCAGGGCCTCGCCCGCTTCGTCCAGGGGGCAGAACCGGCCCACCATCTCCGGCGTCATGGCGGCGTTGCAGGTGACGGCGGTGCCGGCAAAGCGCTTTTTCTGGATGGACCGGGCGGCCTCCACCCGGGCTTTCACCGCCGCGGAGGACTCCGCGGGGGCGCGGCGGCGGATGGCCTCGTACTCCACGGAGGGCACGTTCACATGCAGGTCGATGCGGTCCAAAAGGGGACCGGAGATCTTCTCCACATACCGTTCCACCTCCCGGGCAGAGCAGGTGCATCTTCCGGAGGGGTGGCCCCGCCAGCCGCAGCGGCAGGGGTTCATGGCGGCCACCAGCTGGAACCGGGCGGGCAGATGCAGCGTGCCCGCCGCCCGTGCCACGGTGACGTCCCCCTCCTCCAGGGGCTGGCGCATGGCCTCCAGCACGTCCCGGCGGAACTCCGGCAGTTCGTCGAGAAACAGCACGCCGTTGTGGGCCAGGGACATCTCCCCGGGCCGCAGCAGCGCACCGCCGCCGGTGAGGGCGGCGGCCGAGGCGGTGTGGTGGGGGGC
>DYBL01000002.1 GCA_019418625.1 Clostridiales bacterium | reverse complement strand
ACATCGGCTCGGAAGCGGCCCGAATTCCTGAAGATGATCCGGCTGTGCAAGCAGAAGAAGATCGACATCGTCCTGACCAAATCCATCTCCCGCTTCGCCAGAAATACGGTGGACTGCCTGAATTACATCCGGGCCCTGCGGGAATTGGGCATTGCGGTCATCTTCGAAAAAGAGAACATCAACACGCTGGAAGCCGACAGCGAGATCCTCATCACCATGTTTGGAGCCTTCGCTCAGGCAGAAAGCGAGAGCATCAGCGCCAATGTCCGCTGGGGCAAGCGGCAGGCCATGCGCGAGGGAAAGACAATCATACAGTATAATCGGCTGTACGCCTATGAAAAAGGCGAGGACGGCAAGCCGAAAATCATCCAGGAGCAAGCAGATGTGGTTCGTTCGATCTATGACCAGTATTTGAGCGGAGCCAGCCTTCGGATGATCAAAGACAGGCTGGAAGCGGAGCAGATCCCCAATGTGACCGGCGGCTCCCAATGGACGATCACGGCGATCCGAAGCATCCTGACCAATGAGAAGTATTGCGGAGATGTCCTTCTCCAGAAGACCTACATCAGCGACTGCATCAGCCGCAAGGTCATCCGCAACACGGGGCAGCTCCCCATGTATCTGGTCCAGAATCATCATGAGGGCATCGTGGAACGCAAAACCTTCGATGCGGTACAGGCAGAGATGGCGCGGCGCAGCGCCGGGAAAAGCCCTTCCAAAAAGAATGCCCCCACCGGGATGACATCCTATGCCAGCAAATACGCCTTGTCGGAGCGCCTTGTCTGCGGCGAATGCGGCACCCTGTATCGCCGCTGCACCTGGTCCAAGCAATGCAGGAAGCGCGTCGTGTGGCGCTGTGTCAGCCGGCTGGACTACGGCACCAAGTACTGCCACAACTCACCAACACTGGACGAGGAGCCGCTCCAGAAGGCAATCCTCGCCGCCATTAACTCCGTCATGAGTCAAAAGAGTACGCTGATCCGGCAAATCACCTCCGCCATGGAAATGGAGCTGGCTCCGGTTCCCGGCGAGAGCATGAGTCTTGCCGATATTGAAAGGCGGCTGGGCGAGCTGAACGACCAGACCCGTGAGCTGGTGGCAGAATCCGCCCGAGTGGAGGATGCCACCGCCTGCACCGCCCAGCTGAGAGCTATCATGAATGAGGCTGCCATACTGAAAGAAAAGCGGGCCCTAATCGAAGAACGGCGTCAGAGCAACGCTCAGGCTGTACGGCGCATTGAAGATGCGGCTGCCGCGATGGCTCAGGCGTCCACCCACATCAGCGAATGGGATGAAGCTCTCATCCGGCAGCTGGTGGATACGGTCAAGGTCAACTCAGCGGAGAAAATCACGGTCTTCCTCCGCGGCGGCGTTCAGGTGGAACAGGATATGATATAATAGGCAAAAGAAGGTGAACCGAAATGATCTACGCAACCGGCGATACCCACGGCAACTTCCAGCGGTTTGCACCCGAACACTTCCCCGAGCAGGCCGGAATGACCAAGGAAGACTATATGCTCATCTGCGGAGATTTCGGCGGCGTATGGGACAGGGGTAAAAAGGAGGAGCGCAATCTGGACTGGCTGGAGGATCTGCCCTTTACCACGCTGTTCATCAGCGGCAACCATGAAAACTTCGACCTGTTGAGCAAATACCCGACAGAGGAATGGAACGGCGGAAAGATTCAGCGAATTCGGCCTCATGTGATCCACCTGATGCGCGGGCAGGTCTTTGACCTGCAAGGATACTCCTTCTTTACCATGGGCGGCGCCAGAAGCCATGACATCGAGGACGGTATCCTGAACCCCAAAGCACCCGATTTCGAAGAACAATACTGGGCCCTTCGCAGAATGGGCGCTCGATTCCGGGTCAACCACCGATCCTGGTGGAAGCAGGAGCTTCCCAGCAAGACGGAGTATGAGGAAGCCCAGCACAGTCTGGAGCGCATTCAATATGAGGTGGACTATGTAATTACCCACTGTGCCCCAAGCAGTATTGTGGACATACTGGGAAATGGCGGCTATGTTCACGACCACCTGACAGACTTCCTGGAAGAAGTCAAAAAGCGAGCCAGGTTTCATTACTGGCTGTTCGGACATTACCACGATAACAAAATCATCGACGACCGCTTCGTCCTGCTCTGGGAGCAGATGGTACAAGTGGTGTGAACAGGCCAAAGAGAAACGCAGGAGGCGCCTCCTGTGCTTCTCTTTGGCCTGTTTCAAAATAAGGCAGGTCCTGCCGGAAAGGAGAAGCTATGAACATCCGCAAAAACATCGATTACTCTGCCATGTTTGCGGCTCTGGAGGCTGCGCTGAGCGCCGAGCTGCCCCAGATGCAACTCTGCTGCGAACTGGGCCGCATCGTCTGTTCCCGGCCGGAGAAAGGCGCGGCAGTGGCTGCAGCCGAATATCTGCACAGCCGTTTCCCCGATGCTTCCGGCTTCTCCCCGCGGAACCTTCGCCGGATGCGGGAGTTCTATCGGATGTATGAGGACACCCCCGAGTTGCTGGCCCTGGCCATGGAGATCAGTTGGACCCAGAATGTAGTCATTTTGGAAGCAGACATGGAGCTGGAGGAGCGGCGCTGGTATCTTCGTGCCGCTGGTCGTTTCGGCTGGTCAAAGGCAGAACTCCAGAGAAAAATCGATTCTGACGCCCATCTGGAAATCCAACTCGACGAATCTGAGGTTCCGTGCTATACTGAGTGCGATAGTAATGAGTTGGAGTGTACGGAGCATGATCAGGATACTTTTTCTCTGCCACGGCAATATTTGCAGAAGCCCGATGGCCGAGTTCATCATGAAGGATCTGGTGAAGAAAGCCGGTCTGGAGCAGAGCATTCAAATCGAGTCGGCAGCTACCAGCACCGAGGAGATCGGCAATCCGGTCTATCCGCCAGCCCGCCGCAAGCTGTCCGAGCATGGCATCGACTGTTCTGGCAAGATGCATTTGCTGATGGACTTTACCGGGCACCCCGGCGAGGTGGCCGTTCCGTGGTACACCGACGATTTCGACACGACCTGGCGGGATGTGGAGGAAGGCTGCCGGGGACTGCTTCATTGCTTATATAACACTATAGCGATATGAAAGATGGTGTAAACGATGTCTGAACCGAAGAAGTACAGGGCTACCATCCATGCAAAGGATGCTGAAATTGCCGTTCTTTCCAACGGAGATGAAAATGACTACATTTCTCTTACAGATATTGCCCGCTATAAGAGTGATGATCCGGCAGCAACGATCCAGAACTGGATGCGAAGCCGTGATGTAATTGAATTCCTGGGGCTGTGGGAGGAACTTAATAACCCTGAATTTAAACCCCTCGAATTCGAGGGGTTTATCGCCAAGGCTGGGGCCAACGCATTCACGATGTCTCCTAAAAAATGGGTTGAAAGTACAAATGCGATTGGAATTCTCTCACGTGCCGGACGAAATGGCGGTACATTTGCCCATCGAGATATTGCATTTGAGTTTGCCTCCTGGATCTCAGCCGAGTTTAAGCTGTATATCATCAAAGATTACCAGAGATTGAAGGCCGACGAAAACAGTCGGCTTGCTCTTGGATGGAATCTGAACCGGACTTTGGCCAAAATCAATTACCGAATCCATACGGATGCTATTAAAGAAATGCTGATTCCGCCGGACATATCCCCTCGGCAGCAGAGTATTACCTATGCCAATGAGGCAGATGTGCTGAACATCGCAATGTTTGGCATGACTGCAAAGGAATGGCGGCAGGCACACCCAGACGCTAAGGGAAATATCCGGGATGAGGCCAATCTGCAGCAACTGATTGTCTTGGCCAATTTGGAAAGCATCAATGCCGAGCTGATTCGACATGGAGTCCCTCAGACGGAGCGGCTGTTACGCTTAAACGCCAGCGCCAAGCAGATGATGCAATCTCTGATCAGCGACCATCGGATAGAAGAAATCCGGCAGTTGAATGCTGGTAACGCTCCTGAAGGCTGAAACTGTCTCGGAAATTTCACAAACAGCAATGGCATCTATAGTGTTGCGATGTTCCAATTTGAGAAAAATCACCGCAGTGCATGCTGCGGTGATTTTTTTGTTTGACCGCAGAAATACCACATAACGGATTTCTGGTTTGACCACTTGGCGGGCGCCCCCTTCCGGGAGTGCCCGTCTTTTTTGTTTCCAGCGGCTTAGAATTTGAGGGGCTTCTTCCCTCAAAACAGCTGTCCCGGCAGCTTCAATTTTTCCTTGGGCGGGAAACTGCGGTCAAATTCCTCCGCTGCTGCCTCGTCCACATAGTAGCCCTTCGGCGTGTGGTAGACGCCGGCGATCCCGTCCAGAAAACCGGGCTGGAGTTCTTTCAGCAGGACATAGGGCACGATCTCCTGTTCCGGCTCCCCGTGGTAGCGGATGCCTTTCGTCCCGGCCACCACAAAGCCGGACTTGCCGTAGAAATCGATGTTGCCCTCGATGCACAGGGCCCCGGCACCCAGCTCCTTGGCCAACTCCATGGAGTAGTCCAGCAGGTATTTGCCCAGGCCCTGCCGCTGCAGGTCGGGGCGGATGCTGATGGGGCCGAAGGTCATCATGGGGATCTCCCGGCCGTCATCGGCCACGATCTTGGAGCGCATATACAGCACATGGCCGATGAGCTGCCCATCCCGCTCCATGACCAGGTCCAATTCCGGCACAAAGTCCGGATCCTCACGCAGCACATGGACCACATAGTGCTCCAGGCAGCCGGGCCGGTACACATTCCAGAAGGCCTCCCGGGTCAGATACTCCACGGCGGCATAGTCTGCCGGGGTCTCCCGGCGGATGATGATGTTCTCCTGCTTCATAGTTCCTCCTCCATATGGCACGGCCGAAGTTATGGCCTCTCTGCTTGCCTGCAAAAGCAGGTCTCCTCGTGGGAGTTGATGACTCCCACCGCCTGTAAATAGGAGTAGATGATGACCGTCCCTACAAACTTCATGCCCCGGCGCTGCAAGTCCTTGGAAACCGCGTCGGACAGTTCTGAGCTCACTTTGCCGGTTTCATAGACCGTCTTCCCCTCTGTCCAGTGCCAGAGGTAACGGTCAAAAGTCTCCCACTCCTGCTGGATTGCCCGGAAGATCCTGGCGTTATTGACCGCGGCACGGATTTTCAGCCTGTTCCGGACGATGCCTGGATTTTGTCTCAATATCTCCAGTTGATCATCTCCGTATTCGCAGACCTTTTCCAAATCGAACTGGTCAAATGCCATTCGGAATGCCTCACGTTTGTTGAGGATGCACTCCCAGGAGAGCCCCGCCTGGAAACTCTCCAGAATCAGCATTTCAAACAACTTGCAGTCGTCGTGGACCGGGACGCCCCATTCCTCATCGTGGTAGCGAATATAACGCGGATTCTTGGGATTGGCCCAGCTGCATCGGATCTGTTCTTTCATGTTGCACCTGCTTGATCGAAATGATATATCTGTGCATTTGCTGCACCCCTACTCGGTACATTGGGGATTGGTAAGTTCAAACCGCTCATCCATATTCTTTTCGCCCCATTCGCACATCAAATCCAAGAGCGGCTCCAGAGAGCGCCCCCTTGGGAGTGATGGAATATTCCACCCGCGGAGGCACCTCCGCATACGCTGTGCGTGTGATCAGGCCGTCATGCTCCAGTTCCCGGAGCTGATTGGTCAGGGTACGCTGGGAAACCTGGGTGATGGCACGCATCAGTTCGCTGAACCGCTGGGTCCCCTTTTCGATCAGGCTCTCCAAAATCAGCGGCTTGCATTTCCCGCCGATCATTTTTAAGGTAACTTCCATTTCACAGGTCACTTGTATCTTTTCCATAGGTATCTCCCTTAGTGAAATTCAGTTCACTTTCTAAGAAAAATGTGCGTACTTGTTGCAATAAATCCAAACCGATATAATGCAAGTATACCTAATTCCGATCATTTTGCAAGATGACAAGACTGACAGGAGGACAGCATGGAATACAGGATATTGGGCCGCACCGGACTGCGTGTCAGCGAGATCGGTCTGGGCGGCGAGTGGTTCAACGGCCTGACCGCCCGGGAGAGCTGCGCCATTGTAGACGCTGCGCAGGAAAAAGGCATCAATTACATCGATATTTTCATGCCCCAGGCTCCCACCCGCACTAATCTGGGCTTTGCCCTGAAGGGACGCCGGGAGCAATTTATCATTCAGGGACATCTGTGCACCGTCTTCGAGGATGGGCAATATACCCGTACCCGGGATATCGAAAAAACAAAACGCTCCTTTGCAGATCTGCTGGAACGCCTGCATACCGACTATATTGATGTGGGTATGATCCACTATGTGGACAGTGAGGAGGACTTCCGCACGGTCTTTGAGGGGCCTGTGTTGGCCTACGCCCGGGAATTGAAACAAAACGGCGTGATCCGCCACATCGGCATGAGCTCCCACAACCCCCACATTGCCCTGAAAGCCGTGGAGAGCGGCGTCGTGGATGTGCTGATGTTCAGCATCAATCCCGCCTATGATATGGAACGTGCCGAGACGGACATCTATGACCTGATGGAGTTCAAGGGCATGGAAAAAGGCGGCCTGGTGGTGGATGAAGCGCGGCAGAGGCTGTACTCCGCCTGTGAAGCGGCTGGTGTGGCCATTACCGTGATGAAGCCGCTGGGCGCGGGTACGCTGCTGAAAGCGGAAAGTTCTCCTTTCGGCGTGGCCTTGACGGTCCCCCAGTGCATCCAATACTGCCTGGACCGCAACGGCGTGAAGGTGGTCATCGTGGGCTGTCATACGGTGGACGAGGTGCTGGCAGCAGCCAAATATTATGATACGCCCGTACAGGAACGGAGCTATGCCCATATTTTCGGCGCAGGAAATGCCATCCATATGACCGGCCGGTGCATGTACTGCAACCACTGCCAGCCCTGCCCGGCCCACATCGACATTGCCGCCGTGACCAAGTTTTTGGATCTGGCCGCCCAGCAGGACTCCGTGCCGGAGACCGTGGCACAGCACTACTGGTCCCTTTCCGCCACGGCAGACGATTGCCTGATGTGCGGCAGATGCGAGCCCAACTGCCCCTTCGGGGTAAAGATCCGGGACAATATGGCGCGGGCCAGAGAACTGTTCGCACATGGAATAAAGGCCTCTCTTTGAAGATCTCTGCGGCGCACAGCGTCCTCATTTTTGACAGAGAAACGGGCACCCAAGGAAAAAGGCACGGTGAAAGCCGTGTCTTTTTCCTTGGGTGCTCCAAATTTTTATTTCCATGCCCTGCTGCCCTTGACAGATCATAGGCTTCGGCATATACTTAACAAAGTTAACTATATGAAAGGTAGATCAACGATGGAATGGACCGATATGATGCATTACCAGCAGCAGGTACAAAAAGTCATGCGCTCCCTGCTGCCCGTGCGGAAATCTGCGCTGACCGCCAGCGAATGTGAGCTCCTGGCTCACCTTTATCTGCAGCCGGACCAAAACACCCCGGTGCTGCTCAGCCAGGGCAGCGGCATGAAAAAGGAGGCAGTGAGCCGCTGCTTGAAATCACTCTATGAAAAAAACTGCATCCGCAAGGAGCGCCAGACATCCGATGAGCGAAGCTACCAGCTGTTTATCACCGAAGCCGGACTGGCTGCTCTGAAGCAGGGCTACGAGAGCATCCTGCAGCCCTTCTACGACCTTTGGCGCAGTTCCGGTGAAGATTTTGAGGCATTTATGTATTATGCGGACAGACTGGCCGCACATATTGAGAAAGGACAGGGAAAGATCCGTGACCATGAAGTTTTATGATGCGCTGCAGATGGATCCCGCCGTACTGAAACGGCAGATCGCCGCCTGTGACACACGGCGGGAGAAAACATATTACTGGACTGCCATGGCAGTGCGTTCCGTCCTGATCGTGGCCTTTGCCATCGTATTCATCAGCCTGCTCTCAAGCCTATTCGGCGCAGACAACACACCCATGGCGGTGGCGCTGTTCTGCATGATGCTGGGCATCCGATTTGTCCACTTTGAATACTGCATCGGCGATTCACTCATCACCTTGGCCGCAGTACTGGCCATTTTGGTTCTGGCTCCCAGCGCCGCAGCCGTGCTCCCCTCTTTTCTTTTGATCCCGCTCCACTTCTCGGCTTTTTTTGCGCTGCTTTACATGACCACCCAACGTCCGGAGATGGGCAACGGCGGTCTTTACAGCTTTGCCTACATCTATCTGACCGGCAACCCGGTGATCGGAGAGGCACTGGTCCGCCGCGGGCTTTTGGCGCTGGTGGGCTATTTCATCTGCGGTGCGATCCTGTTCGCAAAGCACCGCCACAAGCAAAAAACCGTTCGGTTCCATCAGGTGCTGCAAAAGTTCGATCTCTCCGCCCCGGTCCATCTGTGGCAGTTCCGCATGGCGCTGGGCGTAAGTTTGGTACTGACTGCCGGACAGGTGTTTCAGGTGGAGCGGTTCATGTGGATGGGCTTTGCCTGTGCGTCGCTGCTGTCGGCCTATCCTTACTCCGGCAGTCCATTCGTCCGCTTCCGCCAGCGGATCACAGGAGCCGCGGCGGGGTCATGTGCATTTTTTGTGCTCTATCTGCTGACGCCGGAAGCCTTCCACTCCCTGATGGGCCCGCTGGGCGGGCTGTGTCTGGGCTTTTGCACCGACTACCGGTATAAGACGGCCATGAACTGCTTCGGCGCGCTGATGCTGGCAACCGGGATCTACGGGCTCGGCGGAGCAGTGATCCTGCGGATCGTGGATACCTGTCTGGGTGTGACGTTTGGCCTGGTGTTCGCCATGGCATTCCACCGTCTGGCCGCCGTCCGCCTGCTGCCCGGACTGCAAGAAGAATGACCGGGCTCCTGTGTCTTTATTTTTTTCTTGACTTCTCCTGCAAAATATAATAAATTTAGAATCATTCTAAAAATGGTGTTGTGATAGCCTTGACCAAATACGCAAAAAAAATCCTGGAGATTGTGGATTCCTCCCGCAGCCACCTGACCGCCGAACAGATCTTTGCGCAGCTGCGGGAAACATACCCCACGGTGGTGCTGGCTACCGTGTACAATAATCTCAACCGCCTGTGGGAGGAGGACCGGATCCGCAAGATCTCCGTAGAGGGGATGCCGGACCGGTATGACCGGATCGTACGGCACGATCATCTGGTATGCCGCAAGTGCGGCCGGCTGCTGGATGTGGATCTGGGGGATCTGACTGCCCAGCTGGAGCAAAAAGCGGGGATCCCTATCCTCTCCTATGATCTGAAACTGGTGTATCTGTGCGATGCGTGCAGGAAACAATCTCAACAGAAAGGAACGTGAGGAATCTGAATCATCTGCCCTTATCCGTCCGCGTCCCCATCGAGGAGGACAACCCCAGTATCATGCGTCTGGAGGAGAAATGCATCCGCTGCGGAATGTGCAAGGACGCCTGCGCCAATTTGATGGGCGTGCACGGCACTTACACCCTGCAGCAGACCGGCGGAAACGCTGTTTGCATCTATTGCGGACAGTGCGCCAACGTCTGCCCGGTGGACAGCATCGTAGAGCGGGACGAATGCCCCCAGGTGCGCCAGGCCATGACCGACCCCGAAAAAATCGTGGTGGTCAGCACCTCTCCTGCGGTCCGCGCCGCCCTGGGAGAGGCCTTTGGGATGGAGCCCGGTGCCTTTGTGGAGGGAAAAATGGTGGCCCTGCTCCGGGCCCTGGGCGCCGACTACGTGCTGGACACCAACTTTGCCGCGGATCTGACCATTGTGGAGGAGGCCAGCGAGCTGATCCGCCGGATCACGGAGAAGGACCGTCCCCTTCCCCAGTTCACCAGCTGCTGCCCCGGCTGGGTGCACTTTGCGGAGATCTACGCGCCGGAGCTGCTGCCCCACCTGTCCACCGCCAAAAGCCCCATCGGCATGCAGGGTCCCACGGTGAAGACCTACTTTGCCAAAAAGCTGGGGCTGGACCCCCGCAGGATCGTCCACGTGGCCCTGACGCCCTGCACCGCCAAAAAATTTGAGATCCGGCGGGAGGAAATGCATGCCGCTGCCGATTACCACGGCATCGAGGGCATGCGGGACACCGACCAGGTCATCACCACCCGGGAGCTGGCCCGCTGGGCCAAGGCGGAGGGCATCGACTGGTCCACACTGGAAGATTCCGCCTACGACTCCCTCATGGGCAAGGCCTCCGGTGCCGGCGTCATTTTCGGCAACACCGGCGGCGTGATGGAAGCCGCTTTGCGCACAGCCTACGAATACCTCACCGGGCAGGAGGCGCCGGAATCCCTGCTCTCGCTTCAGGCAGTCCGGGGCTATGAAGGGGTCCGGGAGGCCCAGGTGGCCATCGGCGACCTGACGCTCCAGGTCGCCGTCATCTACGGCACCGCCAACGCCCGGAATTTCCTCTCCCGCATGAAGGAGAGCGGAAAACAGTACCACTTCGTTGAGGTGATGGCCTGCCCGGGCGGCTGCATCGGCGGCGGCGGACAGCCCAAGGATCTGGCGAAAAACGCCGACGAGATCCGCAAAAGCCGCATCGAGGCCCTGTACCGGCGGGACGGAGCCATGGCCCTGCGCACCAGTCACAAAAACCCCGAGATTCAGGAGGTTTACGCCGCCTTTTACGGCCAGCCCCTCAGCCAGCTGGCGGAAGCCATGCTGCATACCGCTTATCAGGATCGAAGCGATATTTTGACCAGAAAGGATGAACCTGCCATGAGCAAATGGAAATGCAAAGTCTGCGGTTATATCTACGAGGGCGAGACCCTGCCCGAGGACTTCATCTGCCCCCTGTGCAAGCAGCCCGCCTCCGCCTTTGAGAAGATCGAAGAAGCGCCTGCCAAGGGCACCAGCAAGTACGCCGGCACCCAGACGGAGAAAAACCTGGAGGCCGCCTTTGCCGGCGAGTCCCAGGCCCGGAACAAGTACACCTATTTCTCCTCCGTGGCCCAGCAGGAGGGCTATGAGCAGATCGCGGCGCTGTTTTTGAAGACGGCTGAAAACGAAAAGGCCCACGCGAAGCTGTGGTTCGAGGAGCTCCACGGCCTGGGCGATACAGCGGAAAACCTGCTCCACGCCGCCGAGGGCGAAAACTACGAGTGGACGGATATGTACGACGGCTTTGCCAAGACCGCCGAGGAGGAGGGCTTCCCGGAGCTGGCCGCCAAGTTCCGTCTGGTGGCCGCCATCGAAAAGCGCCACGAGGAGCGCTATCGCGCTCTGCTGCGCAATGTGGAGACCGCCCAGGTGTTTGAAAAGAGCACGGTCAAGATGTGGGAGTGCCGCAACTGCGGCCACATCGTGGTAGGCACTGCCGCCCCGGACGTGTGCCCTGTCTGCCGGTACTCCAAGAGCTTCTTTGAGATCTACTCCGAAGATTATTGATGAAGCCTCCTCATCGTCTCCGATGGGTCAAAAAGAGGACCTGCGGCAAATTGCCGCAGGTCCTCTTTTCAGCCCGCTTCATCGGGGAAAACTCCCCTCCTGTCATTCACTCAGGCACTGGAGGAACTGCTCCATGATCTGTTCTCCCTCCTGGCAGGTGACCTGCCCCTGAGGGTCAATGGCATTGTCGTCATCCGCTTCCAAAATGCCGTTCATGGTCATCCAGCACATGGCCTCATAGGCATAGCCGCTTACCGCTTCCGCGTCGGAAAAACGCAGGGGGAACGCCCAGGCCCCGGTGAAGCCCTTGCCCTCGTTCTGGGCATAGCGGTACAAAATCACCGCCAGCTGCTGGCGGCTGACCGCCTCGCCGCCGCCGAAAGTGTCATCTTCGTAGCCCTGGACGATCTTTTCACTGGCAGCCCACCGGATAGCCTCCGCATCGGCATCGGCCTCATCCACATCCGTAAAGTCCATGGCATAATTGACCACAGGGCTGCCCGCCTGCTCATGGAGCATGGCCACCAGCGCTCCGCGGGTAAGCAGGTCGCTCTCCTCCCCGCCCTCGGAAAGAAGCACCAGCACCTCGGTGGAAACCAGCAGCTGGACCGTGCTCTGCGCACCGACAGAGTCGGGAATGAGCCGCGCCAGATCCTCCGCGCCGGCGGAAACCGCCATCGTCCAGGCCATCATGCCGGTCAGGGCCAGGGTCCAAACCTTCTTGTTCATCTTGATCGCTCCTCTTTTTGGTATCGTTCCGAAATCATGCCAGCAGGAATTCGTTCTGCCTGGTTGGACGAACTGCAAAAGAAAAAGTTCCCTCCCACGCCGGTTTCTTCCTCTTGCGCAGCCGCGCTCTTTTGGATCCGGCGGCGCGGCTTGACATGCCGCCTGGGCTTTGATATAATGCCAACGCGCCTGGGGTGCTTCGTTTGGTACATTATCGCTAACAAGTGTATGCTTGTTGGCGTTTTCTTTTTGTTAGGAGGTTTTTCCATGGTCCCAGCCGATTCCCGTGAAAATGCCTTTTTGACCGGTCCCATCCTCCCGCCTCTCATCCGCTTTTCCCTGCCGCTGATGCTCTCGCTTTTACTGCAGGGGCTCTACGGCGCGGTGGACCTGGCGGTGGTGGGCCGTTTTGCTTCCACAGCCTCCACGGCGGCGGTGGCCGTGGGAAGCCAGATGATGGTGGCCGTTACCGCCGTCATCACCGGACTGACCATGGGTGTGACCGTGCTTATCGGCAAGGCCGTAGGCGCGGGTACGCCCCAGGACGGCGCCCGGGTGGTGGCCGGTCAGATCCGTCTTTTCCTGGCGGTCACCGCCGCCCTGACCGCCGCGCTTTTGCTGCTGGCGCCGGCCATGACCCGGTGGATGCACGTCCCCGCCGACGCAGTGGAGGAGACCGTGGCCTATTTGCGCATCTGCGGCGGCGGCATGGTCTTTGTGGCCGCCTACAACGGGATCAGCGGCATTTTCCGCGGTCTTGGCAACTCCCGGGTCCCTTTGCTCTTTGTATTCCTGGCCTGCTGTATCAACGTGGTTTTGGACCTGTGCCTGGTGTGGGGCGCCCATCTGGGGGCCGCCGGCGCCGCCTGGGCCACGATCCTGGCCCAGGCGGGCAGCGTTGCCTTTTCCGTGCTGTACCTGCGCCGTCATCCGCTTCCCTTCTCCGTTTCCCGCCAGGACTTCCGCGCCGGAAAACCGGTCCGCCGCATCCTGGCAGTGGGCGCTCCCATCGCCCTGCAGGATACTCTGGTCAACATCTCGTTCCTCATGATCACCAGCATCGTCAACCGGCTGGGGCTGGTGGCCTCCGCCGGCATCGGCATCACAGAAAAGCTCTTTCTCTTCTTGTCCATCGTCCCCATGGCCTTCATGTCCGCCCTCTCCACCATCGTGGCCCAGAACATGGGCGCCCGGCAGCCCCACCGTGCCCGGAAGGCGCTGATCGCAGCCTGGGGCATCTCCCAGATCTTCGGATGCGCCATCTTCCTTCTGACCTTCTTCGGCGGACATCTGCTGGCCGCCTTGTTTGAGGACGACCCGGCCGTCATCGCCGCTGCCGCCGCCTATTTCCGGGGCAGCTCCTTTGAGCATCTCCTCACACCGTCCGTCTTTTGCTTCCTGGGCTATTTCAACGGCAGCGAGCGCACAACCTTTGTCATGGTCCAGGGCCTGGCCTCCGCCTTTTTGGTGCGGGTGCCTCTATCCTACCTGCTCAGCATGCTTCCCGGCACCGGCATGTTCACCATCGCCCTGGCAGTCCCCGCGTCGGCCCTGGTGAACCTGGCCGCCTGCCTGCTCTATGACTGGTACCTGCGCCGCCGGGCACAGCGCGCGCCGTCCGCTTAAGACGCCTTTTCTCCGGCGGCGGCATTTCCCGCTTGCGGTATGACAGGACAGATGATATACTGGTTTTGTTTAGGTTTAAACAATCAGGCGGTGATTCATTTGTCCTCACAAAACCAGGCCATCGGGCAGCTCTCGCAGTTTTTCGCCCAGATGGGCACAGTACATAAAACGTATCTGGATTTCTGCCGCCGCGCAGTGGGCGGTACGCTTTCCCGGGCAGAGATCGGTCTTTTGCTGGCGCTGACGGAAAACTGCAACGCCGCCAATGATCTTTGCCGCTCCCTTCCTCTGAGCAAGGGAATGGTCAGCCAGACCCTGGCCTCCCTGCAAAAGCGGGGCCTGATCGTGGTGGAGCGGTCCGAAGAGGACCGGCGGGTACACCCCATTACCCTCTCCGCCCAGGGCGAGACGGTGGTCCGTCAGCTGGAGCAGGCAGCCGCCGCCTTTGTAGATCGCATGATGCACGGCGTGGATGCGCAGGAGATGGCCAAAGCAGAGTCCACCATGTCCAAGATCCATCAAAACATGCAGCAGATCAAGCGCACGCTGTGACCCTTCTTTCCCAGCGCGCCTACTTCTCCGCTGTTCTCCGCCCGCGGCTTTTTGCCGCAGGCGGTTTTTTTAGCGTCTCCTGCTTTCCGCGCTCGGGAGTGCGGAAAGCAGGTTTCTTAAGTTTTCTAAAGGTTTTTCCGAAGGCGCTCTCCGGGGTTTGACGGCGGAGCAGAAGATGCTATAATAGGCCCACAAAGCCGGCACAACACATCCCTAAAAGGAGGACATCATATGGATACTTCCATCCTGATCGCCGAGGACGATGCCGATATCCGCGACCTTCTGCGTCTCTATCTGGAGGGGGAGGGCTTCCAGGTCCTGGAGGCCGGAGACGGTGCCTCGGCCCTGCGCTTGGCCAGGGAGCAGTCTCCCAGCATGGCCATTTTGGATATCATGATGCCGGAGATGAACGGTTTCGAGCTGACCCGGGCCCTGCGCAAATACAGCGACATTCCCATCTTGATCCTCTCTGCCAAAAGCCAGGACAACGACAAGATCCTGGGGCTGAACCTGGGCGCTGACGACTATATCGCAAAGCCCTTCAACCCGGTGGAGATCGTGGCCCGGGTGAAAGCCCAGCTGCGCCGGGCAGAGCGGACAAGCGGCAGTGTTCTCACCGTACGGGAGCTGACGCTGGACACGGCCAGCTTCCAGCTGACCAAAAGCGGGCAGCCCATTCCCCTCACCCCCATGGAGTATAAGATCCTGGCCATGCTCATGCGCTCCCCCGGCAGGATCTTCACCAAGATCCAGCTCTATGAGGGCGCCATCGGAAATTATTTTGAAGGGGATGACAACACCATGATGGTGCACATCTCCAAGCTCCGGGAGAAGATCGAGGACGACCCCAAAAATCCCCGCCACATTATCACTGTGAGAGGACTGGGTTACAAAATTGAAAAATAAACCGCTGCGCGGGAGCCTGTTCGCTCTCCTCGCCAAAAACTATCTGCTCTTTACCCTGACGCTGCTGGCCATTGGGGGCGGCGTGTTCGTGCTGTGGAACATCTGGCTGGGCTCTCTCTATCAGCCGGCAGACTGGGGTGCCGCCCTGTCCGACCCGGCCCTGACCGCCGGAAGCTACGACCAGCTTTCCCGCTATACCGGCCATACCGGCAGCGCCTTTGCCGTCTATGATGCAGCGGGCACCCGGGTATACGCCTCTGCCGGCGGGTTTGATGCTGCCTACTCGGCGGAAGAACTTGCCTGCATCCCGGAGTATGGCGCCAGCTCCATGGTGGATGCCTATGAGCTGCCTTCAAACGGCCAGCCCCGCTACCTGTTCATCCGCCATCAGTACCGAGCCGACGGCACCACGGCGCTGGAGGGCGTGATGATCCTGGATCAGGACTATCAGGTGGTGTTCGGCGGCTTTGAAGACGGGAAGCGGTCCTATACCCGGCGGGAATTTCAGCTGATGGACGGCCGCCTCTTTGACGGCAGCTACCTCTCCCGCTACCAGTTCGTAAATGACGACGGGCAGATCCATACTCTGCTGCTGCGGGACGCCGCCATAGATTCCGATGCCTACTACCAGCGCTATAATGCCTCCTGGCGCATCTGGCTTTTGGTGATCCCGCTGTATCTGGCGGCGGCGGGGCTTTTCATCTGGTGGCTGAAAAACAAGATCGGCCGGCCGCTGCAGCGTCTCAACGACGCGGTGACTGCCCAGGCAGAGGGCCGGAGGAGCCGGGTGGGCGACTGCGGCGGCACCTGGGAGATCCGCCGCATCGGGGAGAGCTTCGACCGCTTTTCCGAGCGCCTGGCAGAAAGTGAGGCGGAGCGGCGGCGGCTGGATGAGGGCCGTCAGAAGCTCATCGCGGACATCTCTCACGATCTCAAGACCCCTATCACCGTCATCTCCGGCTACATCGGCGCCATCTGTGACGGGAAGGTCCCCCCGGAGCAGACGGAGCGGTATCTGCGGGCCATCCAGGCCAAGGCGGAGACCCTGACGGATCTGGTGAATGCCTTCCACGAATACAGCAAGGTGGAGCATCCGGCCTTTGTCCTATACCCGGAGCGGACAGATCTGGCGGAATTTCTGCGGGAATACCTGGCGGGAAAGTACGACGAGATCGATCTTGCCGGCTTCTCCCTCAGCGTCGCCATCCCGGACCAGCCGGTTTTCTGCTCCTTGGACCCGCTGCAATTCCGGCGGGTGCTGGACAACCTCCTCTCCAACGCCCTGCGCCACAAC
>DYBL01000019.1 GCA_019418625.1 Clostridiales bacterium | reverse complement strand
TCGCCGCGTTCATGTATCGTTTCATGGACTCTCCTCCTTTATCTGCACGCCTGCTTCATAGCAGAATATCCGATCAGCACTGTCCAGACATAGGCACAGGTCTTGGGGATCATCAGCATCCCGATCACAGGCACCGCATCCGCCCACAGCACCACCGGGATGTAAAAGCCAAAGCTCAGCACGATGGTCAGCCACATCCAGCGGAACGCCCGGTCTCCCTGCTCTCTGGCGCTGCGGTAAAACAGCACGATCACCAAAAGGCCCAGCAGGGCAAAGGGGATATTGCGGTAGATGCCCCAGGAAAGGGGCGCATAGGCGCTGAGCCACTGGTTCTGCGGCATCATGCAAAGAAGGATCCGCGCTCCGGCCAGGGCATACACCGCGGCGGTCAGGCCGCTGCGCCCCCGGATATGGTACCGCTTCCGCCACACGTAGTACAGCAGCACATAGAAGATCGTCATGGTAATGGAGGTGATCCACTTTCCAAGTCCCAGGGGGACGGTATAGTTTTCAAGGCCCGTAGTGCACAGGGCGACCGCACGGGGGATCAGGTGGAACGCGTCGCCCGCGCCCAGCACCACCGCCATGAAGCCAAACAGCCGGAACTGTCCATTGCCCCTGCTGCCCCGGATCATCAAAATTCCAAGTGAAATGACTGTGACCAGATAGACCGCGTCAAACAGTGTTTCCATGATTGCCTGCATCGTTTACGCTCCTTTTTGTTCTATGTCATCTAGTTTGGTATCTGCGGCAAAAGCTGCCTTTCCATAGTTGCATCCAAACAGCAGCCCGGCCAGCAAAAGTGCAGCGCCAAGGCCCGTATAGAAAACGGCGATGAACCGCTCCGGCGCAAGGCCGCTCACCCGAAGGCCGATGCCGCCGGCCATCATGACTGCCATGACGGCAAAGGCTTTCCCGTCAAAAAATTTCAGGAAAAAGTGCCGCTCTTCCAGATAAGCGCGGATCCTGGCATTGTGCTTTTTCACCAGTTTTCCGAAGACAAACCGCTGAAACACGGCAAAAACCAGGATAGAGAGAAGAAAATTCCGCGCCGTAAGATAGGCCGGATAGGCCATCAGGCCAATGCGGAGAATATTGATCCCCGCCGCGCTCCATACCAGACACGCCAGGAGCAGCAGGGTATTTCGCTTGACTTTCATCCTATACCTCCTTTATGAACAATGTTCAGTTTACAGGATATAAAATTCCCACCATTCCGTGGGAATTTTAATAGAGGGTCCTGCGGACGATCTCCAGCACCACCCCAGGGTCATAGTCCTGCCGCAGCAGCGCCGACAGCATCAGAGAAAACAAGAGATCTGCGAATTTTTCCGCCGTAAACTGCTCCGTAAAGGCATCCGACCGGACTTTTTCGTCCCGCCGCAGCACGGAACAAAGTCCCGCCAAAATATGCTGCCAGGTCTGCTGCATCCGCCGTTTCCCGTCGGACTTGTCCTCACCCATGAAGCCCAGGGAGTGGAGCGTAAAAAATCCGGGATACTGCTTGCAGCCGTACTCCATCCGGCCATAGAGCCAGGTGATGCAGGCCTGGGTGTCCTGAAACACAGCCCCGTCTTCCGGTCGGTGGAAGATCTCGCACCAGACGCTTTCCACCGTGGCGCTCACCAGGGCAGCCTTGGAGTCAAAGTAGTTATAAATAGACCCCACCGACACCCCGCAGGCCGCCGCCACCGAGCGGATATTGACCGCGGACCACCCCTCCCGCCGGATCAGCTCCCGGCTGGTTTTCAGAATCTCCTCTTTTGATGTGACAACGGTATTCATTCCATCACCCCAACATGAACATTGTTCATTATACGGTTTTATCCTCCCTTGTCAAGCTTTTTCGCCGTCCCCCGGCCGGCCGTATGTGATCTTATCACGGTAGCGCTCATAGAATGTGTGCTACCATCGGACCATCAAAACCAGGGAGGCATGATGATGACTTCAGGAAAGAAACGGCGCAGAGCCGTGGTAGATCGCGCATACTGTGTGGCCTGCGGGTGCTGTGTCAAGGTTTGCCCTCTGCAGGCCATTCAAGTCGTCCGGGGCATTGCGGCCCAGGTAGACCCGGACAAATGTGTGGGCTGCGGCAAGTGCGCCAGGAAGTGCCCGGCCAGCATCATTGAAATTCAGGAGGTGACCACATGAAAAAGCATTGGTACGACTATCTGTGGGTCCTGTCTCTTCTCTACCTGGTGCTGGGCTTTGTCAACATCCTCTTTGCCTGGCTGGGGCTTTTATGCTTCTTCATTCCCCTCATTATCTCGGTGGTCAGCGGGACCAAAGGCTATTGCAACCGCTACTGCGGACGGGGGCAGCTCTTCTCTGTGCTGGGCGGACGCTTCGGCCTTTCCCGCAAAAAAGATATCCCCCGCTGGATGAAGAGCAAGGCTTTCCGCTACGGCTTTCTGGCCTTTTTCTTTGCCATGTTCTTTTTGATGCTGTGGAACACCTATCTGGTGTTCGCCGGGACCCAGGATCTCAAGCAGGTGGTCACGCTGCTGTGGACCTTCAAGCTGCCCTGGCACTGGGCTTACCACGGCACGGCGTTCCATCCCGGCGTCGCCCAGTTCGCCTTTGGCTTTTACAGCGTCATGCTCACCTCCACCGTGCTGGGGCTCATCACCATGGTGCTCTTCAAGCCCCGCAGCTGGTGTGTCTACTGCCCCATGGGCACCATGACCCAGCTGATCTGCAAGGCCAAAAGCAAGGAGCGCTGCTCCGGCTGCACCCAGTGCAGCCTTTAACCCCGGAGCTTTTCCAGTCCGGCGGTGTCCACCACCGTCACCATGCCCCGGGACAGCTTCACCACGCCCTCGCTTTGAAAATAGCGCAGCATCCGGGTGATCACCTCCCGGTGGGAGCCCAGGTGGTTGGCAATGGCCTCGTGGGTGATCTTCAGGGCACAGGTCCCCTCGATGGAGCACTCCTCCAGCAAAAAGGCCGCCACCCGCTTGTCCATGCTCTTCCACATGACCTGCTCCATCAGCCACATGACCTCGGAGAACCGGCTCGCCATCAGCTCACTGGTGTAATTGGCCACCGGCGCGGACTCTTCCATCAATTTCTGGTAGACTTCCGGCGGGATGATCCAGAGGTCCGTGTCCTTTTCCGCCTCTATGATGACCTCGAACTGAATGGAACGCATGATGCAGGACGCCGAAAACAGGCACATGTCCCGGTCGAACAGGCGGTAGATGGTGATCTCGCGCCCCTCGTCAGAGAGGATATAAGCCCGGAGCTGCCCGCTCTTTACCAGAAGGAGCCCAGTGCAGTCCATGCTCCCGTTATGGAGGACCGTGCCCCGCTGCACCTGCTGCAGCGTCAGCGCCTGGAGGAGCCGGCTTTGCTGGTCGGCATTCAGTTTATCCCAGACGGGAAAATAGTCTTGAAAGTGCATCATGCATCCCTCCTTATGGTGTCCTCAGTATAATGGAGCGGACGGTTGCTGTCAATCGCGCCGGTGTACCGACCACATCGTTCTCCTGCTGCCGGAGCAGCAGGAGAACTTTTTCAGAAATCTTCCGGAGTTTTGTGATGTTGTCACAGAAGCGGGCCGGACTTTTGGATATACTAAGGCCAAACAAAGGAAAGGAGCTGACCAATATGGCGGCTATCAATATGAACAAGGAACAACTTCAGCAGATGATGCGCGGTGACAAGCCCGTTTTGGTAGATTTCTGGGCTCCCTGGTGCGGCTACTGCCGCCGCATCGGCCCCGCCTATGAAAAAATCGCGGAAGAGTACAGCGACCGTCTGGTCGCAGCCAAGGTCAACATCGACGAGGAGGCCCAGCTGGCCGAGGAGGCGCAGGTGGAGGTGATCCCCACGCTGGTGCTGTACAAGAACGGAACGGCCGTGGCCTCTGTGGTGAACCCCGGGTCCAAGGCGGCCATCGACCAATTCATCCAGGAGGCCCTGGAAAAGTAAGGAGGGAAGATCCATGCGTGAAAACCATGTCTATGATATGATCGTGGTGGGCGGCGGCCCAGGCGGCTACACGGCAGCCCTTTATGCCGCCCGGGCGGGACTGAGCACCCTGGTACTGGAAAAGCTCTCCGCCGGCGGGCAGATGGCCCTGACGGAGCAGATCGACAACTATCCCGGTTTTGAGGACGGGATCGACGGCTTCACCCTGGCAGAGAAGATGCAGCAGCAGGCAGAGCGCTTCGGCGCCAGGAGCGAATACGCCCAGGTGGAGCGCATGGATCTTGCTGCCTCCCCCAAGGTACTGGAGACCAGCGAGGGGACGTTCTACGCCAAAACGGTGGTCCTGGCCACCGGTGCCAATCCCCGAGAGCTGGGACTTCCCAATGAGACCGCACTCACCGGCCGGGGCGTGGCCTACTGCGCCGCCTGCGATGGCATGCGCTACAAGGGCAAAACCGTGGTGGTCGTGGGCGGCGGCAACTCCGCCGCCGCGGACGCCCTGCTGCTCACCCGCGTCGCCAGGAAGGTGATCCTGGTCCACCGCCGGGATACCCTGCGGGCCACCAAGGTCTATCACCAGCCGCTCATGCAGGCGGAGAACCTGGAGTTCCGCTGGAACAGCACCGTCACGGAGCTGCTGCAGGAGGACAAGCTCACCGGCGTAAAGCTCAGGGACGTGAACACCGGCGAGGAGACCACCGTTCCCTGCGACGGCCTGTTCATCAGCGTGGGCAGAAAGCCTGCCACCGAGCTGGTGCAGGGGCAGCTGGAGCTGGACCGCAGCGGTTACATCATCGCAGACGAGACCACCAAAACCAGCCTCCCCGGCGTCTATGCCGTGGGTGACGTGCGGACAAAGCCCCTGCGCCAGGTGGTGACGGCGGTGGCCGACGGCGCCATGGCGGTCCATATGGCGGAAGAATTCCTGTCAGGAGAAATGTGACATGCGAGGAATCATGAAAAACTGGCTGCGCCCGGCTCTGTTTATCTTGGGCGGCGCATTGGCGGGGCTTGGCTATTACGCTCTGGTTGGCTGCTCCACCGGTGCCTGCGCCATCACCTCCAGCCCCTTGCGCTCCATGGTGTACATGGGCCTCATCGGCTGGCTGCTCTCCATAGCGCTGCGCCCCTGCAAGAGCAGCTGCAAAAAATAAGGATCTCCAGGAGAAACGCCGCCGCGGGCAGACTGCCTGCGGCGGCGCTGCGCTTTGCCCGGCAGTGCATTGCCAGGCGAAACTTCCCATGGTATGATAGAATCGTTAAGTTCGTTGTATCTCTATGCTGCCGGGAGGAATCGATATGGTTTTTCTGATTGCCGGAGCTTCGCACACAGGAAAAACCGCTCTTGCCCAGAGGCTTTTGGAAAAATACGGATACCCCTATCTGTCCATGGACCATCTGAAAATGGGTCTGATCCGAAGCGGATACACCTCCCTCTCCCCTGCGAGCAGTGACCGGGACCTGACGGATTATCTGTGGCCCATCGTGCGGGAAATGGTCAAAACGGTCATCGAAAATCGGCAGAATCTGATTGTGGAGGGCTGCTACATTCCCTTTGATTGGGCAAACGATTTTCCAGCGGAATACCGCGCTCACATCCAATACCGCTGTCTGGTGATGAGCGAGACATACATCCGCAGCCACTATCAGGACATCCGAGTCTATGCCAACGTTGTGGAACAGAGAAAGGACGATTCGGACTGCACACTGGAGTCTCTGCTCCGGGACAACGCCAACGTGCTGGAGGCCTGCCAAAAATCCGGCGTCCAGTATATCCTGATCGACGGGAACTATCATGTAGACATTTGACGGTGTCAAAACCAAGGAGCTATTCCTATCGAGGATCCGTGACCAAACACACTGCAAGGCATACAGACAGGCGGCGGGAAATTATTCCCGCCGCCTGTCTCGGTCTCTCCCCTTTTCAGGGCAGTATTCCCCGCCATTGCCAGCCGTGATCGTTCATGTTATGATGAGGGTATTCCAGGGGAGCCATCCTTTCCCCCACTTATGCGTCCATGAAAATCCATATGGCGCTGTCCTTTCTGAACAGCGCCTGCCGGGAGGTCCGTACCATGCCCCATATCGATGTAACGCAAATGTCCTTTACAAAGCTCTATTCCCTGTTGGTGAGCAAGGCTGAGAAAAAAGGCCGCACCCGGCAGGAGGTGGACCAGGTGACCGCCTGGCTCACCGGGTACACACCGGAGGACCTGGCCCGGCTGGAGCAGTCCGAGATCAGCTACGGTGACTTTTTCCGCAGTGCCCCGGCCATGAACCCCAATCGGGCTCTGATCACCGGCAAGATCTGCGGCATCCGTGTGGAGGAGATCGAAGACCCGCTGATGCGGGATATCCGGTATCTCGATAAGCTGGTGGACGAGCTGGCCAAGGGAAAATCCATGGAACGGATTTTGCGCGAATGATCCGGCGGGCCATGCCGGCCCATCATCATACCAGTGCCTCCGGTCCCGTGCTGCCATTGGCCGACGCGGGGCCGGGGGCGCATCTTTTTACATCTGTCCTTTCCAGACCCGGGCCAGAATGTCCTTGAGCACCAGCAGTGCGTCCGTGTGATTGTAGCCGTAGTCTACCTGCAGCTGCGTGAGCATCTCCCGCAGCGCAGGAGCATAGTCGCCGATACGTACTTTCTGATGATACGTGCCCAGCACCGGATACTTCTTGCTCCACACCTTGTTCCAGTCGATCCGGGCCTGTGCTTCCTCGCTGACACTGTCGATCATCTGCTGGGCCTGCTGCTCATCAAAGTCATACTCGATCAACTCGTCCAGCGTCATGTGATAGAGCATGGCCAGCCCTTTGGACTGGCGGATATCCGGCAGGGTCTCGTTGGTCTCCCACTTGGAGATGGTCTGACGGCTGACCCCCAGCTTTTCTGCCACAGCCTCCTGGGTCAGGCCGCTCTTTTTCCGGGCATGAAACAAACTGCTTCCCAAACTCATGGTACGCTCCTCCTGCTATGTTTTGTCTCTGCGTCTCAGTATACCGTTCGGATCGCGAAAAATCCACCTGGGAAAGCAGCCGTTTTCGCCCGTTTTCCTGCCATTTTCTCCGCCCGTGTGCTATACTGAAAAAAATATCCGGCGGAGTGCAGAGCAAGCTGCCGCCCACCCCATTTTCAGGAGGCAAAACATGACCTATTCCAAGGAAGAACTGGCGGAGGCAAAACGTCAGATCGACTCCACCCTGCACAAGCTGCGTGAGACCGTCAGGACCCTGGAGGGAAAAGGAAACGCCGCCCGCTGCAAATCCCAGATCACTCTGGCCAAACGCCGCATCCAGGCCTTTACCATCGCCGTTCAGCTCATTGAGCGTGAACTTGAGCAGACGCAGGAGTAACCAAGCGCCCGGCACTTCTGTCTTGTACAGAAGTGCCGGGCGCTTACTCTTCAAATCATCCAAGCTTACCTGTCTCGATACGGTGCTTCAGATCCAGCACCTTTTCCTCGATCCGGGCCATGACGGCGAGAAATGCTCCGTCCTCTTTGCCGCTGGGATCATCCAACCCCCAGTCCTCCCGATGGGAGCAGGGCAGCATCGGGCACTGGACATTGCAGCCCATAGTGACCACGATATCCACCGCCGGCAGGTCGGACAAGGGCTTGCTGCGCTGGCGCTGCTCCATGTCGATGCCGTAGACCTGCTTCATAAGCCGCACCGCGTCGGGATTGATCCTCCCTCCGGGCTCGGTGCCGGCGGAAAAGCTCTCAAACACGTCCCCCGCCAGCTTTTTGCCCAGCGCCTCCGCCATCTGGCTGCGGCAGGAGTTGTGGACGCAGAGGAACGCCACCTTGGGCTTTTTGCGGCCTACCGCCGAGAAGGGGCAGTGTTTCCCGATGCACTGGTTATTTTTGCTGCTGTAAGAGCAGACGGGGACCGTCCGCTCCATCTCCACACCCAGATGCTCCCGGACAAAGTCCACGGCAGCCAGGATTGCCAGGAAGGAGTCCCGCTTGCAGCACCGGGGGCCGCCTGCCCGGCCGATCTGATCCAGCGCCCGGGCTGTCATCTGATTGCTCAGGCCCCAGGGCTCCCGGGCCAGAGGTGTGGACGCCGTGGCGATGGCCAGGAACTGTCCCGCGCTGATGCCCGCCCCACAGGCGCCCCAGAAACCACAGGCTCCGCCGGGGACTTCTTTTCCCCGGCTGTACATCTCCCGGAGGGCCCGCTCCAGCTCCAGCGCCCCGCCGGCGTTTTTATACGCCGTCAGCAGCGCCGCGCCCACCATCACATGATGCTCCGGGCCGTGCATGTGGCAAAAGGGCAGATCCATCATCCGCCGCACGATGGCCACAGGATCTTTAGAAGTCTCCGCCAGGCACAATCCGAAAATGCTGTCCATCCCCTGGGTGTGACAATCGCTGCATACATAGTGCCCGTTTACACAGCGGGTCTTGCTGGGCTCTTTTTTATGGCAGATGGCGCACTCCATGACCTCGTCCCGGGTCAGATACTCCAGCGGTGCCTTGCAAATCAGACATTCTTCTCTGTTCAACTTTCTGCTTCCTCCCATTTTCGCAGTACATTCAATTGCCAGGGTGTGAAACCAGTGTCCTCCGCCCTCCATCACCGTGCGTCCGGCGTTGTATTTACGGACAAATGCGTCTGTCGTCTGTCGCGTCAGACCGTCCCCGCTTCCATAGAGGATGCGGGCAGGGGCGCTGAACACCAGCATGGCAAAGCAGGCTCCGATGCTGTTGGCTCGGAGAGAAATCGTTCCGTTTTCATTCCAATGCCGTTTCTTCCTGTAATTCAGCCTTCATCCGCGCCAGACCCGTTCCCAACTCCGCAGCCCCCGCGCAGCGGCTGGACCGGGCATTGACGGCATGGTCCAGCAGGGGCTGGGCCTGATGATCGGTGTCCAGGCACAGGTCCAGCGCCAGTACGTCCTCCCAGGCTCGGTTGAGGAACGCCACCTCCCTGCGGCCATGGGTCCGGGTGATCTCCATATCCCCTGCCTGCTGAAGGTACGCCTCCGCCTGCGCCCGGGTAAAACCGGCAGCGTCCAGGCTCTCAAGAAGTCCCGTCCGGAACAGGCCGGAAAGGTCCGCCCATTGGAGGGGCGCCACGTCATAGCGCACGAAGGCATACCGGCTGTGGCAGTGGACAGCCAGCAGGCATTTGCGTCCCCGCAGGTCGATCACATGGAGGTCCCAGCAAAACCGCCGGTCCGGCTCTATGCCGTAAGACGGCGGTTTTATTTTCAGATATCGCTGGAGGGGAAAAGTCAGTCCCAGCTCCATCATTTCACCTCGTGGGGAATGGTGATCTTCTCCACCCGGATGCTGCCGTCCTCCACCACCGCCGTCATCATGGTGATCTCCTGATGAAAGCGCCGGGGCCCGCAGGAGCCGGGATTGAGCCAGAGAACGCCGTCTTTTTCCTCTTGTACATATTTGTGCGAGTGGCCGAACACCACCGCATCCACCCCGGTCAAATCCGCCGGAAGCTCTTTTTTGTTGTGGACCATGGCAAACGTCACGCCGCCCAGAGTAACCGTCAGGTGGTGGGGGATGTCCTCCGCCCACGCCTTGTCGTTGTTTCCCCGGACCACATACAGTGGGGCGTATTGCCGCAGTTGGTCCACGATTTCCTGTTTGTTGATATCGCCGCCGTGGAGGATCCCATCGGCGGTTTTCAGGTGTTCCACCACCTCCGGCCGCAGCAGGCCATGGGTGTCGGAAAGAATGGCAAGCTTCATACAGGTCCTCCCATCTTTATCTGCCGGAGTCCTGCGCCTGGATCTCCCGGTAAAATTTTCTGGCTCTCTCCAGATCCCGTGCATTGGGGTGTCCCTTGGCAATGCCGCCCACCAGCTTGAAGGGGCCGAAAGTATCGTAGCCGCGGCAGGAAAACTCTCCCAGTACCGGGCAGCGTTTCTCCCCGGCGATCTCCGCCAGAGCCCCGGCTCCCTTGCCTTTTGTTCCGCCGTAAGTACAGACGAAAAACACCGGCTTGCCCGCTGGCAGGTACTGCCGGGCAAAGGCCAGGACGCTCTCCTGGAATTTCCCGAAATAGACGCCGGAGGCAAAGCCGATGCAGTCATATTCTTCCAGGCAGACGCTCTGGCGGGCAGTCACGTCGATCAGGTCGGTCTCCCCCTCCTCCGCCATGGCCTCCAGTACTTTCCGGGTGTTACCATGGTGGCGGGAGTAATAGCAGACGGCGGTTTTCACGTGGTCTCCTCCAATCTCCAGCCAAAGTCGTTATGGTAGATCATCTGGCGGGTCATACCGCCGTCGATGCAGATATTCTCCCCGGTGATAAACCCGGCCTTGTCCGAGCAGAGGTACAGTACCATATTTGCGATGTCCATGGGGTTGCCGACCCGCCCCGCAGGCTGCTGGACGGCGTCCGGGCCCTTGTAAACGGTATAGTCGGTATCGATCCAGCCGGGGGCGATGGCATTCACCCGCACCCGACCCGCAAAGCTCACCGCCAGTGCGTGGGTCAGGGCGGAGATGCCGCCCTTGGCCGCCGTGTAGCTCTCCGTTTGGGGCTGGCTCATCCGGTCCCGGGAGGAGGAGATGTTCACGATGGCCCCGCCGGGGGCGAAGTGGGGCGCAAACAGCTTTGCAAGGTAAAAAGGCGCGGTGACCCCCACCCGCAGGGCATAGTTGAACTCCTCGTAGGTACATGCATCAATACCTTTCATCAAAGGCAAGGCATTGTTGATGAGATAGTCCACATGACCATAGTCTCCGATGACCTTGCGGGCAAAGTCCTCCAAAACTGCCTGGTCAGCGATATCCCCCTTATAATAGTCATTTTCCAGCAGGTCGATGATGCACACCCGTGCACCCTCCCGCCGGAATTCCTCCGCGATGGCCTTGCCGATGCCTTTGGCCCCGCCTGTGATGACCGCGACTTTGTTTTCAAACATGGTCTCTTCCCTCCTCAGTCCGCGTCCTCGTCCAGAGCCTCCACCAGGAAGCTGACCGGACGGAAGCCGTCGTTGCACGAGAGCATGGCGGACCTGGGATTTTTCATCCAGCCGCCATAAAAATCCTGTGCGCCGTGGCTCAGGGCCAGGACGAAAGGCGAGAGTGTATCCCAGGCGCTGGGGCAAAAGCCCTCCGGCATTTCCCAGCCGTTGGCGATGAAGGTCTGCCCCTCCTCCATGTCGCAGGCATGGGAGATGGGGTTTTCGTATTGCGACATCAGGTCCTCATACCGGGTGATGCGCATCACGGTGATCTTACATTTTTTCATATGAGGATCCCCTCGCAGTGGTCGATCTCGTGCTGGATGATCTGCGCCGTCCAGCCGGTGAAGGTCTTCAGCCGCTCCTGAAATTTCTCGTTCTGCCAGCGCACCTTGATGGACTTCCACCGCTTGGCCGGGCGGATGCCGGCAAGAGACAGGCATCCCTCCTCCGCATCGTAGGGGCCGCTTTTTTTGATGATCTCCGGATTGAACATGACTATGTAGGTGCCCTCGTTATCGAAAACGATGATGCGTTTGTTCACGCCGATCATGTTGGCCGCCATTCCCACACAGCCGTTCTTATGGTGCTCCAGCGTCTCCAGCAAGTCCGCGGCAACCGGAAGATCTTCCGGAGTGGCAAGTCCTGCCTTCTGGGCCAGAAACGCCTCGTCCTTGCAGATATCTCGAATCATGATCCTTTCTCCTCCTGTTCTTGAATGGCCGCAGCAATGGTCTGTGCGGCAATACGGGATCCACACTCATTGGGATGTACACCGTCGGCGGCATAGAGCGTTTGGGTATTGGACAACTCATAAAACCGCTGTCCCACATCCGCGATGAGGGCGTGATTCTCCCGGGCCGCTCTATGATAGGCCTCGGACATTTTACAGGCCATCTCGTCATAGTCCCAGCCCTTTTCCGCCAGCTTGCTTCCACCCTTTTGATAGGCCCAGGTGGCATAAAGAACGGGGACGGCTCCGTTTTGGCGGATCTGTCCGCACAGCCGCTCCACGCTGGAAAAGAAGCTTTTGGGAGAGGTCACGGGTCCGTGGCTCATTTCCTGAAGCACCACATAGTCCCAGCGCGTATCCCGCAGGGCCGCCTGGGTCCGCTCTCCCAGTTTCGTATTTGGATTCAGGTGCTCCGAAAGCCGCGCCCCGCCCCGGGTGTGGTGGATCACTTCCCCGCCGGTGAGCTCTGCCAGCATTTGGGGCAGGTCATTGGTAAAAGTAAAGCTGTTGCCCAGCATGAGAATCCGCATGATGCCCCCCTTATTTGTCCCATCCCAGCACAACTCGAAGCGTCTCCTCCGTAGCCGCCGGGAAATTTTTCCGCACCTGCTTATAAACCAGTTCTTTGGACTGCGGCGGCTCCGCCGAGTAGGCGGAAGTGATATGCTCATAGCCCCAAAGCGACTCGGGCATGGCGTAGACGGAGATGGGCCATCCATAGGGCTGGCCTTTTTTGTTCAGGCGCTGCCGGAAATCCCGGATCAACAGATAGCCGCCCATCTGCAGCTCGGTCACCGTTCCTTCAAAGTTCTTTTCGCCCTCCCTGCCGAATCCGGCCAAGCGCTTGAGCTCGAAGGAGTACAGCTCCTCCCTGCCGGCAAACTGGTCCATGATGCGCTTTTGGCGCATGCTGGCCAGTTCCTCGTCCCAGCGGCTGTCAAAATCATATCCGTCCCGCCGCCAGTTGGCAAAGTGGGGAAACCAGACCCTGGAGATGAACCCAGCCTTTCTGCCGAAAAACTTGTCGTAGGCCACCTGGCCGCTGCGGGCAATGCACTGCCGCCACTGCCAGGGATCCTGTGCCGGGTCCCCGCTCCACCAGTAGAGATCGGCGGTATGCTCCTCGACGGAAAAGCCGTCGATCTCATTTTTGAAAAGCGGCAAAAATCCGACCTGATCAATCCATCGGATCAGCTCCTGCCAGCTGCGGATGCGGGCAGGGTCATCCCAACGAAGCCCCCGCATGATCCACTCGCCGTTCTCAACGGCCATAGCGGACACCCCCTCTTCTGTCCATTATCGGCATTATAGCACAGCCGCGGAGGAAATGTCACGAGCGCCCCTTGTGTTTCCGCAGACGGGCGTATAAAAGCCGATGACCCTCGGTCAGGCCGCGGGTCACCAGCTCTCATAAAAAATATTCCCTTGTCACTGCTTCACAGGCATTTTGCCCGCGGGATCGGCTCCGCTCTTTCCTGTCCTTGTGTACAAAACCGGAAGTGTCCCCGGAGACGCCCTTCTCACCGGCGTTTTCTTCTTTTTGGGCGGTCCGCAGGCCGTAAACCTTCCTTTTCCGGAGAGCAAAATCAAGATCCTCTAAAACCGCCTTTCCTCAAAGCACTTTGCGAGGTGCTCGGTGGCAACGTTACTGACGCTTCTTGTGATCCTGCATTCCGGGAAACGGTCCCCTCACTGGATGCGAAAGCCGTTGGACGTCTTTTCAAAGACATACTCCATCTTCTCCTCATGGGAGGGGAACTCCAGCCGCTCAAACCCGGCCTCCTCATGGAACGACACCACGTGCTCCGTCCAGTCAATCCAGAGCAGAGAGAGCGCTTGCGCTCCTATCCCATCCTCCATCTGCTGTTCTCCTTCTTTCTTCGGTTTTTGTGCGCCGGCAGCTGCTCACATGGGCACACTGTCCACCAGCTCCTGAATCCGGCGCCGGACATCCGTCCTTTCCCCGGCGGTCTGATCGGCCAGCGTCCGCAGATAGTCCAGCGTGCTGCGGATCTGGCTTTTGGTCTCCTGCACCTGTCTTCGGGATTGCTGGATCCGATCCAGCACCATCCAGTCGGCAAAAAAGCCGTCAAAGAGATTTCCTCCGCTGCGGTACTCCGCCGACCGGTCTTGCTCCTCCAAAAGTGTTCCGACCGTCACGGGGAAGAAAAAGCCCTGTAACCATACCGGTCACAGGGCTTTCCTCTCTTTCTGATGGTCTGAGGCCGGCCGGATGCAGCAGGTCCGTCCCCTCAGTCAATGACCGCCGCCGTATCCAGCACAGCAGCCAGCGCCCGGCCCACAAAATCCAGCATCTCCTCCACGGCTCCCTTGGTCACCATCTGGGTCTTTCCGGCTTGGTCCTGCACCACGGTGCTCAGGCGCCGGCGGGCAAAGTCAAAGGGGATCTCGTCCACCTTCACATAGTGCTCCGACAGATCCACCAGCCGGGGATCCTCCGCCTCGGCCTCCTCTGTTTTGCGGATGATGGCCAGGTCCATGAGATTTTTGTAGCCGGTCTGGAAATAGCTGTTGAGATAGGCGTGGCGCAGCACCCGGGTGTCATCCTCCCCGTTTACGTTGAGATGGTATTCCAGCACCACCTGGTCCTGGGTCAGTGTTCCGGTCTTATCGGTACACAAAATATCGATGGCCCCAAAGTTCTGGATGGAGTTGAGGTTTTTGACAATGGTCTGCTTTTTGCTCATGGACACCGCGCCCTTGGCAAGACAGGTGGTCACGATCATGGGCAGCATTTCCGGGGTCAGCCCCACAGCGATGGAAATGGCGAAGAGGAATGCGTCCAGCCAGTCTCCCTTGGTGATGCCGTTGATGAAAAAGACCAGGGGGACCATCACCAGCATAAAGCGGATGAGCACCCAGGAAACGGCGTTCACTCCCTTGGTAAAGCTGGTCTCCGCAGCCTCTCCCGCCACCGCGGAAGCCATGGAGCCAAAGAGGGTATCGTCCCCCACGCAGATGGCCACGGCCAGGGCGCTGCCGGAGACCACGCTGCTGCCCATAAAGGCGATGTCGGTATAATCCGTCACGTTCTCCTTCGGCGGATTTGCCTGAGGCTGCTTCTCCACCGGCTCGCTTTCGCCGGTGAGGCTTGCCTGACTGATAAACAGATCCTTGGCCTCCAGAATGCGCACATCAGCGGGGATCATGTCCCCGGCGGACAGATGGACCATATCCCCCACCACCAGCTCATCCATGGGTATCTCCGCTTTTTCCTGTCCTCTGCGGGTGACCGTACAGGTGGTGGTGATCATGGCCAGCAGCTTCTCCGCCGCGCTGCCGCTGCGGGACTCCTGGACAAAGCGGAGAACGCCGGAGATGAGGACCATCGTCAGAATAATGACCACGGTCAAACAGTCAAAATCCTCCGGTACACTTCCGAATAAAGAAAGGCTGGGGAACACCATGTCCGTCATGGTGGAGACCAGGGCCAGGCAGAGGAGAATGGCGGTAAAAGGATTGATAAACGCGCCGGCCAGCCGTCTGGGCAGAGATTTTTTCTTTTCGTGGGTCACCCTGTTGCTGCCGTATTGGGCCCGGCTGGCGGCAACGGCCTCCGGGTCAAGGCCGCCCAGCGGAGCGCGGAGCTCCCTGAGAAGAACGTTGGCCGGGGCGGCCGCCGCATCGTGAATCCTGCGGTTCAATCCGTCGCGGAGGACCGCCTGCTGCGCCGCCTGGCGTGCCAGGCGGCGGTTTTCTTTTCTGTTCATGATTTCTTACCTCCTTGCATGGTTCAGGGCCATACAGCCGGCGTGTCAAGATATCATACGCGTTGCACTGTACAGGCCTTTTGGGACTGCCGTCAGAATCCATATCGTTCCCCCCTCTCTGCGTCCTCAACGAGTATAAAAAAACCGCAAGAAAAATCACAGGTTCAAAACCTTGCGATTTTCTTGCGATTTAGTAAGGATTTTGGCTTACAGCTTGTCACTGAACTTGTATCCGATCCCCCAGATCGTCAGGATATATTGGGGTGCGTCAGGGTTGGGCTCGATCTTCTTCCGCAGCTTCCGGATAAAGGCCATGATATTGCTGTCATCCAGCAAATAGTCGCTTTCCCACACGGCCTGATAGATCTGCTCCTTGGTAAACACCTCTCCCCTGTTGCGGGCCAGGAAATACAAAATATCAAACTCCTTTGGGGTCAGGGAAATTTCTGTTCCCTCCCGGCTGACCCGGCGCAGCCTCAGATCGATGACGAGACCGCCGCAGCGGAGAGTATCCTCCGCCGCGGTCTCGTGCTCCCGCGCTCCCAGCTCCAGCATCAAAAACTCCGCCCTGCCGCTCATCAGGTCTTCCAGCCCTTCCCGCAGCTCCGCGCCATGGGTGCAGGGACAGGTTTGAAGCGACTTGGAAAGCCAGCTTGCAAGGGAGAAATCCAGCGTAATAAATCCGACACGTTTTTTCATTGCAGATTCCTCCTCTCTTACAGCAGTTCCCGGAAGCGGCGGATATACCAGCCTTTGGCCAACGTGACCCAGAGCAGATACAGCAAAACGGCCATTGCCAAAAAGGCGAAATAGACCGGCGGCAGCGGAGTGAGGCCCAGCAGTCTGCCGGCCGGAGTGAAGGTCAGAACGGTAAAGAACAACGTGCCCAGCAGGGTGACCAGCATCACCGGCCGGGAGGGCCTGCTTTGCAGCAAAGGCACTTTTGGCGTACGCAGCAGGTGCAGGATCAGCACCTGGGTCCACATGGACTCCAGAAACCATCCGGTCTGAAAAAGGGCAATAAAGTGCAGCGCCCCGCTGCTTCCGGCCAGGGAGGCAAAGCTTCCCCCACATACCGTCGGGCACAGCACAAAGAACAGATAGGAAAAGGTCAGAATATCAAAAAAGGAGCTGATCGGGCCAAAAAAGCGCATGAAGCGGCCCAGTGTTCTGCCGGACCACTCCAGGGGCCGGGAACAAATCTCCTCATCCACATGGTCCCACGGCAGAACCAGGCAGAGCGTATCATAGAGAAGATTCAGCAGCAACAGCTGCAGCGATGTCATGGGGAAAAACGGGAGAAATACACTGGCGATCACAATGGAGAGGATGTTGCCGAAATTGGAGGAGGCCGTGACCTTGATGTACTTGGACACATTGGCAAAGGCCCTCCGTCCCTCCTGGATGCCCTCCTCCAGCACATGCAGATCCTTTTTCAGCAGGATCACATCTGCCCCTTCCTTGACAGCCTCCGCCGCAGTGTCCACGGAGATCCCCACATCCGCCTCCACGATGGCCGGCAGGTCGTTCATGCCGTCCCCCAAAAAGCCCACGGTGTGCCCGTTGGCCCGAAGGAGCTGCACCACCTGCACCTTTTGCCTGGGAGACAGTTCCGCAAACAAGGTGGTGTGTTCGATTTTTATTGGAAGTTCATCTTCCTCCAGCTGCTCCATTTCCCTGCCAGTCAGCGTCTGTGCGGTGTCGATGCCCAGTCTGCGGCAGACAGAAACCGCAATATCCCGGTGATCTCCCGTCACCACCCGCACCCCCACATGGAGCTGCCGCAATTTTTCCAGGGCGCCGGCAGCGCTCTCCTTGGGTGCGTCAAAGAAAGCCAGATATCCCAGCAGGATGAAGTCATGCTCGTCTTCTCGGGACAGTACAGCCTCTTTCAGCGGCTTATAGGCCACGGCCAGCACCTTCATCCCGTCTTCCAGCATCTCGTCTACAACGGCGCGGACACTTTCCGTTCCGTCGCCGGATATCTCATGGCGCTCGCCCTTGTACTCCACACTGCCGCACCGGCGGCACACCTCGTCGATACCGCCCTTTATGATCAGCATGTTTTCTTCCCCGTTCCCCACCAGAACGCTGGCAAACCGCCGCTCATAGTCAAAAGGCAGCTCATCCAGCTTCCGGTTTCGGGCGGCCAGTTCCTGAAAGTACACCTGGCAGCCCGGCATCCGGCGGCAGCGCAGCAGAGCGCTGTCCAGAGGATTCTTGACCCCGGTATGATAGAGGCTGTTCAAATAGGCAAGGTCCAGCACCTTTTGGCTCTCGTTGCCCAGGATATCCATGTAATATTCCAGGGTGATCCGGTCTCCGGTCAGGGTCCCGGTCTTGTCCACGCACAAAACGTCCATGCTGCCGAATCCCTGCATGGCATTGATATTCTTCACCACGGTCTGCTTTTTCCCCATGGCCGCGCCGCCCTTGGCCAGACAGGCGCTGATGACCATGGGAAGCATTTCCGGCGTCAGCCCCACGGCAACCGACAGCGCGAACAAGAATGCGGAAACCCAGTCGCCTTTTGTCAGGCCGCAGGCAATGAACACCACCGGGATCAAAACCGCCATAAAGCGGACAAGCACCCACGCAATGGAATTGGCCCCCTGATCAAACCGGTTTTTCCGCGAGGATTCCGCTGCGGCAAAGCCGCCATAAACCGTGTCCTCGCCCACAGCCAGCACAACGCCCTCACCGCTGCCGCCGGTAAGGGCGGAGCCCATGAAAGCAAGGTTGCGGTACCCGGCATAGGACCGCGGCGATCCCTTCAAAAGCGTTTGGGCGTTTTTTTCCAAAATCGCACTTTCACCCGTGATGACCGATTGTGAGACGAACAGATCCTTTGCCGCAGTCAGCCGGATATCTGCCGGGACACGGTCTCCGGCAGACAGGCGGACCAGATCGCCCACCACCAGTTCGGTGGAGGACATCCTGACCCATTTTCCGTTTCTGCGCACCAGCACCGTGGAGGCGATCATCCCTGTCAGGCGGTCTGCCACACGCTTTGCCCGCAGTTCCTGGGTAAACCGCACCGCGCCGCTGATAAGCAGCATGCACAAAATGATCACCACCGTGGTCATATTCCGGCTGAAATTGGACGCCAATACCACATCGGTCAAAAAGGAAATGCAGGCCAGCACAAACAAGATGATGGTGAACGGATTGAAAAAGGCCCGCCGCAGCCGATAGAGCACCGTATCCGAAGCCCGGCCTGATAAACGGTTGTTCCCATACCGGATGCGGCTTTCCTCCGCCTGTTCATCGCTGTAACCCTGGTCGGAAATGTGAAAGTCCCGGAACAGCGCGTCAACGTCCATATATGCGTAATCAAGCACACGCCGATGGGCCATCGGACTTACTTTCATAGCCTCACCTCCACAGGCTTTTTATCATACCATAGAATCGTTTTGCTGCGCGAAATAAAATCCTTGCTTTTTTCTTGCTTTCCGCACACCGCTCTGCTCCCCTGTCCAGCGCCAGCCGCGCCCGCGTGTGGATCATATGGGGGTTTTGCTGGGATGGATGCTCTGCAATCCCGAAATCCGAAAGAGTGCAAATGACCAGAAGGCCCTTCGGGACAGGCGCCAGCCGCCGCCTGTCCCGAAGGGCTCTTTGTCAGATTCCGTTTGGGAGATGACGCCGCTTTCAACGCAGCGGCGCACATACCAAGTTCGATATGCTTCTGCCCTGCTCCATGGCTCAATTCTCATCTCCGGCCTTGAAGTTGTAAATGGGGCGGATGATCTTTACAACATCCGCCGTGGGGCCGATGTTGTCCAGGATATCCTGCATCCCCTTGTAGGCCATGGGGCACTCATCCAGGGTGGCTTTGCTCACCGAGGTGGTGTAGACCTCCGCCATCTGTTTTTTGAATTCGGACACCGTAAAGGACCGCTTGGCATCTGCCCGGCTCATGAGCCGTCCCGCGCCGTGGGGAGCGGAGCAATTCCAGTCCTCGTTGCCCTTGCCCACGCAGAGCAGGCTCCCGTCCCGCATGTTGATGGGGATGAGCAGCTGCTCCCCTGCTCTGGCGGACACGGCACCTTTGCGCAGGATCATGGCGTCGGTATCGATATAGTTGTGGACAGTGGTGAACTGCTCCTCCACGTGGAGCTTCATGCCTTTGATGATCTCGTCCATCATGGCCTGCCGGTTGAGCATGGCAAAGCGCTGGACGATCTTCATGTCGTGGATATATTGCCGGAACAGCTCCCCGGACACATAGGCCAGGGCCTTGGGGATGCTGGTCTGCTTGATGTTGCGGAGCCTCTTCAGCTCTTTCTGGATCTCCTTCTCCCGGCCCTCTGCCTTCATCCGGGCAACCAGCGCCTCCAGTGAGGCATCATCGGTATGGTTCAGGACCTTGTAGCCCGCCTCCTGATAGTAGCTGGCCACCTCCACACCCAGATGGCGGCTGCCGGAGTGGACCACGATGTAGAGATTCCCCTCGTCGTCCTTATCCACCTCGATGAAGTGGTTTCCGCCGCCCAGAGTGCCGATGCTCCTTTCCGCCCGCAGCAGATCCACATGGCGGGCACAGCACAGCTCGTTCAGGTCGATCTCATCGAGATAGCGGTGGGCCTTGTCCCGGATAGAGAAGCCGGAGGGGATCCTCTCATAGATCAGCTTGTCCAGCTTTTGAAGCTCCAGCCGTCCCTCCCGGATGCGGGTGGTCTCCATGCCGCAGCCAATGTCCACGCCCACCAGATTGGGCACCGCCCTGTCGGTGATGGTCATGGTAGTGCCGATGGTACAGCCCTTGCCCGCGTGGATGTCGGGCATGAGCCGGATGCGGCTGCCCACCGTGAATTCCTGATCGCACAGCTCCTGGACCTGTGCGATGGAGGCGCTGTCCACCACGTCGGTGAAGATCCTGGCCTCACTGTATTTTCCTTTGATTTCGATCATAGTTTCCTCTCAGCGTATAAGAATGGTGATATTGTGGTCTCCCCGCTATCATTCCACGCTTCCTGAATAAAACACACGGGGTTCCTTCTGTGCAATGACATCCACGATATGATTTTGCGTGCAGATCCCGTAGTGTCTCCAGGGCGCCGGACACCGCTTCTGCAATATGCCCCGCCCAGCGGGAGCAGCGGCTCTGGACGCCGCTTACTGATATAGACGAATATCACCCGGGGGCTGGTTTCCTCCTGCGACGTTTTTTTCTCTTGAAGAATGCGAGCACCAGCGCAGGGTGCTCCACCACGGAATAGCAAAGGGCGGCACGGCAGCTCAAAACGAGGATGTGAATGCCCCGCGCCCCGAACAGAGGCGAGAAAACGGCTTAAAATCCCGGTATGATAGCCGCCTTGGAATACGGGGATCGGAAGCTCACCGGGCAGGTCCGCGAGAGCGGGGAGAGCTATGAGCTGGGTGAGGACGATACGGTCATCGGCACCTCGGCTCTGGCAGGGTATGAGATCGACGGCGCGGTGAACATCTACGCCGGATGCTGCAACAATCCCTTCCTCATCTGGGGCAAATACCGGAAAAAGTGGCTGCGCGCCACGCTGCCGGTGTCCTTCCAGTTCCACCACACCCAGATGGACGGCATCCCGGCAGCGGAATTTTTGGAGCGGCTCCAGCAGGAAATCCAAAAGCTTTGAAAGTCCCGCTTGACTCTGACACTCTTTCAAAAGCAAGCCTCCCATGCTGTTTTCCTGATAAAACGCAGCACGGGAGGCTCTATCATTACTGCTGACAAACAACGCTTGGATTATTCCTCACGGCTGCTGCCCTTGGGCCGCACGCAGGACTCGATGATGCCTGCGACCATCTCCACCTCATCCGCGCAGTCCTGCCGCAGCCACTCCTTGACGATCGCGATGATGCCCTCCACATAGTAGGCCATGTAATAGGGACGGTGGGCCTCCGGGATCTCAAACCGCTCCAGAATAGGGCCAATGATATGCCGCTTCAGCTCCCCATATCGTGTATGGGCCTGCATGCTGCCGGGATTCCGGAATGCCGCCCGATAGACCTTTTTGTTGTCCCGTATAAAGCGGAGGTAAGGAAGCAGATATTCCCGGGTGACCAGGACCAGGTCTTCCCGTTCCCGGCCGCCCATATTGCTCAGGATCTCCTCTTCCTGCTGTGGAAAATAGGAGAGAAAGCGCCGGTTGATCATCTCCAGGGTCTCGTTCACAAGGTCGGCGATGGTCTCATAGTGCAGGTAAAAGGTGGTGCGGTTCACCCCGGCCCGGCGGCAGATCTCCTTCACCGTGATATATTCCAGATCCTTCTCCTCCAGCAGAGCCAGGAGCGCCTCGTCCATCCGCAGGGCGGTATTGAAATATTTACTCTCGGATTTGTTCATCTGCCGCCCTCCTCCTGGTTTACTCTGCCGATTCGCTGATCTCCCGGGCCAGCTGCATGATCTCGAAGGCATACTTTTCCTTGCCGGACCGCAGGAGCTTCTTGTAGACGGGATAGTTCAAACCTATCCCGATGATGCCCAGGAACCCCAGCAGGATCCCGGCCCCCGTCATCAGGACACCGCCTCCCCCGATCACCTGCATGGAAAGGCACATCCCCAGGCCCAGGACCAGTGCCATCCCGATGCCAAAGCCATAGGCGAAGAGTGTCGCCGCGCGCTTTGCTTTCCAATCCAGCTTTCTCAGCGCAACGACCTTGGAGGTATCCTTGGGGGCGTATTCGTTGGCAATGGCTTCCGCAAAAATTTTATCCGTATTCATGGTGTCTGTTCTCCTCTTATAATCCATTCTTTGCAGCTGCTGATAGGATCATAAAGGATATCATGCCAAAAGAGAACGACACGGTTTGAGTTTTGTGCCGATTTCAAAGCGGGTGCTTTTTTCTTGTCAAACAAGCTCCGGCGATCGCCGCCGTCAGGGCTATGGGTGCCAGCCGGACAAACAGCCATTCAAATGCATGAAGCGCCACGCCCATGACGGCGGTCTCCGGGGCGCTGTAATCCCAGCCCAGGTAGGGGCTGTTTACGATGACCAAGGCCCCGGAAACGGTCACAATGCCCGCGCATAACGCAATGAACAGCCAGTGCAGGATGCTTCTTCTAAGTGCCTTTCTGCGGGCAAACTGCAAGTTGATGATCTCCAGCTTTTCCGAGAGTGCTTTGACCGCATCCGCCTCCGACTCCGCCACCGTCTCGCCTAACAGCGTGCTCACAGGAGTCTCCAGCGCTTCCGACAGGGCGATGAGCAGATCCGAATCCGGGACCGACAGCCCCTGCTCCCATTTGGAGATGGTCTGCCGCACCACATTCAGCCTCACTGCCAGCTCCTGCTGGGAAAGGCCCCTGGATCTGCGAAGCGCTTTGATGTTTTCGTTTAACATGTGGGCTCACTCCTTTCGCTCCCCATTGTAGGGAAAGCGGCCCGTTGCCGCAAGCAACGCGGAGTAACACGGCTCATTTCAGCAGCTCCTTCCGCAAATCGTCCAGATATCGCTTTTGCTGCCGCTTCAGATAGCCGGGGACGAAGGGGCGCATCCACCAGTGCTTGGCGTGGACCGTCTCGGTGCAATGGAGCCGGGCACCGCCCTCCGCCGCCTCGAAGATGCCCTCCCAGGCGCCGGACATATTGCCGTTGTCCATGGTAAAGGTCCAGCGGCGAGGGGGCTCACAGGCTGTGACGGTAAAATGCGTGGCGTAGCCGCTTTTGGTGTGCTCCACGAAGTGGGTCTCGTCCAGGACCTCCACCCGTTTGAGGTCGCTGCGCCAGGCGGTATTCATAAGGTCTGTTACGGTCTTCCACACCTGCTCCACCGGGCAGGGAAAATGGACCGTCATCCTGGAAGTTGCCATGGGATCACCCCTTTCCTGGCCTTTTGTTCAGCTTCAGGCTGATGCCCCGGCGATCCGCCGCCTCCTGGAGCAGTCCGACGGCAGCCAGGGCCCGCTCCTTGACCGCCTGCTCGCTCAGCTCCGGCCGGCTGTCCAGTGCGGCCGTCACAGACTGCAAATCCTCCAGGGGCAGGAGGCAGACCGCCGTGTTGAAAAACGTCTTACGTCGGCCGTCGTTGTAATGGGCCAGAAGCTGCTCCAAAACGGCCCGCTTTTCCTCCAGCTGAGCAAGGTAAGTGTCCAACCCCAGCGCCCGTGCCTGGGCAACATCCTGCTGCCGGTGCCGGTGTGGGACAAAGGAATCCCCGTCGTCGAAGCCCTCGTAGCGGGGGCAGGGGTATTCCGGGCACTCCCAGCAAAACTGGATGCCGCCATGCTCCAGGGAGCATCTGGCGATGGCGCAGCTCTGATTGCCCGCCCCGCCGCCGCAGCCGGGGCAGTAGCCGCCCAGGTGCATGGAGCAGAGGGCGCAGTTGAGACCGCAGAGAGAGAAGCGGGTTTCCGTACGGGTAAAGCCTTTCATAGTATCCTCCTGATGGGGTGGCGGATGACGGTTTTCAGTTTTTCCGGCCGACACCGCCGCACATCGCTCAAATAGATCTCGTGATGGAACCGGCCATTGCCAAAGTCCTCTTCATAGCCCTGGGCCTTGGCAAACGCCTCCATGGCCGCCACGGTGGCAGGCTCGTCGTCATAGGGGCCGATGTGCACGCACTGGACACACAGCCCCTCCTCCCAGGAGAAGAACTCCACGGGAGAAAAGTCCCGCCGCTTCTTTTCCGTCGCCTCCCGGACAGCCCAGCCAAAAGCTTCTCTGGTCACGAACTCCGGCAGGCGGATGAGGGAGATCCACCGGAAATCCGCCTTACGGGAATAGTCCACGCCGTGGACACCCTCCTGCCGCCACAGCCCCTCCAGCGGCGGCACCACATAGTCGAAGTAGCCTGCCAGTTTGTGATTGCCCATCTTGCTCATTTTGATGGCGTAGGCCACCCCATAGAGCAGTTCCAGGGCCTGCTTGTAGGCGCCGCCCTCCTCGTTGGGATCGCCCTGCCCCCGCACGGCCAGAAAGTTCATGGCGGGCACTGTGACGATACCCGGATGCTTGGGCGGCAGATAGAACTCCTTGTATTCCTTTTTGTAGTCAAAGGCCATGGTCATTTCCTCCGTTTTTTCGGCCGGGCCTGAAGGGCCAGACAGGTAAGGCGGGTGAGGGCAGTCATGGTGTCCCGGTCGTCCACATCCTCCACCCAGATGTAATCCTTGGCGCCCTCGTAGGGCGGGGCCTTGGGCAGATGGGGAAAGGCCGCCTCCCCCGCCGGAGTGATTTTGACAAAAAGCTGGTCGTCACAGATAACGGCAAAGAACACATCGTCGCAGTAGAGGCCGTACTCCCCAAACATCTTCCGGCTGCGGATAACCCCGGCACAGGCTAGCTGCTCGGCCACATAGTCCACAAAGTCCTGATGAGACGCCATATCAATCCCTCCTGTAACGGCGGGCCAGAGTGTTCATCAAATCCCCAAGCTGCTCCCGCAGTTCCTCCGGCTCCAGCAGTTCCGCCTTGTCCCCAAATGTCAAAACCCAGCTGAGCACACTGTCGGCATCGGGAAAGCCGCCGGTAAAGCGCAGCCGGCCGTCCGGCTCCACGGTAAAGCGGTCTGCCCCGTACTCCTCCACCAGCCGCCAGCGGCAGGCGGGATCAAAGAGGACTGTGACCTGATATTTAACGGGAAAGACCCGCTCCGGCGCAAGGTCCGGCATCGGTGCGCAGCGAGGCGCAAAGGAATCGCCAGTAGTAAGCTCTGTCATGCGGTTCAGTTTGAACAGGCGGAAGTCCTTACGGCTCCGGCACCAACCCCATACATACCAGTTGGACCAGTGGAACACCAGATAGCAGGGCTCCACGGTGCGCACCGATTCCTCCTTAGGGGAAAAGTAGGCAAAACGGATGGTGCGGTGCTGCTCGATGGCACCCTGGATGAGCTCGATCTTTGGCGGCAGGCTGGTTTTGTACCAGGAGGCCAGGTCAATGAGCATGTGGGCGCCGCCGCTTACCAACCCGCCCGTTCCGGCGGACAGCTTCTCCATCAGCTGGGCATAGCGCCGGGTGCCGCTGACGCTGTCCAAACTCCGCAGCCCCGCCAGAATGGCCTGTATCTCCGGGGCAGTGAGTACCGTGCGGTCTACCCGATAGCCCTCCATGATGGAAATGCCGCCGCCCGTCCCTTGAACGGTGGCGATGTGGATGCCCGCCCGGCACAAGGACTCGATGTCCCGCTGGATGGTGCGGCGGGACACCTCGAACTGCTCCGCCAGTTCCGGCGCGGTGACCCTCTCCCGCTGGAGCAGAATGGACAAGATGCCGATGAGCCGATCCATCTTCACGGAAATCACCGCCTTTCCTGATTCTGTCTGCATTATAGCATAGGAACACGACAACTGTCTGTCATGTTTCTTTTACCTTGTTCTTTTTGAGGCCATTGGGTACAATAGGAGCAATGGAGGAAAGTGTAATGGGAAGACTTGTGTTATATCTTGCTGTAGGCGTGGATGGCTATCTTGCGGACGAACAGGGCGGTGTGAGCTGGCTGGGGGGCGACGGCAGCGAGCCGGAGAATTTCGGCAGTTACCCCGCTTTTTATGAGACGGTGGAAGCCATCATCATGGGCTGGTCTACCTACCACCAGATCGTCACGGAGCTGTCCCCGGACAACTGGCCCTACGAAGGATGCCCCTGCTATGTAGTGACTCATCGGAATGAGCCAAACCGGGAGGGCATCACCTTTTGGAACGGGCCAATCACAGAGCTGGCGGACAAGCTGAAAGAGGAACATAAGGGCAATATCTGGATCTGCGGTGGTGCTTTGGTGGCCGGGCAACTGCTAAAGAAAGATCTCATCGACAAGCTGTGGCTGTCCGTTATTCCCACGGTGCTGGGCAAGGGTGTACGGCTGTTTCCGGAGCTTTCTCAGGAACTTCCCCTGAAGCTGGCGGGAACGGAATCATACAACGGAATCGTAGATTTGGTATACGAAAGGCGATGATGACAGACATGAAAATCCAGAAAGTCATCGATCACAAAAAGGCGTATCTCGATTTGCTGCTGCTGGCGGACGAGCAGGAGGACATGGTGGACCGCTACCTGGAGCGTGGGACCATGTATGTGCTGGAGGACGACGGCGTCAAGGCCGAATGCGTGGTAACCGACGAAGGGAACGGCATCCTGGAGCTGAAGAACATCGCTGTGGAGCCTGCCTTTCAGGGCAAGGGCTATGGAAAAGCTCTGGTGGAGTTTCTCAGCCGGACATACGCGGGCCAGTATGTAACGATGCAGGTTGGCACCGGGGACAGCCCCTCCACGATCCCCTTTTATGAGTCCTGCGGCTTTCGCAGGCACCATCTGGTCAAGAACTTTTTCACCGACCACTACGATCACCCCATCTATGAGTGTGGGGTGCAGCTGGTGGATATGGTATATCTGCAAAGAGAACTATAAAAAGCGGAGTGCCGATTGGCACCCCGCTTTTTTCTATTGTACAAGAAAGGCCGCGATGGCCTCCACGGTCTGCCTCTGCTGCTCTTCCGCAGAGATCGTTGCCGGAGGATCGCCTTTCTGCGGACCGTAGTTACCGAACTGGGCGTGGTTGCCGCCCTGGATCTCCACGATGTTTTCCGTGTAGTCGATGTGGTCCTCCACGCTTTGGTTGAGGGAGCCGTAGATGGTCAGGGTGTTTTCCTCCGGATAGTCCCCGTAGATGTAAGCCCCCATCAGGATGAGGCCGTCCACCAGGTCGGGGTGGTCAGAGGCAAACTTGGATGCCATGGCGCCGCCCATGGAGTGCCCGGCAATGTACCAGTGCTGGATCTCCGGGAACCGGGCGGTCACCTCTTCCGCCGCGTCGGCATCAAAAATCGCCATGCGGAACGGCATATGTACCAACATACAGGTGACGCCGGTCTGCCGGATCTGATCCAGCAAAGGCAGATAGGCCTCCGCCTCCACCTTGGCGCCGGGATAGAAAATAATAGCGGTATCGGTGGGATAAGACGGAGATAAGATGGTCAGGCCGTCCTGCTGTGAGATACCGCTATCCTGACCCATCACCGCAAGTGCCACAGCCTCCGCCCGGTAGTAATCGGACACATACCAGAAAAACGCCCCGGCCAAAATGGTCAGGATCAGAAGAACGATCTCTCCGGCGATAAGCCACTTTTTGCGCCGGGACATTGGATTTGTTTTCATGGACAAATCACCTCAACGCTCTTCCCTGGGCAGATATGCCCGGATAGTATAGCGGCGGCGCCCAGCCGTAGACTTTCCGTATTGGATGGCCTGCTGGGGGCATGCATTGATGCAGCGCAGGCACTGGTAGCACCGGGCCGCCCATACGGGCCTTCCGTCCCGGATCGAAATGGCGGATGCCGGGCAGTTTCCGGCACACCAGCCGCACCCGTTGCAGCTGTCTTCCACAAAGAAGGGCTTTGCGCTTCGGGCAAATCTGTTGAATCCAAAGTTGGCGAGATGGGTCTTCACTCCGGCCAGCCCACCCTCGTGGACCCGGTATACCGGCTCCTGCCGCTGAATCTCCCCAGAAATCCGCGCTAGCTCCGCCCGGGCAGCGGTGATCCTTTGCAGAATCTCGCCCTCGTCATCGGTATCGGAGCCGAGAATGTAGTTGTTGGGCATCAGCAAACTATAACTGCTGCTCAGCGGGTACAGCTTGGAAAACTGCTTCATGGCAAGGCCGGCGTCCCCGCCGCAGGTACAGACGCCGAAGGTGAACACCTGGGGTTTTGGCAGCTTTTTCGCAAAGTCCGCCATGATCTCCGGTGCGCCCCAGGCATAGACCGGAAAAACAAAGCCGATCTGTTTGGCATGGTTCAGATCCGGCAGCTTTTTCAGATCGGTGATGTCATAGGCCTCATTGCCGGTGAGACGGGCCAGCTGACGGGCTGCCCACGCCGAGTTGCCTGTTCCGGAAAAATAGAAAATCATTGTGTATACGCTCTCTTCCTTTACCTGTCGCCGCATCCCAGATGCAATGGTTCCAATGCCCTATCATACTGTCAGTGCCTTGGCCTGTCAATGGCGGGCATCAAAGAGGCATTGGCAAGCAGTGCACATACATAGTATTTCCTGTATTCAAACAAAGTGTGCACGATGTCGTCCGGAAAATTCCGCATCGATTTTGGCTCCGCACAAATGGATCCCACGAAACACTGTTCTCTGGTCAGTGTACGGGTCGGCTTTGGGACTCTGCATTTTATTCCTGCCGCAGTCGCTCCACCACGGAGCAGCGTTGGGCAGCGCGGCAGCTCAAAAGAGGAATCAGGACGCCCAGCACCCCGAACAGATGCAGCACCACGGCGATGGGCCAGAGGGTGAAGCGATAGGTGAAAAACCAGATCAGTCCATCGAGAGCGGGACCCACAAACGGGGCCGTGACCATAACCAAGGCCAGGGCCAGAAGCGCCGCGCCCACGGTGTAAAGCAGCCCCTCCAGGGCCAGCATGGTCCGCAGCTGCCGCTCCGTCATGCCGATGGACTGGAGCACCGCCAGCTCCCGGCGGCGGGCGGTGATGCCCGTGAGGATGGCGTTGAAGAAATTGAGCACACCCACCAGACCCACAATGAAGCTGAGGGCGCCCCCCAGCAGAAGGTACATATTGCGGACGCTCTCAAATTCCCCGGCGTAGGTAGACTTGCTCTCATAGTCAAACTGCGGGTTCTGGTTCTCCGTGTAGTTCGCCAGGAAGGATTCCATTGCAGCGTTGGCCTCGTCGGTGGTATCGAAGGCGTAGTACATGACGGAGTCAGTTCCCGTATCCCGGAGAAACGTCTCCGCCCCCATGACGAACTCATCGGAACCGTAGTAGCGATAGGAGAAAGCAAACGGCACCATCACCAGGGCCGCCACGGTGTAGTTCACGTCCCGGTACTTCACCGCCCGATCCGCATAGCAGGCCCCCTCCGGCACATTCTCCCAGGGACCGTAGACCTCTCCGGTATCAGGGTTATAGTATTCCGTCTGCTCCACATAGCGAATGGTCACCGTATCCCCAAGCCGGGCCCAGTGGCTGTCCATCTCCGGATTTCCGTAATCATCGTCGATGTATACAGCGGCAACATAATTCCCGTCAGGGTCGTTCAGCTTTGAGAGATCTCCCTCCAACACTGTCAGATGGCTGAGCGCAAAGGGCTCCATGCCGTAGAGCTGTACCCGATCCGCCAGAAGGCCGTCCTCGGTGCGGTCTTTGAAAGCTACCATGCTGTCCAGCTGCTCCCGGGTGTTCCAGCGTCCCCACATGGAGCGGTAGTATTCCTCGGTGACGAATTCCAGCGCCGGACCAGTCTTGCCGTACACCCGGCCGCTCCCGGTGATGCCGCCCTGAGCGTCCACGGCGGCGATGACCTTCTCCGGCACCCCCATTTCGTCGTTGAAGCTGTCCCCACCCGTCTGGAACTGGCCCGCATCGGCCAGGATAAAGTCGCTGGCGGTGAAGTTGGACACATATTTGTCCATGTCAAAACCGCTTGTGAAGGTGACTGTTGCGGTCAGCAGCACCACGGCCAGGGTCAATGACAGCACGGTGATGAAGGTCTTGCCCCGGCTGCGGCCCAGGTTGGCCCAGGCCATGGACAGCAGGGAGACCCCTTTGCCCTTTCGCCCGGACTTGTGTTTCAGCGCCTTGCCCTCGGTATAGCGCACCGCCTCCACCGGAGAGACCTTTCCTGCCAGGCGGCCGGGGCGGCGGCACGAGAGAAGCACCGTCACCAGGGCAAAGAGGGCCGCGCCCACAAAGAGCAGGGGGCTGACCGAGACCACCGTGGCCACCCCGTCCAGCTGGGCGGTAATGACCGGCGTGAGCACGCCGCCCAGCAGCCAGCCCACCAGCAGGCCGATGGGAATGCCAATGAGTGACCGCAGCAGCGCCTGGGTGCGGATGATCCGCCGGAGCTGCCGGGGCGTGGTGCCGATGGTTTTCAGCAGGCCATAGAAGCGGATGTCCCCGGCCACGGAGATCTGGAACACGTTGTAGATGATGAGATACCCGGTAAGCAGGATGAGGATCAGCATCCCCACGATGATGACCACTACGGTGGGGTCCAGCTTGTCTGAGAGCTGCGCCCCGGTGTAGCCCCAGTTGACGCCGGTGGAGATGTAGTCCTCTCCCGCGGTCTCCGACTGATAGCCGTGGCCGGCCAAAATCTCCTCCAGATCGGAGGCGATGGAGCGGGCGCCGTGCCTGAGCATCACGTCCAGATTCCAGCTGCCCGTCATGCCGTCGCTGCCGGGCGGGGTGACGCCCACTTCTGCCAGGATAGCGTCCGCCCGGCTCTCGGGAATGAGGATATGGTTTGCCACCACCGCCTCATCGTACTCCCACCAGCCGCTTAAGGTAAAGGTCTGGGTGGTGGTATGGCCGTCCACATCAAAGGTGACGGTGAATTGGGCGCCGATCTCCGGCTCCACCCCCAACAGCTTCAGCACCTGGGTGTCGGTGGCAGCCTCGTCGGTGCCCTCCTGGGGCAGACGGCCCTCGATGGGGTCGCAGTAGCCCCAGTGGGCCTGGTTTGCGTCGGAGTAACCGATCTCCACATGGGATTTGTTGAAGGGTACCTCTGTGGGCATGCCCACAAAGCGGCGCAGGCCCCAGGACGCGATGAGAGGATCGTCCTTCAATTCCTCAAACTGCTCCTCAGTGAGGTACTTGAAAGAGCCGTGGGCCCAGCCGCCAGCCTGGCGGAAGTTGTTCTGCTGGATCCCCTCGTTGATGGAGAGGGCAATGGTAAAGAGAGAGGTAAAGAGCATCGCCGTCAGGGCGATGGCCAGCACCGCCACCAGATTTCGGGTGCGATTTGCCAACAGTGTCCGGAAGCTCAGACGGCGGATACAGCCGCGGTTGGAGACTTTCATCATGATCTCCTCCTTACCGCGTCACGATCCGTCCGTCCTCGATGCGGACGATGCGGTCGGCCATCTGGGCGATCTCCTCGTTATGGGTGATCATCACCATGGTCTGGGCAAACTTCTGCCCGGTCACCTTCATAAGCCCCAGCACATCCTGGCTGGTACGGCTATCCAGATTGCCGGTGGGCTCATCGGCCAGAAGAATGGCGGGCTTGGTGGCCAGGGCCCGGGCAATGGCCACCCGCTGCTGCTGGCCTCCGGAGAGCTGGTTGGGGAGATTGGTGAGTTTCTTCTCCAGCCCCAGGGTGGCGATGACCTCCTGCACATAGGCCTCATCTACCTTGGCCCCGTCCAGCTCCACCGGCAGGACAATGTTTTCCCACACGCTGAGCACCGGCACCAGGTTGTAGGACTGGAATACAAAACCGATCTTCCGGCGGCGGAAGATGGTCAGGGCCTCGTCCTTCAGAGCAAAGATGTTCCTGCCGTCCACGGTGACGGTGCCGGAGGTGGGACGGTCCAGCCCGCCCAGCATGTGAAGCAGCGTGGACTTGCCAGAGCCGGAGGTGCCCACAATGGCCACAAACTCTCCCTGCTCGATGCTCAGGTCCACGCCGTCCAGGGCCTTTACCTGGGTGTCCCCAGCGCCGTAGTATTTTTTCAGATCGCGGGTCTCAAGAATCGTCATACTATGTTCCTCCAAAAGAAAAAGTCTGTACCGCCTTTTGACAATACAGACTTTAACATGGAAATCTGTCCTGGTACTTTCGAGAATGTGACAGTTTTGAAAGAAGTTTTGTCCGGCTCCGTCAATGTGCCGCTCTGGCCCGCACCAGCAGCATCATGGGCCGGCGCAGCTCGTCCCGCATGCCGGGAATGTCCAGCATTTCCGCAGAAGGCTCCGCTTCTTCCACCGCTTCCAGGACAAAGCCGCTGTGCAGCAGTCCCATCAGGATCTGGGTGAGGGTATGGTGCTGCTTGCAGACCTCGCAGCCCAGAAAGTGGGTGATGCGCTCCCCGGGCATGAAATACTGATCGATGGGCCAATACAGCGGCGTGCCGTCTTTCCCGTAGGCCCAATCCTGTCCCACACCGGCGGTAAAGACAGGATGCTCGATGTTGAACAAAAAGATTCCATCCTGTTTCAGTGTCCGATGGACGTTTTCAAAAACGGCGTTCAGGTCCTCAATGTAATGCAGCGCCAGGTTGGAAACCACGCAGTCCCATGCGGCCTCCGGATATTCATACTCCTCGATCCCGCACACGCGATAGTGAATCCCTTCCCCATCGTTGCGCCGCTTGGCCTCCTCGATCATTTTCTGACTTAGATCAATGCCCAGCACCTGCCGGGCGCCCTGCTCCACAGCGAACTTGCAGTGCCACCCATAGCCGCAGCCCAGATCCAGTACGGTCTTTCCCTCTAAGGGCGGGAACAGGGGCTTGAGCTGGTGCCACTCTCCCGCCGCGGAAAGCCCTTCCCGGCTGCGGGACATCTGTGCGTATTGCTGGAAAAAAGCTTCGTTTTCATATTCATTTCTCACAGCGTATTCCTCCTGTGTGCTGTTTTCCTATGTCTCCCGGGGGATATAGAGTGAAAATGCACTTCCCTTTCCGGGCGTGCTCTCCACCTTCACATAGCCGCCCTGCTTCTCCGCGATCTGCCGGGTGAGGTAGAGGCCGATGCCCACGCCCTCTGCCTGATAAGCACCCGGAGCACGGTAAAAGCGCCCGAAAATTTTGGCCTGCTCCCCCTCGGAGATGCCCGGTCCGGTGTCGCTCACCCGGATGGCGGAGAACAACTCATAGTTTTTGACCTCCACGGTTACCGCCCCGCCGGCAGGAGTATACTTCACGGCGTTGTCCAGCAGGTTGCACACTGCCTCCTCCGTCCACTTGGGATCAAAGACAGCGGAGCCTGAATGCGGTCCAATGGTCAGGGCAATGCCCTTTTCCGCCGCCTTTGGGGCATACTGGGCAGCGGCACGCTCCACCACCGGGGTAATCTCACCGCTCTGGGGGTGGAGCGCCAGAATCCCCGTCTCCAAACGGGAGTTCTTGACCAGAGCCTCGATGAGGGTCTGGAGCTTTTCCGCCTGGGCGGAGATGGCTGCGGCACAGTCCTTTCCCTGGGCGGTGAGGGGCTGCTCTGCGAGCAGCTGAGCATAGAGCTGAAGATTGGCCACCGGGGTTTTGGTCTGGTGGGAGATGTCGGAGATCAGGGCGCTGATTTGGTCCTTTTGCTCCCGCACATTTCGCTCGGACAGGGCGCTGGCTGCCAGATACCGGGCCAATCGGCTCTCCAGAGAGGAGAGGCGGCTCTCGTCAAAGCTTTTTTCGGAAAAGGTGCCGTTTATAGCGGCGGTGAGCATCTCATCCAGGCGCCTCATCGTGCAGGCAGTCCGCCAGCGATCATAGGCGACCACAGCCAGGGCCAGCAGCAGGGCTGCGCCCGCGATCACATATCCCGTCATGACTTCACCGCCCAGGTGTAACCGATGCCGTACACCGTTTTCAGATAGTCCGGCTTCCCGGGGTCGGTCTCCAGCTTGCTCCGCAGCCGCTTGACCGTAACGGACAGGGCGTTTTCCTCCACAAATTCCGCGCCGTCCGTCCATACCCGGTCCACTAAGATGGCCCGGGGCACCGCGTGTCCCCGATTTTCCACCAGCACCCGCAGAAGCTTCTGCTCTGTTTTACTCAGTTCCACGGACACCCCGTTCCGGCGGAAGTCCATTCGGTCAAAATCGAAGGTAAAGGGACCTATGGACATCGTTTGAGAAACCGTGGGAGCGCCCCGCCGGAGCTGGGCGTTCACTCTGGCCCGGAGTACGGCCAGGGAGAAGGGCTTGGTAATGTAGTCATCCGCCCCGGCCTCCAGCCCGGTGACCTCGTCCAGCTCCAGGTCATTGGCAGTGAGCAGAATCACCGGCGTGGCGTCCCCATTCCTACGCACCTGCCGCAGCAGGTCCAGGCCGCTGCCGTCGGGGAGATTCACATCCAGGATCAGCAGGTCAAAGCGCTCCTCCGCCAGTGTTTCCCGGGCCAGGTTCAAGGTGGAACGACAGGTGACGGATGTATCCGTCCCTGTCAGAGCCATGGCGATTCCTCGTCCCAGGGTCTCGTCATCCTCTAAAAGAAAAATGTGTTTCATATTTGGTCCTCACCGTTTGCGCATCCATTATGTTTACGATGTTTCATTATACCACAAGTTCCGGCTCCGGACCATGGGGATCGGTTGCCCGACAGGATGAGCTTGTAGGACTACAATAGATATTGGACAGAGGAAGAAAAGGATGAAGGATAAGGCCTCATCGGTTATAGTTGGAGTTGCGGACAACAACTTGACGAGAGGGGGCCATATCCTTCATGAGCAAGAGTATAACACAGGACACGGCGTATCGGCAATCCCTGATGAAGTACGCGGAGAAATACGGCGTCAGCCGTGCCAGCCGGAAGTATAACAAAAGCCGGTCGTATATCTACTTCTGGAGGGCTCGCTGGGATGGTAGGGCAGAATCCCTGGTCTGCCAGTCCCGGCGGCCCCACAGCCATCCAAATCAGCACACAGAAGCGGAGCTGAAACTAATCCGGGACATGCGCCGGAGAAATCCTCAGTTGGGTATGGTAGAGTTGTGGCACCGTCTGCGGCAGCGGGGCTACACCCGCCGCCCGGAGAGCCTGTTCCGAGTCATGAGAAAACTGGGACTGTTTCCACAGAAAGAGAAGAAACCGGCCTACAAGCCAAAGCCCTACCAGCAGATGACCTATCCCGGACAGCGTATCCAGGTAGATGTGAAGGTGGTCCCCCGCTACTGCATCACTGACCCGGAACTGCGCCTGTTTCAATACACCGCCATTGATGAGTTCACCCGTCTGCGCTTCCTGGCCGCTTATCCGGAGCAGTCCACCTATTCCTCCGCGGATTTTCTGAAAAAGTTGTTCAAGTGGTATGCGCGCCGAGGTATCCGCGTGGAATGCGTCCAGACGGATAACGGCTTTGAGTTTACCAATCGTTTCTCCAACAGCAAGCGGGATCTCCCTACTCTGTTTGAGACCGCTGCCGCCCAACCGGGGATCCGGCACAAGCTTATCCGCCCCTACACGCCCCGCCACAACGGTAAAGTGGAGCGTAGTCACCGCGAGGATCAAAAGCGCTTCTATTCCTGCCACAGTTTTTACTCCTTGGATGACTTCGCCAGACAGCTCACTGCCCACAACCGCCGCTCCAACAACTTCCCTATGCGGCCCCTTCTTTGGTTTTCTCCTAACGAGTTCTCCGTCCAATATGTTTGACAAACCTACATTTTCTCACACTCGCTGTTCCAGAACGCCGCTGTACTTGGCACGGAATGCATCAAAGCGGTCTTCATCCAGCGCTTGGCGGATCTTGGCCAGCAGATCGTTGTAAAAATAAAGATTATGCAGCACCGCCAGACGCAGTGCCAGCACCTCGTCCGCCTTGAACAAATGCCGTATATAGGCACGGGAATAATTCCGGCACAGGGGGCAGCCGCAGCTC
>DYBL01000018.1 GCA_019418625.1 Clostridiales bacterium | reverse complement strand
CCAGGCTTCCGGGCGCAGGCGGCTCAGGTCGTGCTCAGCCGCGTCGATGGTGCGCAGCATGGCCGCCTGATCTTCGTTCAGGGTGCCCTTGAGCACCAGATAGTTGCTGGCGTGGTTCATGCGGAACACGCTGCCGGGGCTGTCCAGATGCTCTACCAGCAATCTCGTCTCCTCCAGCACCTGGGGCTGGGTCAGCAAGTGGAACTTTCCTTGCTGCACCCAGTCGTAAAGGGGCGTCTCCGGCTCCACCATCAGCGTCAGCATACCGATATACTCCGGGTTCATGGCGTTGAAGGCCCTGGCGGTCTCCACGGCGTGGCGCTCCAGCAGCTCCGGCCCGCCCAGGCCCGTGATGGCCGTGACGGAGAGGGCGATGCCATTGCGCCGCACCTTCTGCCCCATGGCCACGATCTCATCGGACATGTGGCCCTTGTGCATGAGCCGCAGCACATCGTCACAGCCGGACTCCAATCCCATGTAGACCATGGTCAATCCCTTTTCACGCAGCGTGCGCAGCTCCTCGTCCGTACGGATGCGGATGGAGGCGGGAGAGGCGTAGCTGGTGACCCGCTGGCACTCGGGGAACAGCTCCCGGATGGTGTCCAGGATCACGTACAGCTCCTCCGCCCGGCGCACCAGGGCGTCGCCGTCCGCCAAAAACACCTTGTCCACCGCCCGGTAGGTCTGCCGGGCCATGCGGAAGTCCTCCAGCACCTCCTCCAGAGGCCGCAGGGCAAACCGCTTTTCCTTGTACATGCTGCAAAAGGCGCAGGTGTTGTGGCTGCACCCGTAGGTCACCTGGACGATGAGGCTGTACGCCTCAGAGGGGGGGCGGTATACGCTTCCGAAGTATCTCATACGCCCAGCTTCTCCAGCGCCGCCAGCTTCAGGCATACGCACAGCACATCGATGGCCTGCTCCAGCTCCTCAACGGGCGGATAGGACGGGGCGATGCGCAGGTTGCTGTCGGCCGGGTCCTTGCCGTAGGGGAAGGTGGCGCCGGCGCCGGTGAGGGTCACGCCCGCATCCCGGCACAGCTCCCACACCCGCCGGGCCGTGCCGGGCAGCGCGTTGAGGGAGACGAAGTAACCGCCCTTGGGACGCTGCCAGGAGGCGATCTCCAGCGGGGCAATCTCCCGGTCCAGGGTGTCCAGCACGCAGCGGAACTTGGGGCCCAGAACGCTTGCGTGGCGGCGCATGAGCTCCAGGGTGTGGGCCTTATCCTTGAGATAGAGCACATGGCGCTGCTGGTTGACCTTGTCGAAGCTGATGACCTGGGCGGTCAGCAGCTTTTCCATGTAGGTCATGTTGGCCTCGGAGCAGGCAAAGCAGGAGATGCCGGCGCCGGGCAGCGTCACCTTGGAGGTGGAGGCGAACTCAAAGACCATGTCGGCGTTGCCGTACTTGGCGCACTCGCTGAGGATGTCCGGGAAGGGCACGTACGCCCCTTCAAACTCGTGGACGCAGTAGGCATTGTCCCACATGAGCAGGAAGTCCGGTGCGGCGGGCTTCATGGAGGCAATGCGGCGGATGGTCTCAGCGGAGTAGATCACACCGTCGGGGTTGGAGTACTTGGGCACGTTCCACATGCCCTTGACGGCCGGATCGGCAATGGCAGCCTCCACGGCGTCCATATCAGGGCCCTCAGCCGTCATGGGGATGGCGATCAGCTCAAAGCCAAAGGACTCGGTGACCTTGAAGTGACGGTCATAGCCGGGAGCCGGGCACAGCCACTTGATCTTCTCCTCCTTGCACCAGGGGCGCTCGCTGTGGAGAAGGCCGTGGGTATAGGCCTTGGAGACCGTGTCGTACATAAGCTGCAGGCTGGAGTTGCCGCCCACGAACACCTGCTGTGGCTTGCAGTCCAGGATCTCGGCAAACAGCTGCCGGGCGGAGGCGAGGCCGCTCATCTCGCCGTAATTGCGCACATCCACGCCGCCGGAGACGAAGTCCTCGGGCGTCTTCATCACATCAAACAGGCCGTTGACCAGGTCCAGCTGTTCCTTGCCGGGCTTGCCGCGCGCCATGTTCAGCTTCAGGCCCAGTGCCTTTTTCTGCGCATACTCCGCGGACACGCGGGCATATTCCTCCGCCCGCTCCGCCGGGGTCATCTTTCCGTAGGGAGTCATTGTCGTTCATCCTCTCGATCTATGGATTTTGAATCAGTATACCATTTTTTCCGCGTCTTTCAATGGCATGGCCATCATTTTTCGCGATTTTCACACTTTTGCCAGGATCTGCATGACGATCACCATGTTGATCAGGGCGATGGGATAGGTGGTGGCATAGGTGGACGCTACATCCGTGGTGCCCGCCGTCTGGATCAGCGCCGCCAGAGACGGCGAGCAGGTCATACCGCCGCTCATGGCCGCAAGGCCGCTGAGCATGGGCAGACGGAACACCCGGCGGCTGATGGCAAAGCCCAGCGTCAGCGGCACGAACACCAGAATGACACCGTACACCAGCAAAAACGCTCCGTACTGGCTCACGATCTCCACCAACTGGGCGCCGCCCTCCGTACCGGCCCCGGTGAAGAACAAGATAAGGCCCAACTCCTTCACCGGCTCCACGATCCGCGGATCCACCCGCACATCCAGCGGTCCGATATGCCCCAGGTGACCCAGCAGCAGACCCATCAGCAAGGGGCCGCCGGAATTTCCCAGAGAAAAACTGCCGATCCCCGGCAGGGGGATGGTAATGCCGCCCAGCAAAATACCGCAGGCAATGACTGCCGCCAGGGGAAAAAAGCCCAAGGCATCCAGCCGGAAACGGCGGCGGCTGCCGTCCTCCCCTGTTTTCGGCATCTCCGATCCGTGGCGCAGCGCCGCGCGCTCACGTTCCATGTCCGCACCCAGCAGCCGGGGCACCATCTGCACAAACAGCACTTTACATAGGGTCCCCACGGGATACATGATACCGTACCCCGCAGCCACCATGGCCACGGCTTCCGCGCTGGCATGGAACGCCTCCTTGGCGGAGGCGAAGCCCGGCGAAGTGGTATACGCGCCCGTCATCAGCCCCATAGCAAGGGGCGTCTCCACCCCTGCCAGACGGATCACCGCCACGCATACCAGTGAACCACTGACCGCGGTAAAAAGGCACAGCAGCACGTACGCTGCGCCATGGCGGCGCAGGTTGCCCACGAAGGTGGGCCCGGCGCTGATACCCACGGAGCTGATAAACAGCACCATGCCGGTGGTCTGCAGCGCCGCAGGAAAAGAAACGCCGAAATGGCCGAACACCAACGCCACCAAAAAAATGGCGGAACTGCCCAGTCCGATCCCCCGTACCTTGACAGCGCCCACGCAGTAGCCCAGAGCCGCGATCAAAAAAAGCTCCAGTACCGTCATAGCGCTTTCCTGAATGGAGAGCATCAATCTCTCTCCCTCCTCTTTCGTATTTTTTCAACAATTTAATAGTATATCGCTTCCGGCCGCCGTTTTCAATGCGGAGGGCCGGCGAAATCCTTCCGCCGGCCCATTTTGCTCTATGTCCGCCATTTACCGGCAGCCACAGCTCCGGCTGTCCGCGCAACCGATGGTGGTATCTCCCGACGTGATGCACACGCCATAGCGCACAGGGATGCTGACGCACACCTGCTGCGTCATGGTGATGGTGCAGCTGCTGCCGGAGGCATCGCTGCTGCAGACCACCCGGGGCGAGCCCTGGCAGGTGACAGACACGGTCCCCACCGTAGTGGCCGGCGTCACCGTCAGCGGCGCGGTCATGTCCAGGCACTGGGTCACCACTTTGCTGCATCCGTCCAGCGGGCAGGAGGTCTCCGCCTGCCCCGCAGGCGTCATATCTTCATTGATTCGCAAAGCAAATCCCTCACTTCCTGAAGTCAACTTCCGGGGACCGGGCCCCGGAGTCACCCCATTCTATTCCACGGGGCAAGCCGCTGTGCAAGGTTTCGGGGAAATAGTTCTTTCATGCATATAAAAGGTGTGTTATAATTTTGTTAAGTATAAAGATGCGAATGAGGTGTGTTCCATGGATGAAAAACAGGCTCAAAAGTTCCACGAGATGACGGAAGCTCCGGTGGGCCGTCTGGTCTGCCGCCTGGCGGCGCCGTGCATCATCAGCATGCTGGTGACCGCTTTTTACAATATGGCAGATACGTTTTTTGTGGGTATGCTGAAAAACCCCAGTGCCACCGGCGCCGTGGGCGTGGTCTTTTCCCTGATGGCCATCATCCAGGCCGTGGGCTTCTTTTTCGGCCACGGCAGCGGCAACTTCATTTCCCGTGAGCTGGGCAAGCAGCACATGGAGGAGGCGGAAAACATGGCCGCCACCGGCTTTTTCTCCGCTCTGGCCGCCGGTATTCTCATCTGCCTGCTGGGCCAGCTGTTCCTGACACCCCTTGCAACGCTCCTGGGCTCCACCCCCACCATCCTGCCCTACTCCCGGGCCTACCTGCGCATCATCCTCTTCGGCGCCCCCTGGATGACCGCCTCCTTGGTGCTAAACAACCAGCTGCGATTTCAGGGCAGCGCCGCCTATGCCATGGTGGGCATCACCTCCGGTGCCGTGCTGAATATCGCCCTGGATCCCATCATGATCTTCTGGATGGATCTGGGGGTGGCAGGCGCCGCCTGGGCTACCATCATCAGCCAGTTTATCAGCTTCTGCCTGCTGCTGGCCGGCTGTGCCCGGGGCGGCAACCTGCGCATCCGCATCTCCAAGGTCCAGCTAAAACCTGCCTACTATGTGATGATCGTCAAGGGCGGTCTGCCCTCTCTCGGCCGGCAGGGACTGGCCTCCGTGGCTACCATCTGCCTCAATCAGGCAGCCGGCCCCTACGGGGACACCGCCATCGCCGCCATGGGCATCGTCCAGCGGATCACCATGTTCGGCGGCAGTGCCATGATCGGCTTCGGCCAGGGCTTCCAGCCGGTGTGCGGCTTCAACTACGGCGCGGGACTGTACAGCCGCGTGAAAAAGGGCTTTTGGTTCTGCGTAAAGACCTCCACCTGCTTTTTGTTCGCGGTAGGCGTCCTGGGCATCGCCTTCGCTCCCCAGCTGATCGCGCTTTTCCAGGATGATCCGGAAGTGATCGCCTACGGCGCGGCGGCGCTGCGCTTCCAGTGCGCCACCTTCTTTTTCCAGGGCTGGATCGTCATGAGCAACATGATGCTCCAGACCATCGGCAAGACCGTGCCTGCCACGTTCGTGGCCATGGCCCGGCAGGGCATCTTCTTCATTCCCATGGTCTTTATCCTCTCCAGCACCCTGGGCTTTTTGGGCGTACAGATCACCCAGTCCGTCTCCGACCTTCTGACGCTGATCTGCGCCATCCCCATCCAGCTTTACATCCTGCGGCGGATGGGCAGCGATATGAAGCCCGCTTCTCCCGCCAACTGATCGATCGGACAAAAAAAGCGCCGCCCGGCCGGGCGGCGCTTTTTCATGCCTTAATAGATTAATAGTATTTCCGGATGTACTCCTCCACATCCGCCCGGGTGCCCATGTAGGGGCCCGGCGTCTCCATCTTCAAGGAGACCAGCGCCGTGGCGGTGCGCAGGGCCGTGGGGATGTCCGCCGTCAGCCGCTCCGTGATGTAGCAGGCAAACGTGGTATCGCCCCGGCCGGTGCGGCCGGAGAGGTCACGGGCCTTGATGGGGCAGGTGTAGATCTCCTTGCCGTCATAGACCAGCACCTCGGAGTTGTGGGTGATGAGCACCTCCTTGGCGCCCCAGTCATAGAGCATGCGGGCCGCCTGGGCACGGTCGTTCGTGCCGGTGAGGATCTCCGCCTCCGCGGCGTCGGTCTTCAAAAAGCGGATATAGGGCAGCATCTCCTTCTTTTTTGCCCAGTCATGGTACACCATGCCGCCGTTTTCCACGCACCGCAGCATGGTCTGCACATCGATGGCCACCATGGCATGCTGCGCGGCAAAGGGGATCATCTCATCGGGGATATCGCCCGCTGCCAGACCCGCCAGATGCCAGATGGCCGCGTCGATGGCGGGCACCTCCTCCGGGCGGTAGGGGGTGATCATACTGTCCACCGTGGAGGTGCGCCGTTCCCGGTCCGCCGTGTGATAGACGTTTTTCGTTACGAAAGACATGTCACTGTGGAGGGGATAGACGGTGATGTTGGGCGCCGCCGCAAAGGCTGCCTTCAGGTCCACCTGACGGGTGTCCGCCTTGGGCAGCACCGCGATCTTGTGGCCCATATTGGCCGCCGCAAAGCCGGAGTAGTACACCGCGCCGCCAATGGCCTGCACCACGGTGCCGTCATAATCCACATTCGTATCCTGCGCGATCTCACCGATAATGAGGGAATCATACTGACTCATGATCATTCTCCTCTCCGCATGGCCTCATCGGCCTCCACAAACGACTGGAACTCCGGGCTCCACAGATGGAAGCGGCCGGACTCGATCATGGCCTTGTAGGCGTAGGAATCGTGCACACGCTCATCCAGCAGCACGCCCGCACGGGCCTCGTCCCCGTCCCGGTGGGTATCAGACCCGGCCAGACGGTAATACGCCGGATGCCGGCGGCACAGCGCCAGGGCCATGTCGTTGTGGTTATCGTGGCGGGGGTTGCCGTTGATGATCTCCGCGCCGTGGACCGCCGTCTCCTGTACGGGAGCGCTGCCCTCCCGGAAGGGGTGGGCATGGATGATGAGCACCTGGTCATGGAACTTGTCATAAAACTCCTGAGCGCTCATGCAGCACATATAGGGATTGGACCGGAGCCACTGCTCGTCGATGCCGTAGACCAGATAGTCGTTGTCGTTCTCCGGGAAGCGCAGCTCCGCCCCCAAGATCACATCCAGCCCCACCTGATCGCCCCGGGCCTTGGAGGCGTGATAGCCGGAAAGGTAGTGATCCATCACATGATCCCAGTTGTGATCCACGTCGATCCGGGACAGGTACTCCGGATGCAGGTGGTCCGTCACCACCAGGCCGGAAAAGCCGTTGCGCACATACCGGTCCACCACATCCGCGGCGTTCAGGTGTCCGCACTTGCTGGTCTCTGCCGTATGGGTATGGGGATCATAGAGGTAACCGTTCATTGTTCGTTCCGCTCCCTTCAAAATCGTTGGCGTCCGATCTTCACCGGGCGTTCCATTTAGCGTTCTCTCCTGCCTGTTCAGAGCTTTTGGCAGGAACCGCGCTTGACCAGGCTGGGCATCAGGATCTGATGCACATAGCCCTGGGTGCCGTTTTCAATCTTGTCCCGCAGCATATCCACCGCCTGCACCGCCATCTCCCGCTTGGGCTGCTCGATGGTGGTCAGCTCGATGCGGGGCAGCGCCGTGGACGGGATATTGTCAAAGCCGATGAGGCTCAGCTGACGGGGGATATCGATGTGCATCTCGTCCGCGGCTTTCAAAATGCCAAGCGCGTTGGAGTCCGTGGAGGCGAAGATGGCCGTGTAGGTGATGGGCCTGGAGAAAAGCTCCCTGGCCAGCTGATATCCGTTGGCAATGGAGGAGCGGGGAAACTCGCTGTTGAAGTACTGCTCCCGCAGCCCCAGCTCCCGGCAGGCCTTCATATACCCCTCCGCCCGCAGCTGGTGGGTGGTGGAGTGACGGCGGCCGAAATAGAGGATCTCCCGGTGTCCCAGCTCATAGAGGTATCTTGTCCCGATATAGGTGCCGTGGCTGTTGTCCGCCGCCACATAGCTCTGGGGCTGGTCCCGCAGGTTCTCCGAGAGGAACACCGTGGGGACCTGATCTGTGAACGCGCGGATATTTTCATAGGTATCCGGGCTCTGGGGCACGATGAGGATCCCGTCCACCTGGCGGCCCAGCAGCAGCTTCACCACCGTCTTTTCCTGCTTGAGATCCGGCCCGGAATTGCACAGCATGATGTTATAGCCGTGGGCCCGGGCGCTCATCTCCGCGTAATAGGCCAGCTCCGACATGAACTGGTTGTCGATGGAAGGGACCACCAGGCCGATCAAATCCGTCTTTTTCATGACCATGGAGCGGGCCACATAGTTGGTGGTATAGCCCATCTCGTCGCACAGCTTGATGATCCGCTCCCGGGTGTCGCTGCCGATCTGCGGGCTGCCGGAAAGTGCCCGGGAAACCGTGGCATAGGATACGCCCGCTGCCTTCGCCACATCCTTCAATGTTACACTTTTCATAGTAGACCGTCCTTTTGGCCGACAAAAAATCGCAAACGTTTCCGTTTATTTTTCCCCGGAAGATCCTGCTGCTTCCGAAAGATACTGTCTAAAAGAAGAATATCCGATTTTTACTGCAATGTCAATACGTATCTCCCTTTTCCGCCTCATTAGTCAGAAAAGCAAAAAACCGGCTCCGTCTTTGGCGTTTGGTATATTGACAATTCTCCTGACAGTATTTTAGAATAAAACTGCGAAAAACTTGTAAACGTTTGCACTTGTTTACCCGGCGTTTCGCGCCGCACCGCCTTCCCCTGTGCGGCACCCGCCGGCCGTACCACCACAGTATGGATAAGGAGGCACTCTCAATGGAAAAAGCAACTACGTTCAAGGCCGTCTTTTTTGACCTGGGCGGCACACTGCGCATCGCGCTTTTAGAGGAACCCTATATGCGCCACGCCCGCCGCAAACTGGCAGAGATCGCCGGCACGGATCTGCCCTATGAGGAGTTCTACCAGCTGGTGGAGGAGCGCTACGCCCCCTACCGGGACTGGGCCCTGGGGGAAAACAAGGAGTCCGGGGACGAGGAGCTGTGGTGCAAGTGGCTGCTGCCGGACTATGACCAAGCACGCATCCGCCAGGTCTGCCACGAGCTGAGCTTCCAGTACCGCCAGAGCAAGGGACGCCGGGTGGTGGTGGACGGCGGTGCCGAGGTCATCCGCACGCTGCACCAGCGGGGCTACAAGCTGGGCATCATCTCCAACCTGATCAGCGAGAACGAGGTGCCCGACTGGCTGGAAGAGGACGGCCTGGACCAGTATTTCGATTGTGTGGTCCTCTCCTCCGTGTGCCATCTGCGCAAGCCCTGCGGGGAGATCTACGACATGGCCTGCCGCCAGCTTGGCGTCACGGCGGCAGAGTGCGTGTCCGTGGCAGACAACATCAAGCGGGACATTCCCGGTGCCAAGGCTGCCGGCATCGGCTGCAATATCATCTTCGATTCCCCGGAGAAAAAGCACCCCATCCGCTTTACGGAAGAGACCCGTCCCGACGCCGTCATCGAGGACTTCCGGCAGCTTTTGGATCTGCTGCCGCCGCTGGTGTGAGCGGCCGCGCCGTCTGACGGCATCCGTTCTCAGACATATCGGTGAAGGAGGTACATTCTATGTCACAAATCGATCGGGGCGGCGCCCGGCTGGCGGACGCCGTGCGTCAGGCATATGCCCAGGGACAGGACGACTATCATCTGGAGCCCATGGTCCTGGTGCGGGACGGCCGCGGAGCGGGCACGGTCCGCGACGGGGACGCCGTGGTCTTTTGCTGCCGCCGGGGCGAGCGGGAAATCGAGCTGACGGAGCTTTTCACCCAGCCGGACTTTGCGCCCGTGTCCCGGCACCAGCTCCACGACCTCTATTTTTCCATTTTGACCCTTTATCACGCCAAATTCAAGGACCTGCCGGTGGCTTTTGCGCCGGCCCATGTGACGAAGCCGCTGGCCCAGGTGCTCTCCCAGGCCGGCAAGCGTCAGTTCCACTGTGCCGAGTCGGAGAAGTTCGCCCACGTGACCTTCTTCTTCAACGGCGGCGAAAACGCCCCCTTCCCCGGAGAGGACGACGTGTGCGTCCCCTCCCCCAAGGGCATCGACTTTGACCAGCAGCCGGAGCTGTCCCTGCCCCAGGTGGTGGAAAAAGTGACCGAGGCTCTGGGCAAGTACGACTTCGTGGTCACCAACTTCGCAAACGGCGACGTCATCGGCCACACACAGAACACCGCCGCCAAAATCGAGGCCTGCGGCCATGTGAGCCGCGCTCTGGAGCGCGTGGTGACCGACGCTCTCGCAAAAGGCTATGTGGTGGCCGTCACTGCCGACCACGGCAACATCGAGCAGCTCTACACCGCTTCCGGCAAGCCCCACGGCGCCCACACGGCCAACCTGGTGCCCTTCGTGCTCATAGACCCTGCCAGCCCCCATCCCCTGACGCTGCAGGACGGCGCTCTGAGCGACGTAGCGCCCACCGTGCTGCAGGTCATGGGCATCCCCCAGCCGGCGGAGATGGACGGGACCTCTTTGGTCCAGGGCCACGATTTCGGCCAGGGCCGGAAGATGCTGCTCATCATCTGCGACGGCTGGGGCCTCGGCTCCGGCGACGAGGGAGACGCCATCCATCTGGCCGACACCCCCTACTGGGACAGCCTGCTGGCCGGGCAGTCCTGGTGCCGCCTCCACGCCTCCGGGTCCTATGTGGGCCTGGGCGAGGGCAAGGCCGGCAACTCTGAAGCGGGGCACACCAATCTGGGTGCCGGACGCACTGTGCTTCAAGATGACGTGCGGCTGGACACGGCCGTAAAGGACGGAAGCTTCCAGAAAAATCCCGTGCTGCTGGGCGCCATCCGCCATGCCCTGGACCGCGGCTCCGCCCTGCATCTTATCACGCTCCTGACCCACAAATCCTCCCACGGATCCATGGACTACGCCGTATCCATCTGCCGCATGGCCCACGACGCCGGGCTGGACCGGGTGTTCATCCACGTGATCTTTGACGGCCGCTCCACCGATCCCGGCTCCGCGCCCGCCCTGCTCCAGGAGCTGGACGAGGCCCTGGAGGAAGCCGGCGCCGGGTATGTCGTCGACGGCGTGGGCCGGGGCGTAGCCCTGGACCGGGACAAAAACTACGACAAGGTCAAGCGGGCCTATGACGCCATGGTGGACGGCGTGGGCGCCCAGTATCGCTGAAACATCCGCCCGGACCGGATCATCATCCCTCCGGACACAGGCAGGAAGGAGACGTTCATGCTGCAGCTTGGCATCATCGGCGCAGGCCGCATGGGCCGCGTCCACATCCAGGGCATCTGCTCCGGCGTCCCCGGTGCCCGCATCCGCGCCATCGCCGCACCGCACCTGCGGCCGGAGATCCGGGAGCTGGCCCGTCAGGCCGGGGCCCAGGTGCTGACGGAGGACTACCGCGAGGTGCTCCGTGACCCCCAGATCGACGCTGTCCTGGTCTGCTCTCCCACAGACACCCATGCCGCCATCTCCCTGGAGGCCCTGGCGGCCGGGAAGCACGTTTTTTGTGAAAAGCCCGTGGATCTTTCGCTTGTTAAAATCCAAACGGTCATTGACGCGGCAAGCCGCTCGGGGTTAAAATATCAGGTGGGATTCAACCGCCGTTTTGACCACAATTTCCAGGCCCTTCACCGGGCCGTGCGGGACGGGAAGATCGGCTCGGTGCAGATGGTCAAGATCTGCTCCCGGGACTCGGAGCCTCCCTCCCCCAAATTCGTGCGTTCCTCCGGCGGATTGTTTCTGGACATGACGGTCCACGACCTGGACATGGTCCGCTTCCTCTCGGGCTGCGAGGTGGAGGAGGTCTATGCCGCCGGATCGGTGCTCATCGATCCGGCCATTGGCCGGGAAGGCGACGTGGACACCGCTGCGGCGGTGCTGCGCCTCCGGGGCGGTGCCCTTGCCGTGATCGACAACTCCCGCCAGGCGGTCTATGGGTATGACCAGCGGGCGGAGGTATTCGGTTCTTTGGGCTGCGTGTCCATCGAAAACGACGCCCCTTCCACCGCCGTGCTGGCCACAGCGGACGGCATCTGCCGCCAGAGACCTCCCTGGTTCTTCCTGGAGCGGTATCTGCCTGCTTTCCAGGAGGAGATCCGGCAGTTTGTCCACGCCGTGGAGCACGATTCCCCCGTCCCTGTCAGCGGGGAGGACGCCCTGCGGGCCACCGTGCTGGCCATTGCCTGCACCCGGTCGGCTCAGGAGCGCCGTCCCGTCCGTCTGGAGGAAGTTTCCCTTTGACCCGTGCATCCGGGCGCCGCTCAGCCAACGGCTGTGCCGCCCAATCAAAAAAGGAAAGGAAGAAACACCCGATGAATGAGAAAAACTGCAAGGTTCTGGCAGCTCAGATTCGTCTGGAGACTCTGAAGGTCATCCACTCCCGTGGGTTCGGCCATGTGGGCGGCTCCATGGATCTGGCTGACCTGATGGCCGTCCTTTATGGCGAGGTCATGAAATTCGACCCCAAGAACCCCCGTTGGGAAGACCGCGACTGGATGGTCCTGTCCAAGGGCCACGCCGGCCCTGTGGCCTATGCCACCTACGGCATCATGGGTTACTACCCGATGGAGGATGCCTATACCCTCAACCATCCTCATACCAAGTTCCCCAGCCATACCGACCGCAAGCTGACTCCCGGTGTGGATCTGACCACCGGCTCTTTGGGCCAGGGCGTGTCCACCGCCGTGGGCGCTGCTCTGGGCAACAAGATCGACGGCCGTACCAACCACGTCTTCTGCGTGGTGGGCGACGGTGAGGCCGACGAGGGCCAGGTGTGGGAGGGCTTCCACTTTGCCTACGCCCACAAGCTGGACAACATCATTTTCTTCATCGATAAGAACGGCTATCAGCTGGACGGCCCCACCGACACCATCCTGGCCCACGGCGATCTTGCCAAGAAGGCCGAGGCCTTCGGGCTGTACACCCAGGAGATCGACGGCCACGATGTGACCGCCATCTACAACGCCATCCAGAACGCCTACGCCACCAAGGGCGTGCCCAGCTGCATCGTGCTGGACACCTGCAAGGGCAAGGGCGCCACGTTCGCCGAGCCCAAGCACGACCACTCCTCTCAGCCCAACGAAGAACAGTGGGCCGAGGCGCTGGCCGCTGCCGAGAAGGCTTACGAAGACGCCAAGAACGCTTAAAGGAGGGCCAGAGCAATGAATGTGAAACTGATCGGAAAGCATGAAAAGGATTCCCGGGCCTGCCGGGACGGTCTCGCTCTGACTCTGAACGAGATGATGGCGGAGGACAAGTCCATCTGCTATGTGGACTGCGACCTGATGGGCTGCATCAATACCAAGATGCTGCAGAAGAACTACCCCGACCGGGCCTTTGAGGCCGGTATTGCCGAGGCCAATGGCGCCGGCGTGGCCGCCGGCCTTGCCGCTACCGGCAAGAAGGTCTTCTTCCACTCCTTCGGCACCTTCTCCTCCCGCCGCTGCTATGACCAGATCTACATGTCTGCTGCCTACGCAGGCCTCAGCGTCCGCGTGCTGGGCTCCGACGCCGGCGTCACCGCCGCGTTCAACGGCGGCACCCACATGCCTCTGGAAGACGCGGGCATGTATCTGTCCATCCCCGGCACCACCGTGCTGGACTCCGCTGACTACGATCAGCTGGCCAGCATCACCCGTCAGCTGGTGAACGTGGAAGGCGTCAGCTACACCCGTTTTGTCCGCAAGGGCATCATCCAGGTCTACGGCGAGGGCAGCGAGTTCGAGATCGGCAAGGGCGTGGTGCTCCACGAGTCCGACAAGGACGTGGCCACCATCATCACCTCCGGCATCATGGTGGATGAGAGCCTGAAGGCCTACGAGGCCCTGGCCGCGGAGGGCATCTCCGTCCGCGTCATCGACATGTTCACCTGGAAGCCTCTGGACGAGGAGCTGGTCATCAAGGCCGCCAAGGAGACCGGTGCTATCGTCACCGCCGAAAACCACAACGTCACCTGCGGCCTGGGCAGCGTGGTGGCCAACTGCCTGGCCAAGAACCTGCCCACCATCCAGGAGTTCGTGGGCGTACAGGACCAGTTCGGCCAGGTGGGTCCTCAGGACTTCCTGATGGACGAGTACGGCCTGCGCGCGGCCAACATCGTTGCCGCCGTGAAGAAGGCTATTGCCCGCAAGTAATCCGGATATCCGGCGGGGCCCCGCGGGGCCCTGCCAGTATCGCCATATAAAAAATTGTAAAGGAGAACCAAACATGGATGCATTTTCTGCTTCTTTGATGGCTGACAAGAGAGAGATCATCTTTGCTCCCACTGTGTACAAGTTCAAGACCTTCGCCGACATGGCCAAGGAGTTCGATCTGAACGAGCGGGACGTGGTGCTCACCAACGAGTTCATCTACACGCCCTTCATGAAGGACCTGGGCCTCAAGTGCAACTTCGTGTTCCAGGAGAAGTTCGGCGCCGGCGAGCCCAGCGAGGAAATGATCCAGGTCATGTACGACGCCATTCCCTATGACAGCTATGACCGCGTCATCGCTGTGGGCGGCGGCGCCATCATGGACCTTTGCAAGCTGCTGGGCTGCCAGCGTCCCGACACCGTGCACAACCTGTTCTTCAAGCGCTTCCCCGTCGTGCACGAGAAGGACGTCATCGCCATCCCCACCACCTGCGGCACCGGCTCTGAGTGCACCAACATCTCCGTGGCCATCGTCAAGGATGAGAAGGACGGCGTGCTCACCGGCGGCGAGACCAAGCTGGGCCTGGTTTCCGACGACATCATCCCCAACAAGGTCTGCCTGATCCCGGACCTGCTCAAGACCCTGCCCTACAAGCCTTTCGCCTGCTCCGCCATCGACGCGCTGGTCCACGCCACCGAGTCCTTCCTGAGCCCCCACCGCAAGACCATGACCTCTGAGCTCTTCAGCGAGAAGGCCATGGACATGATCCTCAAGGGCTTCAAGCTGCTGGACGAGAAGGGCCAGGACGCCCGTTTCGAGTATATGGACGAGTTCGTCACCGCCTCCTTCTATGCCGGCATCGCCTTCCTGAAGGCTGGCTGCGGCCCTGTCCACGGCATGAGCTTCCCCCTGGGCGGCACCTATCACGTGCCTCACGGCGAGAGCAACTACATGCTCTTCGGCGCCATTCTGGACTACTATGACGAGAAGAAGCCCGACGGCGAGATCATGAAGTTCAAGCAGCTCATCGCCAGCATCACCGGCTGCGAGGTCAAGGACGCCATTCCCTACCTGAACGCCCTGCTCCAGCGCATCCTGCCTCTGCGTCCCCTGCGCGACTGCGGCTTCACCGAGGCCGACTTCAAGGCCTTCCCCCTCAGCGTGGAGGCCAACCAGCAGCGCCTGATGACCAACGCTTACTATCCCTTCGATCTGGAGAGCGAAGAGGCCATCTATCGCAAGTGCTATTGATCCTTCCGTCCCGCGAACAAAATGATAACGAGCCGGAGAGGCGATCGCCTCTCCGGCTCTCTTTTTTTCGTGCCCTGTGTCTCAAAGGTCCTCCCGGGCCCACTGAGCGGCATACAGCGCAGCATAGGTGCCGCCCCGGCGCAGCAGCACCTCATGGGTGCCGGACTCGGCCACGGCACCGTCCTCCAGCACCAAAATCCGGTCCGCGCCCCGAATCGTGGCCAGCCTGTGGGCGATGACAAAGCAGGTGCGTCCCCGGCGCAGCCGCTCCATGGCCTGGCTGATGGCCCCCTCCGTCTCCGTGTCCACGTTGGAGGTGGCCTCGTCCAGGATCACGATATCCGCATCTGTCAAAAAGCACCGGGCAATGGCCAGCAGCTGCCGCTGCCCCTTGGAAACACCGGCCCCCTCATCCGCAAGGACCGTGTCGTACCCGTCCGGCAAAGACATGATGTAGCGGTGGATGCGGGCGGCTTTGGCGGCCTGGATGATCTCCTCCCGGGTGGCGCCGGGCGCGCCGTAGGCAATGTTTTCGGCGATGGTGCCGCCGAAGAGCCATGTATCCTGCATGACCAGCGCCAGACGGCGCCGCAGGCTGTCCCGGCGGTAATCTTCAATGGGCACGCCGTCGATGGTGATGGAGCCCTGCTGGGGCGTGTAGAACCGCAGCAGCAGACTCACCAGCGTGGTCTTTCCCGCCCCGGTGGAGCCCACCACCGCTGCCAGCGTTCCTGCGGGGATGTGGGCAGTAAAGTCACGCAGCACCGGCTTTTGGGGATCATAGCCGAACCACACATGGGAAAAGCGGATGTCTCCCCGCAGATGCGTACACTCTGCCGCATCCGGGCTGTCCTCCGGCTCCGTGGGCTGGGCGATCAGCTCCAGCACCCGCTCTGCCGCAGCCACGCTGGCCTGCAGCTCTCCCAGCAGGTCCGCCGCCTCCCGGATGGGGCCGGAGAACTTGCGGGAATAGAGTACAAAGGAGGCCAGGGCGCTCAGGGGCAGTCCTCCCTGCAGATACAGCAGGGCGCCGAACACACTGATGGCCGCCAGGGACAAATTGTTGATGAAGTTTACCGACGGCCCCAGGGCCACGCTGGCCCGGTCTGCCTCATAGTAGGCCCGGGAAGCGGATTCATTGAAGGCGGCAAACTGCTTCAGGTCCGCCTCCTCCACCCCGTAGACCCGCATGGCCTGACGGCAGCCCATACGCTCCTCCGCAAAGCCGTTCAGCGCCCCCAGCGCCCGGGAGCGCTGACGGTACAGCGGCTGGATGCGCCGCATCTGAAAGCGGGTCAGCACCACGGACAGCGGCACCGTCACGAAAAACACCAGCGACAGCTTGGGCGAAAGGAGCAGCAGCATGATGAAGGAGCCGCCCACGGTCAAAAAGCTGGTGGCGATCTGCAGAAGGTCCGTGGAGAGCGTGGCGTTCACCGTGTCCACATCGTAGCAAATGCGGCTGATGATGTCCCCTGCGGGGTGGGTGTCAAAATACTCCACCGGCAGCTCACTGAGGCGGTCAAACGCCGCCCGCCGCAGATCGTAGGACACGGACTGAGCCAGACGGATCAGCCGGGACGAGACCAGATAGTTCAGTGCAGCCGCCCCAGCGCAGCATCCCAGCATCCCGGCACAGTTACGCGCCACTGCCCCGAAATCCACTGCCCCCGGCTCCGATCCCACAGCCCCCACCGCCCAGCCGGAGAGCATGGGGATGCACAGCGTCAGCAAATTGTTGACCACCAGCATCGCCGCCAAGATCCCCAGGCTGACGCCATAGGGCCGCAGGAACGGCCAGAGGCGGCGCCATATCGTTCGTTTCTTCCGGATCATACGGCCTCCTCCCCCATTTGCAGCTGGGCCATGCGGCCGTAGCGCGGACAGCGCTTCATCAATTCCTCATGGCTGCCCTGGTGGGTGATGCGCCCCTCTTCCAGTACCAGGATATGGTCTGCCTGGCGCAGTGAAGCGATCCGCTCGGAGATGACCACCAGGGTGATATCGGGAAATTCCCGGCGGACGGCGGCGTGGAGGGCCGCAGCAGTGCGGTAATCCAGGGCGCTGTCCGCACTGTCCAGAACCAGAACCGGCGGCCGCCCTGCCAGGGCCCGGGCGACCAGCAGCCGCTGCCGCTGACCGCCGGAGAGGTTGGCGCCCCGCAGCTCCACCCCCGCGTCCAGCCCGCCGGGCATTCCGGTGATAAATTCCCAGGCCTGCGCCGTTCTGGCCGCCCGCTCCACATCCTCCCGGGGAAGATCCCGCAAAAAGGAGATGTTTTCATAGACGGTACCCGCCAGCAGCGTGTCATTCTGGAACACCACGCCAAAACGGTCGGACAGCTCCCGGCGCTGCCGGGAACGCACGTCCGCGCCGCCTACCCACACGGTGCCCTCGTCTGCGTCGTACAGCCGCAGCAGCAAGCTCACCAGCGTGGTTTTGCCGCTGCCGGTGGGGCCCAGGATGCCCAGCGTCTGTCCCCGCCGGATGGCAAAGGAGGCGCCGCTGAGGTCATGCTCCACCCCAAGATAGGAAAAGGAGACATCCTGCATGCCAAGCTCCGCGCTGCTCTCCGCTTCCGACGAAATCACCGGCTGATCCATGGGGGCGCACAGCACCTGCTCGATCCGGCGGGCGGAGGCCGCCCCCTTACTGATGCGCAAAAATGTCTTGGATACACCCAGTGTAGCCGTCTGGATCAGGGTGAAATAGGACAAAAATGCCACGATCTGTCCGGAGGCCATCCGCCCCTGCTGGACCCGCATGGCCCCTACCAGTACTACCAGGATGAGTCCCACATTCAAGAGAAAATCCGTGGTGGGGTTGGCCGCTGCCATGACCATACCGGCGCCGGACTCCCGGTCCCGCGCCGCGGCGTTGGCCCCGTCGAACCGCCGCCGCTCCCGCCCCTGGCAGCCCAGCGCCTTGATGACCCGCACGCCGGAGGCGTTTTCCCGGATGATCCGCACCACCGTGTCTACTGCCGTCTGGGCGGCGGCATAGCGGGGAATGCCCCGGCGCGTCACCTGATAGATGGTAAAAAATGTGGCGGCGCAGACGCTCAGCTGCACCAGCGCCAGCACCGGCTCCAGCAAAAACGTCAGTGTCAGTCCGCCCAGCACCAGCATGGGCGCCCGGATGCCGCCCCGCTGCACCTTATCCACCATCTGGTGGACATTGTATGTATCATTGGTCAGGCGGGAGACCAGAGAGGAGACAGAAAACCGGTCCATCTGGGCACAGGACAGATGGACCGTCCGCTCATAGAGGTCCCGCCGCAGATTCCGGGTCATCTCCATGGAAACCCATGCGGCCATGCGGTTGGCCGTGATGTTGCAGCCGATGGCGCCGAACGCCACTGCCGCCATGACCGCGCCCGTCCGGCAGATGGGCCCCATGTCCCCCAGCGGCACCAGATCATCGATCACATGGGCCAGCAGCAGCGGCAAAACAAGCTCCAGCACCGCTGCCACAAACTTAATGCTCACCCCGCAGGCCACCCGCAGCCCATAGGGCTTTAAATATCCCAGCACCGTCCGCACTGCCATCCCCCTTTGCTCAAACGTTTGCGCCATGGTAGTTCCGTCTGCTCTCATCATAACACATCCCCTCCGCAAGTCAATTCTATTTTGTTGATATACGCAACTATTTTTTATTTTCTTCTTCGTTTTTGAATTTTTTGTAAATAATCCCGATTTGCAGCCCACGTTTTCTGTGTGTTTTGACGGCAAACAGCCGATTGACTTTAGTCCTTTGAATGAGTACAATAAAAAGTAATTTCCAGGCAATCTTGCAGAAAGGAGCCGGCACCATGATGTACGCAATGCTTTCTTCCCATGCGATGTCTCAGAGTGCGTCTGCCCATCAGGCAGAGGCTTCTTCCTGCGCGCATTGTGCCGCCCATACTGCCATCCGTGTGATTCTGGACGCCATTATTATGGCGTCCATTATTATTATTGCCCTGGTATGCCTGGTAAACATTCTGGTAGCAGGCATTTCCCTGCTGAACCTGGCCCTGCTGGCAGTTTTGTTGGTTGGGATCTTACCCCCCATGCCGCGAAAGCGCACATTGCTGTTTTGATACAGTAAAGCGG
>DYBL01000017.1 GCA_019418625.1 Clostridiales bacterium | reverse complement strand
GTGCAGGTGCCTCTGGACTGACTGTAACGCAAGCGCCCCGCGGAAAATCCGCGGGGCGCTTTTTTCTCCCGGCACAGCTTTGCCCGACCGCCGGAGGGCCGTTTTCCTCCCTTTTTCCACACACCGCAAAAAAGCACCCGGACCCTATGGCCCGGGTGCTTTTGCATGAAAGGATCTTGGATCAGAACTGGGGCAGCTTGGCCACCACGGCAGCGCAGCGAGGGCACAACGTGGGATGATCCGCGTCCTGGCCCACCTGGGTGGAGTGCATCCAGCAGCGCTCGCACTTGCCGCCCTTGGCCTCGGTGACGGCCACGGTCAGACCGGGATAGGCGGTGCCCTGGCCGGTGACGGCGCCGTCCTCGGGACGGCCGGAGGCCACCTGGCAGTCGGACACGATGAACAGCTCCGCCAGGTTCAGTCCGGCGGTCTGCATGAGGATGGTGGCGGTGGCGTCATCGCCGGCGTGGAGGGTCACATGGGCCTCCAGGGCCTTGCCGATCTTCTTCTGGGCACGGGCGGCTTCCAGCACGGCGTTCACGTCGTCCCGCAGCGTCTCCACCACGCCCCACTTGGCCATGGCGGACTCGCTGAGGGCATAGGCGGCAAAGGGCTTGTGCATCTCGTTGAACACCACGTTGCGGCCGTCGTCACCGGCGCGATGGGGCATGGACTGCCAGATCTCGTCGCAGGTGAAGGCCAGGATGGGCGCCATGATGCGGGTCATGGTGTCCAGGATCAGGAACAGGGCCGTCTGGGCGCTGCGGCGCTTGAGGCCGTCCCGCTCCTCGCAGTAGAGCCGGTCCTTGATGATATCCAGGTAGAAGTTGCTGAGGTCCACCACGCAGAAGTCGTTGACCGCGTGGGTGACGGCGTTGAACTCATAGTCGCAGTAGGCCTGCTCGCACTTTTCGATGAGGGCGTTGAGGCGGGTGATGGCCCAGCGGTCCAGCTCCTCCATGTCCTCGGGGGCCACCAGATGGTCGGCGTCGAAGCCGTCCAGGTTGCCCAGGCAGTAGCGGGCGGTGTTGCGGAACTTCAGGTAGTTCTGGCTCAGCTGCTTGAAGATCTCATGAGAGCAGCGCATATCGGCGTGGTAGTCGGCGCTGGCGGCCCACAGACGCAGCAGGTCGGCGCCGTACTTATCCATGATCTCATAGGGATCCATGCCGTTGCCCAGGGACTTGTGCATGGCCTTGCCCTCGCCGTCCACGGTCCAGCCGTGGGTGACGCACTCCTTGAAGGGCGCGCCCTGGCCGAAGGCGCCCACGGCGGTCAGCAAAGAGGACTGGAACCAGCCGCGGTACTGATCCAGGCCCTCCAGGTACATGGTGGCGGGCCAGAAGCCCTGATCCCGCTTCATGGCGGCGAAGTGGGTGGAGCCGGAGTCGAACCAGCCGTCCAGAGTGTCCTCTTCCTTTTCAAAGCCGCTCTTAGAGCCGCAGTGGGGGCAGGTGAAGCCCTCGGGCAGGATCTCCTCAGCGGTCTTGGCGAACCAGGCGTTGGAGCCCTCCTTCTCGAAGAGGGCGGAGATGGCGGCGATGGTCTCGTCGGTGCAGATGGGCTTGCCGCAGTCCTTGCAGTACACCACGGGGATGGGCAGGCCCCACTTGCGCTGACGGGAGATGCACCAGTCGTTGCGCTCGCGGATCATGGACTTCATGCGGTCAATGCCCCAGCCGGGCACCCAGCGCACGTCGTCGCAGGCGGCGCAGGCCTCGTCCTTGAAGGCCTCCACGGAGCAGAACCACTGGGGGGTGGCCCGGAAGATGATGGGGCCCTTGCAGCGCCAGCAGTGGGGATAGCTGTGGACGATGTCCTCCTGGGCGAAGAGCACGCCGCTCTCCTTCATATCCTTGAGGATGATGGGGTTGGACTCGTCGGTGGTGAGCCCAGCGTACTTGCCGGCATAGTCGGTGTGGCGGCCCTGGTCGTCCACGGGCACCACCATGTCCATGCCGTAGCGCTTGCAGGTCTGATAGTCGTCGGCACCGAAGCCGGGGGCCGTGTGGACGCAGCCGGTACCGGAGTCCATGGTGACGTAGTCGGCGTTCACCAGACGGCTGGTCTTGGGCAGGAAGGGATGGTCGGCCAGCATGTTTTCAAAGAAGGAGCCGGGATGGGTCTCCAGGATCTCGTAGCTTTCAAAGCCGCCGATCTTCATGACCTTCTCCGTCAGGGCCTCGGCCATGATATAGGTTTCCCCGTTGGGGGCCTTCACCAGGGCGTATGCCTCATCGGGATGCAGGGCGATGGCCAGGTTGCCGGGCAACGTCCAGATGGTGGTGGTCCAGATCACGAAGAAGAGCTTGCTCTTGTCCACATGGGAGAGCTTGCCCTGGTCGTCGTGCATGGGGAACTTCACATACACGGTGGTGCAGGGATCGTCCTGATACTCGATCTCCGCCTCGGCCAGAGCCGTCTCGTCGTGGGGGCACCAGTACACGGGCTTGAGGCCCTTGTAGATATAGCCCTTTTTGAACATCTCGCCGAACACCTTCACCTCTTCGGCCTCAAAGCCGGGGTGCATGGTGGCGTAGGGATGCTCCCAGTCGCCCAGGACGCCCATGCGCTGGAAGCCCTCGCTCTGGACATCCATATAGTGCTGGGCGAACTCCTGGCAGGCGGAGCGGAAGTCGGGCACGCTCATCTCCTTGCGGTTGAGCTTGTTCTGCTTGATGATGGCGGACTCGATGGGCATGCCGTGGTTATCCCAGCCGGGGATATAGGGGGTGTAGTAGCCCCGCATGGCATAGCTGCGGGTGATGAAGTCCTTGATGGCCTTGTTGAGGGCGTGGCCCATGTGCAGGGCGCCGTTGGAGAACGGAGGGCCGTCGTGCAGGTTGAACAGGGGCTTGCCCTCGTTCTTTTTGAGCATCTCGTTGTAGACGTCCTGGTCCTTCCAGCGCCTCAGCATCTCCGGCTCCCGCTTGGGCAGGCCCGCCCGCATGGGGAAGTCCGTCTTGGGCAGATTGATGGTCTTGTTGTAATCCATATCCGCTTCTCCTTTATATCGTAAATTTGTTCAGGCAAAATAAAAACACCCTGCCTCTTGATCAAGAGACAGGGTGTGGAAAAACACTCTGCGGTACCACTCTTCTTGCCGTCCCCTTACGGGAGCGGCCCCTCGCAGCCCGCCGTCACGGGCCGATGCGTTAACGGGCATCATGCGTCCTGTCCTACTCACGCGCAGTCTTTCAGCAGGAGGCTCCAAGGTGATGTTCGCCCTCCCCGCCCGACCGCCTTGCACCAAACGGCGGCTCTCTGCACGGTGGAAAAGGGGTACTCGTCCTCATCCTCGCCAAACTATGCAATTCCTTGCTTATGATATCACGTTCCGCCGGTTTGTCAACCGTTTTGGGGAAAAAAAGGGCGCCAAAAGGCGCCCTTTTCCGTTTTTTTACTGATAGCGGTACTGCTTTCCGGAATACTGGTCCACGCAGCTCAAAAACATCTCGTGGCTGTGGAATTCCAGCATCTGGCAGCCCTCCTCCTCATGGAAGGACACGATGCGGCGTTTGGTGTCCACCCAGATCCTCCAGAGATTATCCACAACTCGCGTTTGCTCCATTTGGAAGGCCCCCTCCCGATTTTGCCCCACATAGCGGGGCTTTTACTGATAAGACGATTTAGGATGCCGTTTTGTTTCACTTTGCGGAAAAAAATTTTTTTCTGCCGGTCAAAGAGCCTCCTGCGCCGCCGCCACATCCTGCAAAAAGGCGTCCCAGGCCTCCGGATGCTCCACATAGTAAAGGGGGCAGAGCTTGCCTGTCACATCGTAATGGCGGATGACGTCCTTCTCCGGGTCCAGGTGGAACTCCTCACACAGCCAGGCCGTCAGCTCCACGGCCCGGTCATAGGTCACCTGGGAAAACTCTCCCGTCTCGTCCGGGTGGCACACCTCGATGGATACCGTATCGTCGTTGCGGCTGTTGGAGGCGTAAGCCACCTCCGTCAAGGGCACGCAGGCGATGACCTCCCCCTCCAGTCCCACGATAAAGTGGCTGGAGGCGTACACCTCATCCGTACCGGCGGAGAGGGACTCGAAGTAATTGCGGTTTGCCCGGGCGGTGGTGCCGGGATTGCCCACATAGTGGATGACCACGCCTCGGATCTCCTCCAGGGGCGTGCCCGGCCGGGAATAGGGATTGACCGTCAGGTAATCCCGCTCCACATAGTCCGGCAGGGCCACGTCCTCGCCGGGAAGACCCCGGTTCATAAGCCACACCACCACCGCCAGCACCGCCGCGGCGGCGAGCAGCCACACCAGCCGCAAAGAGCGGCGCGCACGCCGGCGGCGACGGCTGTGGGGGCGGGTCTGTACGTCGTTCATGCGCGCAGCACCACCACGCCGGTGACGGCGGCAGTGGCTCCCGGCTCCGCGGAGGGCAGCGCCTCCACCGTCTGCTCCTCCGGCTCGATGATCTGGGCCGTATCGGGGATCTCGGCCTGGACCGTCTCCTCATAAGCTTCGTATTCTCTATACCGCTCCGGATTCATCTGGGCCCACGTCACCAGGTCCTGCTCCGTCACCAGGCCCAGCTTCTTCAGGCAGGCGGTGGTATAGGTCATGGACGGACGCACCGTGATGGTGATCCAGTCCGTTTCGCTTCCCGTCTTTTCCTGGCGGGTAAAGCTCAGGTCCAGATTCAGGGCGTAATCTCCGCCGTTGCTGTCGTTGAACCAGTCGGGATCGCCCCAGGCGCCCACAGCGGCGTCCTGGGCCACGGCGTTGAGGATGGCTGTGGCCTCCCGGCTGCCCAGATCATAGCCCTGGCCGCGGTGCTCCACATAGATGCTGCCGCCGTCGGGCGTGAAGCCGTCGTCGCCCAGGTGCAGCCGCTTTTGCTTCATGGTCTCGCTGCGGATCAGGGCGTCCAGCAGGGCGTCATAGGTATCGCTCCGGGCCAGCCGGTCCCGGGTGATGGTCAGGGAGTAGCTCCGCTCCACCGTGGCGCCGCTACGCAGGGTATAGGTCAGCCGCAGGGGGTTGCCGTAGCTGACATTGCCCTCTTCCTCCGGCAGCACGCCGCCGTACTCCGTATCCCGGATGTACGCCTCGTCCGCCACGATGGCCCGGTGCAAGTCCTGCACCTGCTGGATGATGGCGTCGTCCTGGCCGGGATAGAGGGTATAGGTATTGCCCTGCACCCGCAGCTCCAGCTGTTTCATCTGGTCCATGGCCGGGATGCGGGACTCGATGCCCAGCGCATCGAAGTGCAGCGTGGCGCAGAAGGCGGCAGAGAGCACCACTACCGCAATGAGGGACTTCCAGCTGCCCCGGAACACCCGCAGGGACTTGGCCAGCAGCATGGACGCGGCGTAGTAGCCGATGATCCCCGCCACCGCCAGGCACACGGCCATGGGCAGGGCCTCGTAGGTGGGGCTGTACTGGAAGCTGCGCCAGAACAGCTCATAGAGCACCAGGCCGCCCAGGGTGCCCGAAAGCACCGTGATGCCCCAGCGGAATACGGGCCGCAGCCACCGCACGGCCATCACATCTCCGGCAGACTCGCTGTGGCGGCGGCGGTAAGCGCCGTAGGCCAGGGCCAGCAGCACCGCGCCCACCAGGGCGTAGGCGGCGATGAGCCAGCCGTTTTCCAATGACACGGCCGTGAGCTTATGGTAGTAGTAGCCGCTATCGCCCATGACCTCCACATATTCCCGGTTCACATGCAGGTGGCGGGTCAGGTACACCGTGGGGCTGAGGAACTCGGCCACTCCCGTATAGGAAGAATTGAAGCCGAAGAGAAATCCCTGGGCGAAGGAGGACACCAGAAAGTCCACCAGTACCGCCAGGAAATGCAGCAGGAAGTAAAGGGCCGGCAGGGCGAAGATGTTGCCGGTGACAAAGGCCACGAACGTGGCGCTGGCAAAGTAGAAAAAGCTCTCTCCCACCACTCCCAGGATGGTGATGCCCAGGCTCACCGGGTCAAAGGCGTGGGCGTACAGGCTCACCAGGATGCACAGTGCGCCGGTAATGGCGTAGGGAATGAGCATCATGGCCATGCCGGAGAGGAAGTTGGTGAAGAAGATCCCCCGCCGCTGGATGGGCAGCGTATGCATGAGGCTCACGCTGCGGGCGTGATAGAGATAGCTCCACACGGTCATGGCGCACAGCACCGCATAGCAAAGGGTCAGGGCCGGCAGCACCCAGGACAAGGCCGAGTAATACACATCCGTCATTTCGTCGGGAAAGATCTGGGTGTGTTCGCGCACCAGCTGCAAAAAGAGCGCCAGGGGGAACAGGGCCCCCACAAAGGACGCAAGGCCCCACAGCGGCCAGAACCGGCTCAGGTTCTTGCGAAAGAGGGTGCCGTTAAAGCACGATGTCCTTGACTGCATAATCCGCACCTCCCAGCTCGTAAATGAAAATCTCCTCCAGCGTCAGCGGCACCGCGTCCACCAGCATGGGCTGGTAGGCCATGAGCCGCTCCGTGGCCTCCTGGGCGTTCATGCGCATGATGAGCGTATGCACCCGGCCCACCCGGCTTGCATGCAGCACGCCAAGCTCCGGCGGCACCGTGTCCATCCCGTCCCGGAACACCACCTGCAGCTTGACCATGTTGTCCTGCAGCTGCACCAGCGACCGCTCCAGCAGTACCTTGCCGTGGTCCATGATGCCCACGTGATCGCACACGTCCTCCAGCTCTCTGAGGTTGTGGGACGAGACCAGCACCGTGGTGCCCCGCTCGGCCACGTCGCCCATGACCAGCGACCACACCTGCCGCCGCATGACCGGGTCCAGACCGTCCACCGGCTCATCCAGGATCAGATACTCCGGCATGCAGCAAAGGGCCAGCCAGAAGGCCACCTGCTTTTGCATGCCCTTGCTCAGCCGCCGGATGGTGCGCTTTTCGTCAATGGAGAATACGTCCTTGAGCTTTTCGTAGCGCTCCATATTGAAATGGGGATAAAAGCCCCGGTAAAAGCGCATCATATCCCGGACGGTGGCCTGCAGGAAATAGTACCAGTCATCGGGGATGGACGCCATGCGGGCCTTGAGGGCCGCGTTTTCCCAGATATCCTCCCCGCCCACGGAGATAGTGCCCCCGTCCTGGCGGTAAATGCCCGTCAGATGGCGGATGAGGGTGGACTTGCCCGCGCCGTTGGGGCCCACCAGGCCGTACACGCTGCCGGTGGGGATGGTGAGGGTGGCACCGTCCAATGCTGCAAAGCCGTCAAACCGCTTGACCAGCTCTTTCACTTCGATCATGTTCCGTACGCCTCCTTTACCAGTGCCTCCAGCTCCGCCGCCGTGACACCCAGATACTTGAGCTCCGCCAGCAGCTCCCGCAGCTGCCGCTCCAGCTCCTGCCGGCGGCCGTCGTCCCCGCCGGCGCCCGCGGAGGCAAAGCTGCCTTTGCCCGGGACAGAATAAATGTAGCCCTCTCCTTCCAGCTCGTTATAGGCCCGCTGGATGGTATTCGGGTTGATGGCAAGCTGCGCCGCCAGCGCCCGCACAGACGGCAGCTTCTCGTCCGGCCCCAGTCCGCCGGTGACGATCAGCTTGCGCAGTCCGTCCTTGATCTGCTCGTAGATGGGTCGGGAATCCCGATAGTTCAGGCTGATCATCTTCTCACCCTCCCTTCCGCGGCCGGTCTCCCCGCCGCATGATAACTGTATTAACTGTTCTAGTACAGTTAGGATACTCCCGCCGGGGCCGGTTGTCAATCCCCTTTTCCGGGAAAACCGGGCACAATTCCAAAAAACCTTTAAAAAAGTGTCACTTTCCTCTTTACAACCCGTCTGGGCTGTGATATATTCACAGAGAACGCCGCTTGAGGCGTATCATGCCCCGGCGCTTCGTTTTGCGGACTTTCACCGGCCCAAAACGCAGTATCGTGGGGAATATTTTTGAAAGGTGGATTTTACCATGCTTCGTAAGGAACAGAAGACCGCTATCATCGACGCCAACCGCACCCATGCCACGGACACCGGCTCTCCCGAGGTCCAGATCGCTATCCTGACCGAGCGCATCAACGTGCTCACCGAGCACATGCGCATGAACCCCCAGGACAAGCACTCCAACCGTGGCCTTTTGAAGATGGTCGGTAAGCGCCGCAGCCTGCTGGACTACCTGCAGAAGAAGGACATCGAGCGTTACCGCGCCCTGATCGCCAAGCTGGGTATCCGTAAGTAAGTTTGAAACAGGGTGGTGTAGACTTCTGCACCACCCTTCTTTCACATTTTCCACCCCGCGCCATGAGAGCCTCTCAAGCCTTTAGCAGTTGAAAAAACGCCCTGGACCGCCTCCGGGACGCTGTTTCAAGTGCTAAATGGTTGGCTCTTGTGGTCCAATTCAAATGAAAAGGAGAATATTATGTCAACCATCATCACCAAGAGACAGTTCCCCGGCTACCACAAGTACGAGATGGAGCTGGCCGGCCGTCCCCTGACCATGGAAGTGGGCAAGATGGCCGAGCTGGCAAACGCCGCCGTCATGGTGGGCTACGGCGACACCCGGGTGCTCTGCTGCGCCACCGCCGCTCCCCGTCCCCGGGACGGCATCGACTTCTTCCCCCTGAGCGTGGACTTTGAGGAAAAGCTCTACGCCGTGGGCCGCATCCCCGGCTCCTTCAACCGCCGGGAGGGCCGTCCCGGTGAGAAGGGCATCCTCACCAGCCGCGTCATCGACCGGCCCATCCGCCCCCTGTTCCCCTATGATTTCCGCAATGACGTGTCCATCATGTGCACCGTCATGAGCGTGGATCACGACTGCTCTCCCGAGATCGCCGCCCTCATCGGCACCTCCGCTGCCCTGGCCATTTCCGACATTCCCTGGAACGGCCCCGTGGGCGCTTTGAAGGTGGGCCTGGTGAACGGCAAGCTGGTCTTCAACCCCGACAGCGAGATGCGCAAGGTCTCCGACCTGGACGTGACCGTGGTCTCCACCGCCAAGAAGGTGGTCATGATCGAGGCCGGCGCCAACGAGGTGCCCAACGACGTTATGTTCGAGGCCATCCGCTCCGCCCACGAGGAAAACCAGAAGGTCATCACCCTCATCAATCAGATGGTGGCCGAGGTGGGCAAGCCCAAGTTCGACTACCCCCACGCCGACTTCAACCAGGAGCTGTTCGACGACATCGTGGCCAATTTCATGGACGAGGCCAAGGCCGCCATGGACACCGACGACAAGAACGTCCGCGAGCAGCGCTGGAACGCCATGATCGAAAAGTGGCACGAGAAGTATCTGGAGCAGTACCCCGACATGGACAAGTACCTGGAGGAGTTCACCTACAAGTTCCAGAAGAAGATCGTCAAGGCCTGGCTGCTGGAAGGCCACCGCGTGGACGGCCGCGCCAAAAACGAGATCCGTCCCCTCAGCGCCGAGGTGGGCCTGCTGCCCCGGGCTCACGGCTCCGGCCTCTTCACCCGCGGCCAGACCCAGGTGCTCTCCGTTGCCACCCTGGATACCCTCTCCGCCAACCAGAAGCTGGACACCATCTGGGAAGAGACGGAGAAGCGCTATATGCACCACTACAACTTCCCCGGCTACTCCGTGGGCGAGGCCAAGCCCGCCCGTTCCCCCGGCCGGCGTGAGATCGGCCACGGCGCTCTGGCGGAGCGTGCTCTGCTGCCCGTGCTGCCCTCCGTGGAGGAGTTCCCCTATGCCATCCGCGTGGTGAGCGAGGTCCTCTCTTCCAACGGCTCCACCTCCCAGGGCTCCATCTGCGGCTCCACCCTGGCCCTCATGGACGCCGGCGTGCCCATCAAGGCCCCCGTGGCCGGCATCTCCTGCGGCCTGATCCAGGACGACGACGGCTCCTTCACCACCTTCATCGACATCCAGGGCGTGGAGGACTTCCACGGCGAGATGGACTTCAAGGTGGGCGGCACCAAGAAGGGCATCACCGCCATCCAGATGGACCTGAAGAACGACGGATTGACCATGGAGATCATCAAGGAAGCGCTGGACATCACCTATGATGCCCGCTGCCAGATCCTGGACCAGATCATGCTGCCGGTGATCTCCGAGCCCCGCAAGGAAGTTTCCAAGTACGCGCCCAAGATGCTCACCATGCATATCGATCCGTCCAAGATCCGCGAGGTCATCGGCTCCGGCGGCAAGGTCATCCAGAAGATCGTGGCCGATACCGGCGCCAAGATCGACATCAACGACGACGGCTCCATCTTCATTGCCGGTGTGGACGCCGCTTCCTGCGACGCCGCCAAGAAGTGCATTGACGACATCGTGTTCGTGCCCGAGGTGGGCGCTCTGTACTACGGCCGCGTGGTGCGTTTGATGACCTTCGGCGCCTTCGTGGAGCTGGCTCCCGGCAAGGACGGCCTGGTGCACATCTCCAAGCTGGCCGACCACCGCATCGAGAAGGTGGAGGACGCCTGCAAGATCGGCGACATGATGTGGGTGAAGGTCACCGACATCGACGAGAAGGGCCGCGTGAACCTCTCTCACAAGGATGCCGTGAAGGAGATCAAGGCCAAGGAGGCCGCCGGCGAGCGCATCAAGTAAGCTTCGCCGCTTCACCGGACCCAAACAGGACGGACGCTCCGGCGTCCGTCCTGTTTTCATCGTATAGACACATCAAAAGAGCGGCCGCCCGGATGGGCGGCCGCTGCGGTTTTCTCTGTGCACTTTAGGCGGAGGCGTTCTCGGCGCGGTACAGGAAGGTCACGATATGGCCCCGGGTGCAGATCTCACTGGGAGCAAAGGTGGTCTCCGTCTTGCCGGTGGTAACGCCCTGGTCCACGGCCCACAGCACCGCCTGGTCCGCGTACCGGTACAGGGGCTGGCCGCTCTCGTCCCCATCCCCGAAGGGAACGTCGGTGAAGGGCAGCTCACCGGCCATCTCCGGGCTTCCGGCGGCACGCCACAGGAAGTACACCGCCTCCAGACGGGTGCAGGGATCGTTGGGGCGGAAGGTCCCGCTGGACTCCATGTCCATCTCCGCCGCCCACTGGACGGCCTTGTAGTAATAGGCGCCGGAGTCCGCCACGTCCATGAACTGCTGCTCCGTCAGCGTGGGCTCCGGAGAACCGGCAGCCCGCCACAGGAAGGTGACGATGTTGGCCCGGGTGCAGTTCTCCCCGGGGGCGAAGGTGGTCTCCGTCCGGCCGGCGGTAATGCCCTGCTCCACCGCCCACTGCACGGGCGCATAGTAATAGGCGCTCTCCGGCACATCGGCAAAGGGATTGACGGGCGTCTCCTCCGGGGCTTCCTCGCCGCCATCGGCAGGCTCTTCAGCGGGCGTGCCGCTTTGCACCATGATATAGGTGTCCAGGAATGTGTCCATGGTGTTGGTTTCCTCGATCAGGTAGACCACATCAGGCTCCGGGGTGAACACCCGGTCTTCCCAGGTGGAGATCCGGAAATCGGGATCATAGAAGCTGGCTCCCTTCTCCAGGGTGCTGAACTTCCAGCCCAGGATCGCCCACGCCGTGAGATCCTGGTCCTCCTCCAGGAAGAAAGTGGTGCCGGCGGGATAGATAAACAGCGGGTATTCCTTGCCGTCCACCGCGGTCTGGGTGCCCACCTCCACATAGTCATGGCTGGATTTCACCTCAACAAAGTTGGGTTCCGGCTCCGCCGCCAGTGCGGCGGGATACAGACCCAGACACAGTGTCAGGGACAGCAGCAGCGACGCGATCTTCTTTTTCATACGCATTCTCCTTTTTAAAATGTATCTGACCACCGCCGGAGACGGCCTGCGGCGGGAGGCCCCGGAAATCTGCCAGCTTGCAAAGAGGCATCAATCCTTTTATAATGAAACATTACTGGAAAAGATAGCCTTATTGTATGATTGTAATCAATCCGCCCGCCGGATACAATAGTCCCCTTGCATCGTACCAGCGTACAGCGTATTTTGAAAGGAGCGCGCCATGGATCTTCGCCTGTGCACCCACGCGGACCTGCCCGCCGTACTGAACTTGTTCCGTACATCCGTCCACACCCTCTGCCGGGCAGACTACACCCCCGCCCAGCTTTCCGCCTGGGCGCCCGCGGACACGGACGAAGCCCCCTGGGCCCGGCGGCTCCAATGCCAGACGTTTTTGCTGGCGGAGGAGGACGGTGATCTCATGGGCTTTGCCTCACTGGAGGGAGACTACCTGGATCTATTGTACGTGCACCCCCGCCATGCCCGCCGGGGCGTGGGCACCGTGCTGTGCGACGCCCTGGAGCGCCAGTGCACCGGGCAGCGCATCACCGTCCACGCCTCTTTGACCGCCCGGCCCTTTTTCGCCCGCCGGGGCTACCGGACCGTGGAGCCCCACGAGGTCCAGCGCCGGGGCGTGACCCTCACCAACTATCTCATGGAAAAGGAGCTGATCTCATGGACGTGATCGCCGCCATCGCCACCGGCACCGTCCCCACCGCCATCGGCATCGTCCGGGTGTCCGGAGACGGGTGCCTTTCCCTGTGCGACGCCGTGTTCCGGGCAAACAGCGGCCGCCCCCTGGCGGACCTGACGCCCCGGACCATGGTACTGGGCCATATGCTGGACGCCCAGGGCCGCGTCATCGACCACGGCCTTGCCGTCACCTTCCCCGGCCCCCACAGCTACACCGGCGAGGACAGCGCCGAATTCCACTGCCACGGCTCCCCGGTGGTGCTGCGCCAGCTGCTGGGCGCCCTCTTCGCCGCCGGCGCCCGGCAAGCCGGCCCCGGCGAGTTCACCAAGCGGGCCTTTTTGAACGGGCGGCTGGACCTGACGGAGGCGGAGGCCGTGGTGGACCTCATCGACGCGGAGACCGCCGCTGCCGCCCGCAACGCCGCCGCCCAGCTCTCCGGCTCATTGCGCCGGGACTTCCAGGCGGTGACGGACGCCCTGCTGGACATCGCCACCCGGTTTTACGCCGTGGTGGACTACCCGGACGAGGACATCCCCGACATCCACCCGGAGGAGGTGTCCGCCTCCCTGACCGCCGCCCACGATACCCTGGAGCGGCTGCTTGCCACCTGCCGCCGGGGCGACGTGCTGCGCCGGGGCGTGGCAACCGCTATCGTGGGCCGGCCCAACGCCGGCAAGTCCTCCCTTTTGAACGCCCTGGCCGGGTATGAGCGGGCCATCGTCACCGACATCCCCGGCACCACCCGGGACACGGTGGAGGAATCCGTGGTATGCGGCGGGGTGCGGCTGCGGCTCATCGACACCGCCGGCATCCACGAGACGCAAGACGCTGTGGAAAAGCTGGGCGTGGAGCGCTCCCGCCAAGCCCTGGCCTCGGCGGACCTGGCCCTGGCGGTGGTGGACGGCTCCGCCCCCCTGACGGAGGCGGACGGCGAGATCTTGCGCCTGGCCGCCCAGTGCCCCCGGTGGATCCTGGTTTTGAACAAACAGGACCTGAACGTGGGGCAAGGCGCTATCTACCGCCCGGACCCCGCTTTGCCAAAGCCCGCCGCAGCCGTGGAGGTCAGCGCCCTTCATGGAGACGTTTTCTCCCTGGAGCGGGCTGTGGAAAAGCTCTTTCCGCAGGGAGACGCCCCGGACGGCTCCATCCTCACCAACGTGCGCCAGCAGGCAGCCGCCCGCCGGGCAGCAGAGGCGGTGGCGCGGGCCCGGGAGGCCCTGGACGCCGGCTTCACCCCCGACGCGGTGCTCACCGACGTGGAGGAGGCCCTGGACGCCCTGGGCCAGCTCACCGGCCGCACCGCCCGGGAAGAGATCGTCTCCGGTATTTTCTCCCGGTTCTGCGTGGGCAAATGAGCACTTCGAAAACTCATTCTCAACTTGATAAAAGGCGGTTTACACAATCATATGCAGGTGCTATACTGAGTTGGAAATCGTTTTGAATGCGACAAAGGAGGAAACCTCTGCATGGAACAGCCGTCCGACTTTCTGGCGCAGCTGCGCTCCCAGCGGCCCGTGCCCTGGGAACAGCTGCCGGATTTTGCCCTGTATATGGATCAGGTCCTCAGCTATATGGACCGGCAGGTGATCCGCTTTGACGATGAGGACGCCCTCACCGCCGCCATGGTCAACAACTACACGAAAGGCGGCCTGGTGCCCCGGGCCGCAGGCAAGAAATACAACCGGGAGCATCTGGCATATCTGACCGCCATCTGTGTGCTCAAGCACGTCATGTCCACCCGGGACATGGACCTTCTCATCCGGGAGGAGCTGCAGGGCCGCCGCAGCGTGGAGGCCGGTTACGCCGCCTTCTGCGCAAGTCTTGACAAGGCGCTGACTCTCACCGCCCAGGAGATGGAGGAGCGGGGCGAGCAGGAGGATCTGGCGGACGCCGCCATCCACTTCGCCCTCATCAGCTATGCCGCCGGCGCGGCCTCCAGCCGGTACGTGTCCTTGCTGCGGGCGCGGCAGGAGCCGGAAGGAACGTCCAAAAAAATCAAAAAGGAAAAGGAGCGGGACTAATCTATGCGGGATTTTGTGATCATGACGGACAGCTGCTGCGACCTGACGGACCAGATGGCCCGGGAGCTGGAGCTGGACGTGGTGCCTCTGAGCCTTCACATGGGCGAGCACCTCTATCAAAACTGGCTGGACGGCCGGGACATCGGCTTTGAGGACTTCTACGCCCGCATCCGCGGCGGCGAGATGGCCACCACCTCCGCCGTCAGCGTGGGCGAGTTCGAGGCGGCCATGCGGCCCATCCTCGCCCAGGGCAAGGACATTTTGTATATCGGCTTTTCCTCCGCCCTCTCCACCACCTACCAGTCCGCCGTCATCGCTGCGGACGACCTGCGCACAGAGTTCCCCGACGCGCGCATCTTCGTGGTGGACTCCCTGTGCGCCTCCCTGGGCCAGGGCCTTTTGCTGTACCTGTGCGTCCAGCAGAAGCGGGAGGGCCACTCCATCGGTGAGGTGCGCTCCTTCGCCGAGGCCACCAAGGGAAACATCTGCCACTGGTTTACCGTGGACGACCTGAACCACCTCAAGCGCGGCGGCCGCATCAGCGCCACCACGGCCCTCTTCGGCACCATGCTTGCCATCAAGCCCGTCATGCACGTGGACGACGGCGGCCACCTGACCCCCGTTTCCAAGGCCCGGGGCCGCAAGGCCTCCCTCACGGCCCTGGTGGACCGGATGGCCGAGACCGCCGTGGACCCCGCCCACGGCACCGTGTTCATCAGCCACGGCGACTGCGAGGGCGACGCGCTGCTGGTGGCCGACGAGATCGTCCGCCGGTTCGGCAACCACGACATCCACCTCAACTTCGTGGGCCCCGTCATCGGCAACCACTCCGGCCCCGGCACGGTGGCCCTGTTCTTCGTGGGAAGCAAGAGGTGAGCATATGAAGTGGCTGGAACTGCACATCGACACCACCCACGCGGGGCTGGAGACCGTGGAGACCATGCTCTCCGCCCTGGGCATCGACGGCGTGGTCATTGACGACGAAGAGGAATTCCAGGACTTTCTGGAAAACAACCACCAGTACTGGGACTATGTGGACGAGGACCTGGAGCGGCGCATGCAGGGCCGCTCCCGCGTGACGTTCTACTTGGAGTCCGGGGACGAGGGCTTTTCCACCCTGGCCCGGGTGCGATTGGCGCTGGAGGACCTGAAGGCCCGGCACACGGACTGCGGGTCCCTCCTTTTGACCATGGACACCATGGAGGAGTCCGACTGGGAGAACAACTGGAAGCAGTACTATAAGCCCATGGAGATCGGCCAGCGGCTTTTGGTGGTGCCCCAGTGGGAGCAGGACGACCCCGCCGTGCAAAAGGCCCTGGAGAGCCGGGTGAGTCTCATCCTGGAGCCGGGCCTCACCTTCGGCACCGGATCCCACGCCACCACCCGCCTTTGCCTGGAGGCCCTGGAGCGCATCGTTGCCCCCGGCTGCACCGTGGCGGATCTGGGCTGCGGCAGCGGCATCCTCTCCATCGCCGCGCTGAAGCTGGGCGCAAAGCGGGCCGTGGCCGTGGACATTGACGACAAGTGCCTGGACGTGGCCTACGAAAACGCCGCCATGAACGGCATCGGCAAGGACACCTACACCGTGCTGGCGGGAGACATCCTCTCCGACCGGGCGGTCCAGCAGGCCATGGGCGCCGGGTTCGACCTGGTGGTGGCCAACATCGTGGCGGACGTGATCATCGCCCTCTCCGGCGCCGTGGACGGTCTCATGGCCCCCGGCGGGCGGTTCCTCTGCTCCGGCATCATCGACGACCGGGCCGAGGAGGTGGCCGCTGCGCTGGAAGCTGCGGGTCTCGCTATTCTGGAGCGGCACGAGGACCAGGGCTGGTTCTGCTTCCTCTGCTGCCGCAAAAGTGAACTGAACGAAGCAAAAAAGTGAGGAAATCCCCTTGAGACCAATGGAAAAACTGGACGCCTTCCTGGGCCGGCACATGGCGGTGCTCATCGTGGCGTTCGTGCTGGTGGGCATCGCCCTGCCGGACGTATTCTCCCCCATCAACGACTACACCATGGTGCTGTTCGCCTTCATGACCTTTGCCAACAGCCTGGGCGGCGGCTTCAAGGAAATGAAGGAGGTCGTGCTCCACCCCCTGCCGGTGGTGGTCATCTTCGGCCTGCTGCACATCGCCATGCCCCTTTTGACCCTGGCGGCAGGCTCCCTCCTCTTCCCCGACGCGCCCCTGTTCACCACGGGTCTGGTGCTGGAATACGCCATCCCTACGGGCGTTGCGTCCCTCATGTGGGTGTCTCTGGGCGGCGGCAACACCACGCTGTGCCTTTCCGTGGTGCTGCTGGATACGCTGCTGGCCCCCTTTGTCATCCCCCTGACGCTGCGGCTTTTGGTGGGCAGTGTGGTGGAGATGGACACCATGGGCATGATGGGCGATTTGATGATCATGGTGGCCATCCCGGCCCTCATCGCCATGACCATGTACCACTGCTCAAAAGGCCGGGTGGCCCGCACCTTAAAGCCCCGGCTGGCCCCCTACGCCAAGCTCACCATGCTGGTGCTGGTGCTGGCCAACGCCACCGGCTGCGCCCCTTTCCTCCGGGACATCACCCCCACGCTGGCCCGGGTCATCGCGGCGGTATTCGCCCTGTGCCTGCTGGGCTTTTTCCTGGGGTACTGGGCCGGGCGGGCCATGGGCGTGGACTTCCCCACCCTGGTGACCATGTCCCTCAACTCCGGCATCCGCAACATCGCCGCCGGGTCCGTGCTGGCCATCGCCTACTTCCCCTCGGACGTGCTGTTCCCGGTGGCGTTCTCGCCCCTCTTTTTGCAGGCCACCACCGCCGTGATCGTGAAGGTCCTCCATGCCACGGCGCCCGGCCGGGCCTGGGCGGCGGCCCACGCCTCCGCCGAGGGCGCGGAAGCCTCCAAATAAAGACGCTGTTCCCCTGTTTTCCCGCGCGCGGCCCCAGGCCGCGCGCTTTTTTTCACGCCTTTTGGACGTTCGACACGGTTCTCCCCTCTTTTTTCCCCGGAGGCCGTACAATGGGGAAAACAAAGGAGGTGAGCCCTGTGATCCACAGGACGAAACGCCGGGTTCTGGAGCTGCCCACGGAGTCTATCCGCCCCAATCCCATGCAGCCCCGGCAGGTATTTGAGGAAGCGGGCATCCGGGACCTGGCGGACTCCATCCGCCGCCACGGTATTTTGCAGCCGCTGACCGTGCGCCGTACGGCCACGGGCTGGGAGCTGGTGGCCGGGGAGCGGCGGCTGCGGGCGGCCAAGCTGGCGGGTCTTAGCCGGGTGCCCTGTCTGGAGACGGAGGCCGACGACCGCCGCTCCGCCCTGCTGGCCCTGGTGGAAAACCTCCAGCGCCGGGACCTGCACTATTTTGAAGAGGCCGCCGCCATCGCCGCCTACCTGAAAAAGACCGGCTCCACCCAGGAGGAGGCCGCCGCAGCCCTGGGCCGCTCCCCCTCGGCCCTTGCCAACAAGCTGCGGCTTTTGCGCCTGTCCCCGCCCTGCCGGGAGATTTTGGTCTCCGCCGCCCTCACGGAGCGCCACGCCCGGGCTCTTTTGCGGCTGGAGGACGAGGAAGAGCGCCTGGCCGCCGCCCGGTACATGGCGGAGCACCGCCTGAACGTGGCCCAGGCGGAGCAGTACATCGAGCGGCGGCTGACGGCCATCCAGTCCACGCCGCCCCAGCGGCGCAGCACCTACATCATCAAGGACGTGCGGCTGTTTCTCAACAGCGTGGACCGGGGGCTCCAGCTCATCCGCCAGGCGGGGGTGGACGCGGTCACCGACCGCCAGGACACGGACGAGGCTATTTTCCTCACCATCCGCATCCCCAAGGGGCGGAAGTCCTCCTGATGGGCCCGGTTGTAATGGGATTGTAATGCTTTCTCCCACGGATCTGTGCTAAAATAAGAGAAAATGGAGAAGGCGTCCCCACAAAACGGCCCGCTTTCCCTCAAACGCAGCAACAGGAGGACGCGTCATGGAAGAGATGGACAACACCGCCATGGTGCAAAAGAGCGGCGGAGCCCGGCTGAAAAAGGGCGGAAAGAAGCCGCTGATCGTCATCGGGATCCTTCTGGCGGTGCTCTGCGCCGCCTATCTGGGCCTGTGCGCCTACGCAGGCTCCCTGGAGGTCTTTTACCCCAACACCACCATCAACGATGTAGATGTGGCCGGCTGCACGGTGGCCGAGGCCGCCGAGCGCCTGCGCGCGGAGCTGCCGGGACGGCAGGTGGAATTTTACCTGCCCCTGCCCGACAAGACCGGCGACGGCGTATCCGCCCCCGAGGGAGAGATCCTCTACGACGAAGCTCCCGCCGCCACCGTGACCTATGCAGAGCTGGGCGTGACGGAGGCGCTGGACTATGAGAACGACGCACAGCTGGTCTTTGACCTGGCCCAGGTGCAGACGGGCTTCTTCACCCGTGGCTGGAACTATCTGGGCTGCCTGTTTGGCTCCAGGGGCGCCAAGGGCATCACACTGGAGCCGGAGGAGGATATCTTCCAATCTCAGATGGAGCAGCTGAGCGGGCAGTTTTCCAAGGAGCCCCAGGACACGGCCTACACCGTGGACGAAAACGGCTTGCAGGTGACCCTGGCCCAGAACGGCCTTTCCGTCTCCCCCGCCGCCCTGGCGGAGGACACCAAGCTCTTTTTCAGCAATGTCACCGCCGAGGATCCCGGCCGGATCTATGTGGCCGACGCCAAGATCCTCCCCGCCAAGACCATGACCGCCCAGGCCATCCACGACGCCACCGCCGGCGACGTGAAAAACGCCGGATACGACGCCGCCACGGACTCCATCATCCCCGAGCGCATCGGCGCGGAGTTTGACGTGACCGCCGCCCAGGCAGCGCTGGACGCAGCCGCCCCCGGCGAGACCGTCACCCTGGACGCAACGGTGGAGCTGCCCGCCGTCACCGCCGAGGAGCTCCAGGGCGTTTTGTTCCGGGATGTGCTGGGCCAGTGCCGCACCCACGTCTCCGGCACCGCCGCCCGCATCAACAACGTGAAGCTCTCCGCCGCCGCCTGCAACGGCGTGGTGCTCAACACGGGGGACGTGTTCTCCTACAACGCCACCACCGGCCAGCGCACCACCGCCAAGGGCTATCAGGCGGCGCCCGCCTATGTCCAGGGCGAGACCGTGGACGAGGTGGGCGGCGGCGTGTGCCAGACCTCCTCCACCCTCTACTACGCCTGCCTGCGCTCCAACCTGGAGATCACCGAGCGCTATGCCCACCGCTATGTCCCCGCCTACATCGACTGGGGCATGGACGCCACGGTGTCCTGGGGCGGCCCGGACTACAAGTTCACCAACAACACCAACTACCCCATCAAGATCGTCACCTCCTACTCCGGCGGATACCTGACCATCAAGATCCTGGGCACCAATGTGGACGGCACCAGCGTGAAGATGACCAACGAGGTGCTCTCCACCACGCCGTGGGAGACCGTGTACAAGGACGACGAGACCCTGCCCGCCGGCACGGAGAAGGTCACCACCACCCCCTACACCGGCTACAAGGTCAAGAGCTACCGCAACGTCTACGACGCCGACGGCAAGCTCATCTCCAGCACCTATGAGGCCACCAGCGACTACAAGGTCCGCAACAAGGTCATCTCCCGTGGCCCGGCCCTGCCGGAGACCCCCGCCTCCGGCGGCGCGGAGATCACCGAGCCCCAGGACCCGGCCGCCGGCACCACTGTGCCCGATACGCCGGACGCCCCTGCCGCCCAGGAGCCCCAGACCCCCAGTGAACCCCAGCAGGGCGACGGCAGCACCATCATCGTGGTGACGCCGGAGGAGCCCTGATAAGCGCCAAAAAAGACCGCCTCGGATGAGGCGGTCTTTTTTTCGGATTTACGGCCGCTCCCGGCGGCGCTTGAGCTTGCGGATGTCCTCCCCCAAGAAGGGCAGGATCTGGTACTCCCCCTCGATGCGGGAGGCGATCTGGGGCGAGTAGCGCCGTCCCAGCTCCCCGGGGGTCAGGTTCGTGTTGAGGATGGTGGACTTCTTCTCCATGAGCCGGGTATTGACGATGCGGTACAGGGCGCTCTGGACAAAGGCGGTGACCATCTCCGTGCCCAGATCGTCCAGGATCAAAAGGTCGCACTGGAGCACCCGCTCCACGTCGGCGCTGGTCTCCTCGTCCTCCTCCCGGGAGAACTTCTGGGCCTCAAACTGCTCAAAGACATGGGCCGCCGTGTCGTACACCACGGAGTAGCCCTTGCCGCCCACCTCCCGGGCGATGGCGGCGGAGAGGTGGGTCTTGCCCAGCCCCGGCGCGCCGAACAGCAGCAGGTTCCCCGGCTTTTTGCCGAACTGGTAGGCGTACTCGGCGCACACGTCGTACACCGCCTTCATGTTCTCCTGGGGAGAGACGCCCCCGTCCCGGGCCCGGTCCGAATACCACTCCAGGGAGAAGGTATCAAAGCTCTGGCTGCCCAGGTCCAGCATGCGGCTGAGCTCCTTTTGCTGCTCCCGGGCGTAGTAGCGCCGCAGGCACAGACAGACCTCCCCGCCCCGGTAGCCCGTGTCGCCGCACAGCGCGCAGGCGGGCTTTTCCTCCAGATAGTCCTCCGGCAATCCCAGCTCTTGAAGGATCTCCCGTTTTTCCCGCTGGAGCGAGAGGTTTTCGTCCCGCAGCGTCTCGATGGCCGGGCGGGGGTCCGTGCCCCGGCGCAGCGCCCCGGAGATGATGCGGCTCATGGTCTGCCCCAGCTCCTGCTCGATCTGGCGCAGACGGGGCCGGCGGGCAAACACCTGCTCCCGCCGGCGGGCAAACGCTTCCTGCCGGGCCGTCCGGTCCTCCTCAAAGCGCCCGAGCGCCCGGCGCATGATGCGGCCGTCATATGCCATGTTCCCTTACCCCCTGTCTCTATGCAGCTCCCGGGCGTACTGCCACGCCTCGTCCTCCCGCTGGGGCGCCGCCTCCCGGCGCACCGGGCGGTCCTGCCGCTGGATCTCCTCCAGCGTATGGAGCCCCGCCTGGTGCCAGCGCTTCAAAATGCCGTTGCAGTAGGCCCACTTGAACTCCCGGCACTTGAGCACCGTCTTGTCGTAGGCCAGGGCCACCGCCTCCGGGGAAAAGCCCATGTCCTGCCAGGCGGTGAGGTACTTCTCCTCCGACGCCACCGGCGGACGCTCCCCCAGCCCCAGGGCCCGCATGTACTGCGGAAAACACTGCTGGCGCTGGGCATACTTTCTCAGATACTCCGCCGCGGCGGCCTGGGTATCGATGCCCATGCGGGCCCAGGCGTAGCCCTCCCGCTCGATCTGCTTCATGCCCGGCCGGCGGCCCGGGCCGTACCGCCGCTCCACCCGCTCGGCACAGTGGCACACCAGAAGATAAATGACGTCCGCCGGGAGGCCCAGATAGTCGTTCAATCCCAGCAGCATGCTGATGTCCGGCATGGTGAGCCGCTTGCCCAGCTTGCGCTCCACCTCCGCCGTGAGGGTGCGGAACTCGCCGCTTTTCTCCAGCTGGGCGGCCACGTCCTCCCGGCTGTACGCCGGGTGCTCGTCTGCCGGCTCCGGCACGGCCTCCGCCGCCGCGGCCACCAGTCCCAGCTCCCGCAGCACGGCCTCCGCCGCCTCGATGCGAAGCCGGTCCCACCTTAGCTCTCCGGCCAGGGACCGGGGGGCCACGGTGCCGTGGTGGCGCAGGAGGGCCAGATACAGTAGCGCCGCGTCCCCATCGCCCTTTTCCAGCAGCTTTCTTGCCGCGTGGGCAGGGACGGTGACGGCCTCGTCCGCCGCGTGGATCAATACGTTCGCCATAGGGGCCCTCCTTCTTTCAAAACTCCCCTCCATTCTACACGAAATTCCCCCACAGGACAAGACCCCAGGAAATTTGCCTTTTTATGAACTTTTTTCAAATCATCCGCTTTTTTTCTGGCAGATCCCCCCGGAATATGGTATACTATACGCTGTGAAATTGGGCAGGTACGTCCTGCTGTTCCATAGAATCACAAAGGAGGACTTTTTATGGCAAACCGTGTGGTCATCAGCATCTGCGGAGAGGAATATACCTTTGTTGCCGAGGAATCCGCGTCCTACATGCAGAAGGTGGGCGCCTATGTGAGCGAGAAGATGCAGGAGGTGCTGGACGGGGCCAAGGTGGGCCGCACCGACGGCGCCATCCTCACCGCCGTCAACATCACCGACGAACTGTTCAAGGCCCAGGCCGCTTCCGAGCAGCTGCGCAGCCAGATCAAGGGCTATCTGGACGAGGCCAGCCACGCCCAGAGCGAGGTCAGCGAGCTCAAGCGGGAGGTATTCCGCCTGCAGCAGCGGCTGGAGAGCCTGAACCGGAGTCAGCAGGGATGAAGATGCCTGAGCTTCTGGCCCCCGCCGGGTCCCCGGAATCCCTGCGCGCCGCCGTCCAGGCGGGCGCCGGCGCCGTGTACCTGGGGTGGGGAGAATTCAACGCCCGCCGCAGCGCCAAGAATTTTTCCGACGAGGAGTTTGCCCAGGCCCTGGCATACTGCCACCAGCGGGGCGTACGGGTGTTTTTGACCCTTAACACCCTCATAAGTGACCGGGAGCTGCCCCGTGCCGCCGAGACGGCCCGGAAGGCCTGCCGCCTGGGCGTGGATTCCGTGCTGGTGCAGGACTGGGGCCTTTTTGACCTGCTGCGCCGGATGCTGCCGGACCTGCCCCTCCACGCCAGCACCCAGATGAGCCTCTTCACCTCCGGCGGCTGCTGCGAGATGGCCGCCGACGGCTGCGAGCGGGTGGTGCTGGCCCGGGAGTGCTCCCGGGAGGACACGGAAGCCATCGTACGCACCTGCCCGGCGGAGGTGGAGATCTTCGCCCACGGCGCCCTTTGCATGTGCTATTCCGGCCAGTGCGCCATGAGCGCCGTGCTGGGCGGCCGCTCCGGCAACCGGGGCCGCTGCGCCCAGCCCTGCCGCCTGCCCTACGGCATCAACGAGCCGGCAGGCAAGCGCTATCCCCTGAGTCTCAAAGACAGCTGCCTTGCCGCCGAGATCCCCACTATGGCCGCCATGGGCGTGGACTGCCTGAAGCTGGAGGGCCGCATGAAGCGGCCGGAGTATGTGGCCGTGGTGACGGACGTGTACGCCCGGCTGCTGGAGGAAAACCGGGGCCCCACCAAGGAAGAGCTTGCCCGCCTGGAGCAGGCGTTCTCCCGCTCCGGCTTTACGGACTGGTACTGGCAGGGCCGCCACGGGGCGGGCATGTTCGGCACCCGGCCGGAAAACGCCCCGGAGCCCAAGGAGCTCTTTGCCCAGGCCCGTGCCCTCTATGAAAAGGACGCTGCCCGGACGGTGGACGTGCATTTTGCCGTCACCTGCACCGCGGCTGCCCCCTGCACCCTCACCGCCTCCGACCCGGACGGCCACACCGTCACGGTCACGGGCCCCGTGCCGGAAGCGGCCCGCACCCGGAGCCTGACGGCGGAGGAGCTGGAGACCCGCCTTGGAAAGACCGGCGGCACCGGCTACCGCTGCGCCGGTGTGGAGGCCACCGTGGACGAGGGGCTCTCCCTCCCCGCCAGCGCCGTCAACGCCCTGCGCCGGGAGGCCCTGGCCGCCCTGACGGAGGCCCGCATCGCCCCGCCCGTCCGGCGGGAGCTGCCCGTTCCGGCTCTGGACCCCACGGACTGCGCCGCTGCCGCGCCGGAATTTACCGTGTCGGTCACCACCGCCGCCCAGCTGAGCCCGGCGCTTCTGGCCATGGAGCCGGCCCGGATCTATGTGCCGCTGGAGCTGCTGGGGGCCTTTTCCGCCCTGCCGGACTACCACGGGGAATGGTGCGCCATTTTGCCCCGGGTGTGGCGGGACCGGGATGAGCCCCAGCTGCGCCGCGCCCTGGAGCACGCCAAGGGCCTGGGCGTCACCGGCGCTTTGGCCGGCAACATCGGCCATCTCTCCCTGCTGCGGGGACTGGACCTCCGCGTCTACGGGGACTTCGGCCTGAACGTGTTCAACAGCCGCTCTTTGGAGTACCTGAAGAAGAAGGGTCTTGCGAGCGCCTGCGTTTCCTTCGAGCTGCGGCTGGCCCAGATCCGGGACCTTCACAAGATCTTGCCTGCGGAGGCCATCGTCTACGGACGGCTGCCTCTCATGATCACGGAGAACTGCCTCATCGAAAACAGCGGCCAGGGCTGCCGCTGCGACCGGCCCAACTTCTTAAACGACCGCACCGGGGCATCCTTCCCCCTGCTGCCCGTGTTCGGACACCGGACGGAGGTACAGAACAGCCTGCCCGTTTGGCTGGCGGACCGGCCCGACTACCGCCGCCTGGGTCTTGCTTACGCCCGGCTGCGCTTCACCACGGAAACGCCCGCGGAGTGTGTGGACATCCTGCGGCGCTACCAGGCCGGTGAGGCCGCCCCCGGTCCCTTTACCCGGGGACTTTACGAGCGGGGCGTGGAGTGATCCTGCCGCGGGGAAGCCCGGTTTTCCCCGTTTTTTAATTACTCATTGTATAATACAATATCAATTCTACGATAGATCATCGCTTTTTGGAGTTTTACATGGAAGAGATCAAGGTAAAATACTTTGTGGAGGGACTGGACCCGCTGTGCTATGTGGCGGGCAAGTCCGACTGGATCGACCTGCATTTGGCCGAGGATGTGACCCTGCGCGCCGGCGAGTTCCGCCTGCTGCCCCTGGGGATGGCCATGGCGCTGCCGGAGGGGTATGAAGCCCATATCGTGCCCCGCAGCTCCACCTTCAAAAACTACGGCATTTTGCAGACCAACTCCATGGGCGTGGTGGACTACTCCTACCGGGGCGACGGCGACCAGTGGCGCATGCCCGTGTACGCCACCCGGGACGTGTCCATCCCCAAAAACGCCCGCATCTGCCAGTTCCGCATCATGCGCCACCAGCCGCCCCTGCACTTTACCACCGTGGAGCATCTGGACGGCGCCGACCGGGGGGGCTTCGGCTCCACCGGCGTGTAAGGAGGTACACATATGGCTAAACTGGTATTGGCCTCCGCTTCTCCCCGGCGGCAGGAGCTGCTACGGCGCATGGGCATTCAGGACTTTGACGTGCGCTTGCCCGACACGGAGGAGAATTTCCCCCAGGGCCTGGCCCCGCAGGAGGTGGTATGCTACATCTCCCGGGAAAAGTCCGACGCGGCCGCCGCATTGTGCACCGCCGATGAGATCGTCATCACCGCGGACACCATGGTGTTTCTGGATGACCGCCGCCTTGGAAAGCCCAAAGACGCGGCGGACGCCCTGGCTATGCTGACCGCCCTCCAGGGCCGCCGCCACACGGTGTGCACCGGCGTCACCGTCCGCCAGGGCAGCCGCATCCTGACGGAGGCGGAGTCCACGGAGGTCTGCTTCCGCCCTGCCACGGAGGAAGAGCTCCGTGCCTACATCGCCACCGGCGAGCCTATGGACAAGGCCGGTGCCTATGGCATCCAGGGCCTGGGCGCCCTTTTGGTGGAGGGCATCCAGGGCGACTTTTTCAACGTGATGGGCCTGCCCATCCTGCGCCTGAGCCGGATGCTCTCTACTTTCGGCGTCACCTTTTTCAACTGACAACCGGGAGGGTCTTTCTTGAAACGATTTTTGCGGGACCACGGATTGTGGGTGCTGTTTGCCGCGGCGGTCATCGCCGTGGCCCTGGCCGTGATGTCCTATTTTTCCAACACCTCCTCTCCGCTGACCAACGTGGCGGGCCTCATCGCCTCCCCCTTCCGCTCGGCCTACACCGCCGTGGCGGGCTGGTTCAACGAAAAGCAGGCGTACTTTGCCGACATCCAGGCACTGCAGGCCGAGAACGAGGCCCTGCGCAAGCGCAACGCCCAGCTGGAGGCCGCCGCCCGCCAGGGTGAGCGGGACAGCGAGGAAAACGAGCTTCTGCGCCAGCGGCTGAACCTGCGGGAGCAGAAATATGAGCTGGAGCTGGAGGCCGCCATGGTCACGGAGCACGAGGTGACCAACTGGACCTCCTCTTTGACCCTGGACCGCGGCACCATGCACGGCGTGGAGAGCGGCGACTGCGTGGTCACCGCCACCAACGACCTGGTGGGCCTGGTGGGCGAGGTGGGCACCAACTGGTGCACCGTGCTGACCATCGTGGACACGGACACCTCCCTGGGCGCCCAGGTGTTCCGCACCCGGGACCTGGGCCTTGCCCAGGGCGACTTTGCCCTCATGGGAGAGGGAAAGCTGCGGCTGGGCTACCTGTCCGCCGGCTGCCAGCTGCTCAACGGCGACCTGGTGGTCACGTCGGGCCTGGGCGGCTACTACCCCTCCGACCTGGTGATCGGCACCATTGAAGAGGTGCAGAAGGATGACTCCGGCGCCGCCTCCTATGCCATCATCGCCCCGGAGGCGGATTTTGACGACTTGACGGAGGTCTTTATCATCAAGTCCTTCGATATCGTCACCTGAGGAGGCCGCCATGCTCGCACGCAACGAGACCATCTTCAAATGGGCCCTCTACGCCGCCGCCACGGCCCTTTGCTTTTTTGTGCAGTTCGTCCTGCTCCAGCGCTTCACGCTGCTGGGCGTCATCCCCTTCATCTACCCGGTGGCAGTGGCCGCGGCATCCACCTATGAGCCGCCGGTCAGCGCCACCATCTTCTCCCTGGCAGTGGGTGTGGTCTGCGACCTGATGCTGCCGGAGGTCATCCCCTGCTTTTACACGCTGGTGTTTCCCCTGGTGGGCCTTTGCGCCTCCCTCATCTCCCAGAGCTGGCTGAGCGCGGGCTTTTTGTGCACTCTGGCCACCGGCGCGCTGGCCTTCTCCTTTACCGGCGCCTTCCACTGCTTTTTGCTCTGGAGCCGGGGCAAGACCGCCTGGGCCGCCGGCGCCGCCCTCACCGGGCGGGAAATGCTGGTGAGCGTGGTGCTTTTGACCATTCCGGTGACGCTTTTGTACCGGGCCGTCCATCGCCGGGCCCACAGAAATGACTAAGGAGTACCCCATGGAGCGCAAAGATTCTCAAAGCAATATCCGCCTTTACGTGCTCGCCTCCCTGCTGGGGCTGGCGCTGGTGGTGTACATCGGCGTGCTGTACGACATCCAGGTCAACCAGCACGACTACTACCTGGCCAAGTCCATCCGCACCATTACCCAGGAGGAGACCGTGGAGGCCTCCCGGGGCGTCATCACAGACCGCAGCGGCCGGGAGATGGTGTCCAGCCGCTCTTCCTACAACCTGACCTTCGACTCCAGCGCCCTGGCCGAGGGCGAGGACGAAAACGAAGCCATTTTGCGTCTGGTGAAGCTGTGCCAGAGCCAGGGCGTTGCCTGGGTGGACAACCTGCCCATTACCAAGACCGCCCCCTTTTCCTATACCTTCACCTCCCTGACCGAGCTGGACGATACCCAGCGCAACCGCTTCACCGCCTTTTTGCGGGATCAGCTGGAGGTGGTGCCGGAGGACACCAAGGCAGAGGACATCACTGCCGACTACCTCTCCTCCCTGGGCCTCTCCGCCCACGCCATGGTGGAGCGGATGCGGCAGGAATTTAAGGTGCCCGTCACTTTCAGTCTCAATGAGGCCCGCAGTGTCATCGGTGTGCGCTATGAGCTGTCCATCCGGAAGCTGATGAACACCACCGCCTACGCCATGGCAGAGGACATCGACACGGAGATGATCTCCCTGCTCAACGACGGAGACTACGCCGGCGCCAAGATCACCGCCTCCTCCGTCCGGGAGTACAAGACTACCTACGCCGCCCAGCTTCTGGGCACCGTCACCCTCATCTATAAGGAAGAATATGATGCCCTGAAAGAGCAGGGATACAGCGGCAACGACCGCATCGGCCGCTTCGGCGTGGAGGCCGCCTTTGAGCAGTACCTCCGGGGCACGGACGGCAAGCGCATCGTCTCCACCAACGCCGCCGGCAAGATCACCGGCGAGTACTACGAAAAGGCCCCCCAGCCCGGCAACACCGTGGAGCTGACCATCGACCTCTCCCTCCAGCAGGCGGTGGAGCAGGCCCTGGCCGAGGCCGTGGCGGACATGAACGCCGAGGACGGCGACGAGACCCGGGGCGCCGGCGCCGCCGTGATCCAGGTGGGCACCGGCGAGGTGCTGGCCCTGGCCTCCTATCCCACCTACGATCCCGCCGACTACAGCCCGGAGTATAATTCCCTGCTGGCAAACCCCGCCAATCCCCTGCTGAACCGGGCCACCCAGGGCACCTACGTGCCCGCCTCCACCCTCAAGCCTCTGGTGGCCGTGGCGGCGCTGGAGACCGGGGCCACCACTCCCTCGGAAAAGATCAAGGACACCGGCAAGTGGTACTATCCCGGCGACCCCAACAGCTGGCTGTGGTGCTGGAACCACAGCGGCCACGGCTGGGTCAACGCCACCACCGCCATCACCAACTCCTGCAACTACTACTTTGCCACCATGGGCTACCGCATGGGCATGGACACCCTGCGGGAATACCTCACCGCCTTCGGTCTGGGCCAGAACACCGGCATCGAGATCGGCGACAGGGCCGGTACCCTGCCGGAGAACCCGCCCGGCGAGAACCAGGCCCCCTGGGCCGCCTTCGGCCAGGGCAACCAGCTCTATACGCCCTTGCAGCTGGCAAACTATGTGGCCACGCTGGTCTCCGGCGGCAAGCACTGCCAGCCCCATCTTTTGAAGGCCGTCAAGTCCTATGACAACACGGAGATCCTGGCCGTGGGCGACTCCACGCCCACCAACGTGGTGGAGATGAAGGACTCCACCCTCCAGGCGGTGAAAGAGGGCATGCTGGGCTACACCCAGCCCGGCGGCCAGGTCTACCCCTACTTCAAAAACTGCGTGGTCACCGCCGGCGCCAAGACCGGCACCGCCCAGCTGGGCGGCGGCGCCACCAACAACGGCGTGTTCGTGTGCTTCGCCCCCTACGATGATCCCCAGATCGCCGTGTCCATCGTCATTGAGCACGGCAACGCCGGCGCCGCCCTGGCTTCCACCGCCGTGAAGATCCTCAACGCCTACTTCTCCGCCGACGACATCGGCACGGCCATCGTAGGCGAAAATCAGCTACTTCAGTAAAAAGGAGGCCCCGCTTCCATGAGCGAGCCCTTTGTGTTTGACCCCCGCTGCATCCTCTGCAAAGATCCCTTCGGCGCCGTCTCCTGCGGCACCATGGTGAGCTTCCACTGCCGGCCTTTGGCCCGCGAGGGCTTCACCCACTGTGCCCTGATCCTGCGTCACGAGTTCTCCGGCCGCACCCAGACCATCGAGCTGGCTCCCACGGAGGCCGTGGCAGACCGGATGCACTTTTCCGCCGCCGTGGTGGCGCCCCCCTGGCCGGAGCTGATCTGGTATCACTTCTCTTTCTGGCGGGATGACGGTACCGGCTGTGTCCTTGATAAGACCGGCTACCGCAGCGACGAGCCCACCGCCCCCTGGCAGATGACCGTCTACCAGGAGAGCCGCACCCCCGCCTGGTTCGGCCAGGGCGTGACATACCAGATTTTTCCAGACCGTTTCTGCCGCCTGACCCCGCCCCATCCGGAGGGACTGGTGGGCGACCGCTGGATCCAGCCCCATTGGGACGACGTGCCCGAGTGGCGGCCGGACCCGGACGGAGAGATCCGCAACCGCAACTTCTTCGGCGGACAGCTTGCAGGCATCACGTCCAAGCTGGAGGAGCTCTCCCGCATGGGCGTCACCACACTGTATCTTTGCCCCATTTTCGAGTCCGCCTCCAACCACCGCTACAACACGGCGGATTACAGCAAGATCGACCCCATGCTGGGCACAGAGGAGGATTTCCGCAACCTGTGCCGGGAGGCGGAGCGCCGGGGCATGCACGTGATTTTGGACGGCGTCTTTAACCACACCGGCTCCCAGAGCCTCTATTTCAACGCCGACGGCTTCTACCCCACCCTGGGCGCGGCCCAGAGCAAAGAGAGCCCCTACTACGACTGGTACTCCTTCCACCCCTGGCCCGACGACTACGATGCCTGGTGGGGCATCCGCACCCTGCCCGCCGTCCGGGAGGAAAGCGAGACTTATGTAAACTATATCATTACGGGAAAGGACTCGATCATCCGCCGCTGGCTCCGGGCCGGCGCCTCCGGCTGGCGGCTGGACGTGGCCGACGAGCTGCCGGACTGGTTCATCGCCAAGATCCGCACCGCCGTGGAGGAGACCAAGCCGGATGCCGTGCTCATCGGTGAGGTGTGGGAGGACGCCAGCAATAAGATCTCCTACTCTCAGCGGCGCCACTACCTGCTGGGCACGGAGCTTCACGGCGTCATGAACTACCCCTTCCGCACGGCACTGCTGGCCTATTTGCAGGGCGGAAACGCCGACGACTTCCGGGAGGCCATGGAGACCCTGCGGGAAAACTACCCTCCTGCCGCCTTCTACTCCGCCATGAACTTCCTGGGCACCCACGACACCCCCCGCATCCTGACGGTGCTGGGCGCCGACACCGTGCCCCAGAGCAAGGACGAGCGGGCCGCCTACCATCTCACGCCGGCCCAGCGGCTGAAGGGCGCCGCTTTGGTACGCCTGGCTGCGTTGGTACTTTTTACCTTCCCCGGCTCCCCCATGGTCTATTACGGAGATGAGGCCGGCATGGAGGGCTTTGAGGACCCCTTCAACCGGGGCAGCTATCCCTGGGGCAAAGAGGACCAGGGCCTGAAGACCTGGTTCACCAACCTGGGCCATCTGCGCCGTCAGCGTGTTTCCCTCCAGCGGGGCACCATCTCCTATCTGTACACGGCGGGCGCGCTGCTGGTGTATGCCCGCACCTGGCAGAACCAGCGGACGGTGGTGGCCGTGAACCGGGCGGAGGCCCATGCCAGCGTCTGCATCCCCTGGCCGGCGGACACGGCGCTGGACCTGCTGTCCGGCCGGGTCTACCAGGCCAAGGACGGCGTGCTGCCTCTCTATCTGCCGGGCAGGACCGGCATGCTGCTGGAATGACCGTTTACCGGGAATGTTTCACGTGAAACATTCCCGGTTTTTTCATTTCTTTTGTGGTTTTGACCTTGCAAGGCCATTCGCTCCTTGCTATAATAATAAGGTGTTTGAAAAACCGCAAAAAAACACATCCTTATGGGAAAGTAGGTGTCCCGGTGGCAAAAACCGTTGCAATCGTGAATCAAAAAGGGGGCGTCGGCAAGACCACCACCTGCGTCAACCTGGCCGCTGCACTCAGTGAACAGGGAAAGCGGGTGCTGCTCTGCGACTTTGACCCTCAGGCCAACTCCACCTCCGGCATGGGCGTGGACAAGACCGTCTCCAAAGGGGTCTATGAGGTGCTCATCGGTGAGATGCCCACCCAGGACGCCCTGGTCCATACCAAGTTTGGGGACGTACTGCCCTCCAACAAGGCTCTGGCCGGTGCCGGCATCGAGCTGATCGGTATGGAGCGGCGGGAGTCTTTGCTGCGGGATGCTCTGGCACAGGTCGGCGATCAGTACGACTTCATTTTCATCGACTGCCCCCCTTCCCTGGAGCTTCTGACCCTTAACGCCCTGTGTGCCGCGGACACCATCCTGGTCCCGGTGCAGGGTGAGTACTTCGCCCTGGAAGGCCTCAGCGATCTGATGAACACCGTGCGCATCGTCCGCCGCTCCCTGAATCCCCATTTGGAGCTGGAGGGTGTGCTCTTGACCATGTTCGACGGCCGCACCAATCTGGCGCTCCAGGTGGCCCAGGAGGTCAAGCACTACTTCCCCGGCAAGGTGTATTCCACCGTAATTCCCCGGAACGTGCGCTTGAGCGAAGCGCCCAGCCACGGCAAGCCCATCACCGCCTATGACCGCACTTCCCGCGGCGCGGAGGCCTACACGGCTCTGGCGGTGGAATTTCTCAAAAAACAAAGCGTCTGATATCTCGAAAGGAGCATCTGCATGGCATCCAAAAAGCCCTCCGGCCTGGGCCGGGGCCTCGGCGCCCTGCTGGGCGACGACGTTTTGAATACGGAGAGCACCGGTTCACTGACGCTGCCTATCTCCCAGGTGGAAAGCTGCTCCTCCCAGCCCCGCAAGTCCTTTGACGAGGCGGCGCTGGCGGAGCTGGCGGACTCCATCCGCCAACACGGCATCATCCAGCCCCTGACGGTGCGGAAGCTCTCCTCCGGCTACTATCAGATCATTGCCGGTGAGCGCCGGTGGCGCGCCGCCCGGCTGGCGGGGCTCAGCGAGGTGCCCGTCATCGTCGTGGAGGCGGACGACCGCAAAGCAGCGGAGCTGGCTATGATCGAAAACCTCCAGCGGGAGGACCTGAATCCCATGGAGGAAGCGGCCGGCTTCCAGTCTCTCATTGAAAATTACCACATGACCCAGGAGGAGGCAGCCCAACGGGTGGGCAAATCCCGCAGCGCCGTGGCCAACGCCCTGCGGCTGCTGGGCCTCACCCCCTCTGTCCGGGCCATGGTGGAATCGGGCAAGCTCTCCGCCGGTCACGCCCGTGCCCTGCTGACGCTGGACCCGCAGACCCAGGAAAGCGCCGCGGCCGCCGTGGTGGACGGAGGTCTGTCTGTCCGGCAGACGGAGGCCCTGGTCAAGCGGCTCACCGCCCAGGAAAAGCCCAAACCTCAGCCCCCTACCGGCGTGGATTACACCGCCGAAGCCCAGAGGGATCTGAGCTCCCGCCTCGGGCGGGGTGTGAAAATTGTAAATGGCCGGAAAAAAGGCCGCATTGAATTGGAATACTACGGTCTGGATGACCTGAACGATCTGCTGGAAGCCCTGGCGCTGCTGCGGATCCAGAAAAGCCAGGCCCGGAAAGGAAACGAATCATGAAGCTGGAAAAACGCGGCGGCGACGGTGAGACCCCTGTCCCCCAGGAGCCCTCTTCCGGGAAAAAACCCGTTGTCGTCTACATTATGATCTTGTTCATTGTTGCGTTTTTGCTGATGGCCCTGTCGTTCCTGATGCATCAGCGCAGCAATTCCGAGGTCCTGGGTGAGCTGCAGCACTCCGTCTCCGCCATGCAGGAGGTACAGGCTGTCCAGGATAAGGTGATCGAGCTCCAGGAGAAGCTGGCGGATGCCCAGGAGGAGATCGACACGCTGAAGGATCAGATGGCACAGCAGGAAGAGGACGCCGCTCTGGAAGAAAAGAAGATTGACGCCCTGCTGGGGCTGTACACCCTGCAGCAGCAGTACTCCGCCGGAAGCTATGACGACTGCCTCACCACCATGCAGCGCATGGAGGACGAGGGTCTGGTGGAGCTGCTGCCCGACAGCAACGACCAGGTGACCTCCCCTGCCCAGCGGTATCAGCAGCTGAAAGAAGCGGTACTGAACAAATAACAACTGTTTCACGTGAAACAATTCTAAATTTTTTATGAGGTGAACGACCATGTTGGACATTAAGTTTATCCGGGAGAATCCGGACATCGTCAAGGAAAACATCAAGAAGAAGTTCCAGGATGCCAAGCTGCCTATGGTGGACGAGGTCATCGAGCTGGACGCCAAGCGCCGCGCCGCTGTGGCGGAGGCCGACCAGCTGCGCTCCGCCCGCAACAGCCTGTCCAAGAAGATCGGCATGCTGATGGGCCAGGCCAAAAAGGATCCCAGCAAGCTGGCCGAGGCCGAGGAAGTGAAGAAGGAAGTTACCCGGGACGCTGAGCGTCTGGCGGAGCTGGAGAAGCTGGAGGCGGAGCTGGACGCCGAGCTGCACAAGCGCATGCTCCAGATCCCCCAGATCATCGATCCCTCCGTGCCCCTGGGCCCCGACGACTCCTGCAACGTGGAAGTCCAGCGCTTCGGCGAGCCCGTGGTGCCCGACTTCCCCATCCCCTACCATGTGGATCTGATGGAGTCCTTTGACGGCATCGATATGGACGCCGCCGGCCGCGTGTCCGGCAACGGCTTCTATTACCTGCTGGGCGACATCGCCCGCCTGCACGAGGCCGTCCTGGCCTACGGCCGCGACTTCATGATCTCCAAGGGCTTCACCTACTGCATCCCCCCCTTCATGATCCACGGCAACGTGGTGGAGGGCGTCATGAGCCAGACCGATATGGACTCCATGATGTATAAGATCGAGGGCGAGGACCTGTACCTCATCGGCACCAGCGAGCACTCCATGATCGGCCGCTTCATTGACCAGATCCTGCCTGAGGACAAGCTGCCCCAGACCCTCACCTCCTACTCCCCCTGCTTCCGCAAGGAGAAGGGCGCCCACGGCATCGAGGAGCGCGGCGTGTACCGCATCCACCAGTTTGAAAAGCAGGAGATGATCGTGGTCTGCAAGCCCGAGGAGTCCAAGGACTGGTACGAGAAGCTGTGGCAGTACTCTGTGGAGCTGTTCCGCTCCATGGACATCCCCGTCCGTCAGCTGGAGTGCTGCTCCGGCGACCTGGCCGACCTGAAGGTCAAGTCCTGCGACATTGAGGCCTGGTCTCCCCGTCAGCAGAAGTACTTCGAGGTCTGCTCCTGCTCCAATCTGGGCGACGCCCAGGCCCGCCGTCTGAAGATGCGCGTCAAGGGCAGCGATGGCAAGATGTATCTGCCCCACACCCTGAACAACACCGTGGTGGCTCCTCCCCGGATGCTCATCGCCTTCCTGGAGGTTGTTCTCCAGGAAGGCGATCAGCATGCGGGGAGGCGCCACGCAGGTGTTGTTGAGGGTGTGGCACAGCTGCATCTTGCCGTTTTCATCCTTGTAGCGGATGCGCAGACGGCGGGCCTGGGCGTCGCCCAGGTTGGAGCAGGAGCAGACCTCGAAATACTTCTGCTGACGGGGGGACCACGCCTCGATGTCACAGGACTTGCACTTCAGGTCGGCGAGGTCGCCGGAGCAGCACTCAAGCTGGCGGACGGGGATGTCGAGCGAGCGGAACAGCTCCACGGAGTACTGCCACAGCTGCTCATACCACGCCTTGGACTCCTCGGGCTTGCAGACAACGATCATCTCCTGCTTCTCGAACTGGTGGATGCGGTAGATGCCGCGCTCCTCGATGCCGTGCGCGCC
>DYBL01000016.1 GCA_019418625.1 Clostridiales bacterium | reverse complement strand
CCCCGCTGAGCGACACGCCCATAAGGTAAACGGGCAGGCCGGGGAAGCGTTCGGCTGCCCAGTTTGCCCAGTCGACGCAGTCGTAGCGCTCGGTCAGGCCGAAGCCGATGTAGTCGCCCTCGCTCTCGTTCTGCGCGCGCTGCTCCACATAGAGCACGCTGCACTGCTCGCGGCTTAAAAAGTCCGCGAGCAGGCCGAAATCGCGGTACCACGCTGAGCGCCAGCCGTGAAACGCGATCACAAGGCGCTTGGCCTTTTCGCATTCACGGAGATGGCCCACGAGCGTCAAGCCCTCGCGGTTTTCGAGCAGCACTGTCTCCGTTTCCGAAGAGGCAAGCTTTTTCGCGGCGGCGCGCTGCGCCTCACGGTAGGGCTCGTCGCGCTTTTCGCCCGTGAGCTGGGCGCTGCCCTTATTTTTGAGCGCCTTGGGCGCTTCGCGCTTCATCGCGACGTCCATCAGCGTTCTCGTCACGCCGTAGGCCGCCGCGCCGTAGAGTGCCGCCGCAGCCGTGACGAATATAGCCGCCTTTGTCGCTTTTTTCATAACTGTGACCTCCTTGTATCCAAACTGTAAACTCTTATCTTGGGTACTGGACAGGGATATTTTCCCATGTTATACTCCAAACTAATCTAAGTTCCGGGCGGTTTCGACCGCCCGTCTCTTCTTTCAGCGTAGCAAAAACTCCGGCTTTTTGCTATGTTCAGTTTTTCCCGTTTGTATGCACTTCCTGCCGGAAATTTCAATGATCGGAGGAACGCATTTTCATGAACGAAGTCAAGTCCCCGAAAAAGCCGCTGCTGTACTACTACTTTGTGGCGATGCTGCTTGTGATGCTCTTCAACTTCATCGCCATGCCGTGGATCTCTGAGCACCAGATCAAGGACGTCGACTACAACACTTTCGTCACCATGACAGAGCAGGGTGAGGTCGGCCGGGTCGAGATCCAGGAGCAGTCCAACCGCATTCTCTTCACCAGCAGCGATGAAAAGACCGTCTACAAGACGGCGATGGTGCCTGACGACGGTTTGGTGCAGCGCCTGCTGGACGCGGGCGTCTCCACCACGGGTGAGGAGATCGAGCAGACATCGCTGCTCGTCAGCATTCTCGCCTGGGTCCTGCCCATCATCATCTTTGTCGCGCTGGGACAGTATATGTCGCGCAAGATGATGGAGAAGATGGGCGGCGGAGGCAACTCCATGATGTTCAACATGGGCAAGTCCAACACCAAGGTGTACGTCAAGTCTGCCGAGGGCATCAAGTTTGACGATGTCGCGGGCGAGGACGAGGCCAAGGAGAACCTCACCGAGGTCGTCAACTACCTGCACGACCCCAGCAAGTATCAGGAGATCGGTGCGTCGATGCCCAAGGGCATTCTGCTCGTCGGCCCTCCGGGAACCGGTAAAACGATGCTCGCCAAGGCGGTCGCGGGCGAGGCGAATGTGCCGTTCTTCTCGATGTCGGGCTCTGAATTTGTCGAAATGTTCGTCGGCATGGGCGCGAGCAAGGTGCGCGACCTCTTCAAGCAGGCCAAGGAAAAGGCCCCCTGCATCGTCTTCATCGACGAGATCGACGCCATCGGCCAGAAGCGCAGCGGCGGCCAGTACGGCGGCAACGATGAGCGGGAGCAGACCCTGAACCAGCTGCTGACGGAGATGGACGGCTTCGACGACAATTCCGGCGTGATCATCCTGGCGGCCACCAACCGGCCGGAGTCCCTGGACCCCGCCCTGACCCGGCCCGGCCGCTTCGACCGCCGGGTGCCGGTGGAGCTGCCGGACCTGAAGGGCCGGGAGGAGATTCTGAAGGTCCACGCCCGGAAGATCAAGCTGGCGGAGAACGTGGACTTTTCCACCGTGGCCCGGATGGCCTCCGGCGCCTCCGGCGCGGAGCTGGCCAACATCGTCAACGAGGCCGCTCTGAGGGCGGTGCGGGCAGGCCGCCCCTACGCCACTCAGGAGGACTTGCAGGAGAGCGTGGAGGTGGTCATCGCAGGATACCAGAAGAAGAGCCGGGTGCTCTCCGACCAGGAGAAGAAGATCGTGGCCTACCACGAGACGGGCCACGCCCTGGTAGCCGCCCTCCAGACCCACTCCGCCCCGGTGCAGAAGATCACCATCATCCCCCGCACCTCCGGCGCGCTGGGCTATACCCTCCAGGTGGACGACGGTGACCATTTCCTCATGTCTAAGGATGAGCTGCTGAACAAGATCGCCACCTACACCGGCGGCCGGGCCGCCGAAGAGCTGGTCTTCCACTCCATCACCACCGGGGCCTCCAACGACATCGAGCAGGCCACCAAGCTGGCCCGGTCCATGATCTCCCGCTTCGGTATGAGCGACGAGTTCGGCTTCGTGGCCTTTGAGACGGTGAGCAACCAGTACCTGGGCGGGGATGCTGCCCTGGCCTGCTCCCCGGAGACCCAGGCCCGCATCGACCGGAAGGTGACGGAGATGGTGGACACCCAGTACCAGAAGGCCATGGACCTGCTGAAAACCAACGAGGAAAAGCTCCACCAGCTGGCCCAGTACCTCTATGAGCACGAGACCATCACCGGGCGGGAGTTCATGGAGATCCTAGAGGGACAGCGGGAGGTCTGACAGACGGCCTTCTCCTTCCCTCCAGGGTCCGCCGCGCCAGGGTCCGAAAATTTTTCTTGACAAACCGGGCCTCCGGGCCCATAATACAGTTGCAAAAGACAGGGGAGCCTGCGGCAGCGGGCTGAGAGGAAGCTGAGCGCTTCGACCCTTCACCTGATGTGGGTCATGCCACCGTAGGGAGTCATGCTGGCCGTGACCAGACGGGGTGCCCACCGGGCACCCCGTTTTTTGATCCTTTCCGAAGGGAGCGTGAGGAGACACATCGGCGCCCCGGCCTGGCCGGGAGCGGGCAGAGGGGGAGCGCCCTGTGCCCGGGCCGCATACAGCAGCGATGGGAAGCCGTGTTCCGGCGTGAGAGGGGGCCAGTAAGCCCCGACCGAACCCAGGGAGGACCCTGTCTGTCCTTCCGGGACCCGATTTGTGGCCCCTCGGGGCCGGAAAAAGGGGAGACGCTGTCTGCTTTTGTGTGTTTCCCCATCCATTTTGAAAGGAGCACTTTCCCATGAATCAGAGCAACACCAAAAAGCTGGCCATTGCCGGCATTCTGTGCGCCGTGGCGGTGGTGGGCAGCCTGTTCACTTTCCCCGTCCTGGCCAGCAAGTGCGCCCCCATCCAGCATATGGTCAACGTCCTGTGCGCTGTCCTGCTGGGCCCCTGGTACGGAGTCGGGGTGGCTTTCGGCGCCAGCCTGATCCGAAACCTGCTGGGGCTTGGCACGATCATGGCCTTCCCAGGCAGCATGTGCGGCGCCCTGCTGTGTGGACTGGTGTTCTGGAAGACACGGAACCTCCCCGCCACCCTGGTGGGGGAGGTCTTCGGCACCGGCATCATCGGCGGCCTGGCCGCCTATCCCGTGGCCATCCTGTTTACCGGTGCAGACGCCGCCACGGTGGCTTTCTACGCCTACATCGTCCCCTTCCTCATCTCCACTGTGGCCGGCGCCATTCTGGCCGGCATCCTGGTTGCCGCCCTGGGGCGGACCGGGGCCCTGTCCTCCATGCGGACCGCCCTGGAGCGCTGAATCCCCACTTCTTTTCCCGGCCCGCAG
>DYBL01000015.1 GCA_019418625.1 Clostridiales bacterium | reverse complement strand
GTGCCGGGATAGACGAAGGTCTCCGGCGAAATGGTGTGAGTCAGGTCGATAATCATGGGCAATCCTTCCTATTGATTAGTATCGGTCTTGTCGTGTTCCAGATAGATCATCAGGGCGGTCAGGTCCGCCGGGGAGACGCCGCTGATCCGGGAGGCCTGTCCCAGATCCAACGGTCTTACGGCGGAGAGCTTTTCCCGGGCCTCCAGGCGTAAGCCCTGGATGGCGGTGTAATCCAGCCCGGGGGAAAGCTTGCGGGATTCCATTTTTTGAAAATCCTCCACCTGCTTTTGCTGGCGGCGGATGTAGCCCTCGTATTTCACGCTGATCTCCACCTGCTCGGCCACGTCCGCCGGCAGGTCCGGCCGGCCCGGGTCAAAGGGGGCCAGGTCGGCGTAGGTCAGCTGGGGCCTGCGCAGCAGAGAAAGGAGCGAGGCTCCGTCCCCTACGTCGGCAGTGCCCTTTTCCTCCAGCAGGGCGGAAAGGGCCGCAGATGGCGCTACGCCCGTGTGGGTCAGGCGGCGGATCTCCGCCTCCACGGCGCTGCGCTTTGCCTCCACCCGTGATAGCTGTTCGTCGGACACCAATCCGACCTCCCAGCCCCGGCGGGCAAGGCGCAGATCGGCGTTGTCCTGACGCAGCACCAGGCGGTATTCACTGCGGGAGGTCATGATGCGGTAGGGCTCATTGGTGCCCTTGGTCACCAGGTCGTCAATGAGGGTGCCGATGTAGCTTTCCGACCGGGACAGCAGGAACGGGCTCTGGCCCCGGAGCTTTCTGGCGGCGTTGACGCCGGCCACAAAGCCCTGCACGGCGGCCTCCTCATAGCCGGAGGAGCCGTTGAACTGTCCGGCGCCGTAGAGGCCGGGCACGGCCTTCACCTCCAGGGCGGGGGAGAGGGCCAATGGGTCGATGCAGTCATATTCGATGGCGTAGGCGGGGCGGGTCATGACGGCCCGGCGCAGCCCCGGTACGCTGTGGAGCATCCGGACCTGGATCTCCTCCGGCATGGAGGAGGAAAAGCCCTGGATGTAAAGCTCCTCGGTATCCAGCCCCATGGGCTCCACAAAGAGCTGGTGGCGGAGCTTGTCCGGGAAGCGGACGATCTTCGTCTCAAAGGAGGGGCAGTACCGGGGCCCCACGCCCTCGATGAGGCCGGAGTACATGGGGGCCTTGTCCAGATTCTCCTGGACGATGCGCTTTGTCTCCTCGGTGGTCCAGGTGAGATAGCACACGGCCCGGTTTTCCGGCGCGGCCGTGGTGGAATAGGAAAAGGGAACGGGCAGCTCGTCGCCGCGCTGGAGCTCCATCTCGTCGAAGTCCACCGTGGCGGCGTGTACCCGGGGGGGCGTGCCGGTCTTGAACCGGCGCAGGGGCAGTCCCAGACGCTCCAGGGCACCGGTCAGGCGGAGGGCGGCGTGCATGCCGTCAGGCCCGGAGGACTCCACGCACTCGCCGATGATGGTGCGGCCGGAGAGATAGGTGCCCGTGGCCAGAATGGCGGCTTTTACGGTGAATACTGCCCCGGTGGAGAGCACCACGGCGCTCACGGCGCCGTTTTCCGTGCGGATGTCCACCACCTCGCCCTGGCGGACGGCCAGGTGGGGCGTGGTCTCCAGCACGTGCTTCATATACGCCTGGTACCTGCGCCGGTCCGCCTGGGCCCGGAGGCTCCACACGGCGGGGCCCTTGCCCTTGTTCAAAAGCCGGTACTGGATGCAGCACGCATCTGCGGCACGGGCCATCTCGCCGCCCAGGGCATCCAGCTCCCGGACCAGATGACCCTTGCCGGTGCCGCCGATGGCCGGGTTGCAGGGCATGTTGCCCACAGCGTCCAGGTTGATGGTGAAGATCACCGTCTCAAGGCCCAGCCGGGCGGCTGCCAGCGCCGCCTCGATGCCGGCATGCCCGGCGCCGATGACGGCGATATCAAATTGTCCCGCGGGAAATTCGCTCATACAAACCTCACTGCGCCCCGGTGTGCAGCGTCAGCACCGCCACCTCCGGCCGGTTGAACAGACGGAAGGAGGGCCCGGAGTTGCCAAGGCCCCGGGTGACGAACAGCGTGGCGCCGTTTTCGTAGTAAAGCCCCGCCGTATAGGAGGGGAAGAGTTTGAGATCATGGGAGATGAGCCCGTCCGTAAAGGGCAGGCGGATGATGCCGCCGTGGGCATGGCCGGAAACCACCAGATCCGCCCCCAGCAGGCTGTACTGCCCGGCGAAGCGGCCGTTGCGGTGGGCCAGCAGGATCCAGAAGGGGTCGCCCCACTTCTGGGTGATCTCGGCGGCCAGAGTCTCGGGGGACTTCTGGTCGGCGTAGCCGTTGGGATCGTCGATGCCGGCCAGGACGATGGTGTCCCCGGACCGCTCCAGGGTCACGGCCTGGTTGGAAAGCACGGTGACGCCGTGGTCGGACAGGGTCTTCTTCAGCGCGGGCACGTCTCTGAGGGCCCACTCGTGGTTGCCGGTGACATAGTAGGTGGGGGCGATGGCGCTGAGCCCTGCGGCGACGGAGGCGGCGTACCCCTCCGGCAGGGGACGGTACTGGTCCAGCAGGTCGCCCACCACGAAAATGTATTCCGGCGACTGCTCCGCCACCGTCTCCAAAAGCGTTTCGTTGTCCCGCCCGAACTGGGCCGAGTGCAGGTCGCTGAGCACCACGATCCGGCAGCCGTCAAAGCCCGGGGGAAGGGTGGGGAACGCCGGGTCAAACTGCTTCACCACCAGGGTGGCGTTGTTCCACCAAAGAAAAACGGCCACAAGAATGACCGCCGTGAACAGCCGTGCCGCCCGGAAGGAGCGGCGCAGTCGTCTTTTTTTTGCCATAGATGCGGCCTCCTCAGCCGCCAATGTAAAAAACACAGGAAATGTGTGAAAAGTACATGGAACATGGCACGAGCCATGTATGAAACATTATAACATAAGAGCGATTGCTGTGGCGAGAGAAAAAATAGACAAAGAAGTGCATTAAACAGCGGAAAATCCCGTGGAGTGGGCGATTGATCGGCCTAAAGCGTCGGCGCTGCGCTCCGGGCCCAAAAGGCTCAAAAAGGAGTATGGCAAATCTGCATAAAATTATGTTAATATTTTGTGAAATAAGGAGAAAAACACTTGCGCGGTGAAAAAAGCGTGCTATACTGTAAACAGAACAAATGAGAAAGGAGGAATGGCTATGATGCAGTGGAACCGTGCGTTTGACGACGTGGACGATCTGATCTTTATGGATTGTGACTGGAACAAGAGCGATCGATAAAAAGCAAATCGGGAAGGAACCACGCCAAAAGGGCGTGGGCTTTTTTCTTTTTCGGACCATTCCGCAGGGACGCAGCACGGCTGTCATGCCGCCGCCCCGGCGGAGCAGCGTCTGCCGCAGGGAGCGGCAGGCGATTTTTTCTTTTTAAAAGCAACAAAATATGGAAAAATCCGTGGATTTTTTCCATATGACATGATAGGATGAACATAGAGAAAGTGTGCGGGCCGGAGGGAGCGGCCCGGTGTGGGGAGGCGTGTGTGATGCGGATGAGAAAGATCGTGATCCTTTGTCTGATGCTGGCGGCAGTGTTGGCCTGCGCCGCCGGCTGCTCCGACCGTGCGGAGGCGCCGGAGGAGGAGCGGGGAGAGCTGTCCGCCGCCCGCACGCAGGAGGAAGCCCGCCCTCTGACGGAGGAGGAGATCCTCTCGGCTTACGACCGTGCGGTGACGGTATGCGGGTGGTTCCAGCTCTCCACGCTGCCCTGCGGGCAGGAGGGGCTGAACGTGGACGGGGACCTCTACTACCCGGTCCGCTCCGACGGGCTGGAGACCATGGAGGACCTGCAGATCTATCTGCGGGGCAGCTTTTCCCAGGAGGTGACGGAGCAGCTTTTGAGCACCGGCGGCGAGGCGCCGCTCTACCGCGAGATCGACGGGGCCCTGTATGTGCGGCCGGTGAGCCGAACCCGGAATCCCCTGCGGGGAGGCGTGGAGCTGCGGGTGGAGCAGACCGGCGACACGGCCTATACGGTCAACGCGGCGGTGGAGCTGCTGGACGAGGACAAGACGGTCTCCGGTGTGGAGTACTGGTCGTTCCCCTATGAGCTGGTGGACGAGCGGTGGGTGTTCACCCGGTTCCAGCTGGTGTATTGAGCGGATGCTCTGCAAAAAAATTTTATGTGCCGCCCCGGAGGGATCCTCTCCGGGGCGGTCGTTTTTTTGTTTCAAACAAAGCAGGCAAAATTCACGCAAACCGGAGAAAACGGGGAAAATCCCGGCAAAAAAGTATCTGCCGAAAAAAACACCGGTAAAAGCCGAAGAAAAGATTTACAGCGTTTGCGTAAAAAATTGCCAAACAATTACTTGAAAAAATAGACATGTGTGCTAAAATGATAGAACACTGCAAAACACAAAGCGAGAAGGAGAGGAAGAAGCATGGATAACCTGTTCTGGATTGGCTTCATCGGCGCGGCACTGGCCCTGGCCTTTGCGTGGATACAGCGGGGCAAGGTCATGTCTTACTCTGAAGGCACGGAAAAGATGCAGAAAATCGCCGCATCTATCCGCGAGGGCGCAAACGCCTACCTCAAGCACCAGTATACCACGGTGGCCAAGGTGTTTGTGGTGGTGTTCGTGATCTTGCTGGTCATCGCTTTTGCATCCGGCGGAAGGATGCTCTCCAAGTTCACGCCCTTTGCGTTTTTGACCGGCGGGATCTGGTCCATGCTGGCGGGCTTCATCGGCATGAAGATCGCCACCAATTCCAACGCCCGCACCGCCCAGGCGGCCTCCGAGAGCCTGAATAAGGGACTGCGGGTGGCCTTCTCCTCCGGCTCCGTCATGGGCTTCACCGTGGTGGGCCTTGGCATGCTGGATATCTCCATTTGGTTTTTCCTGCTGCGCTATGCCTTCGGCATGGATGATCCCGTCGCCCTGGGCAACGTGATGGTCATGAACGGCATGGGCGCCAGCTTCATGGCGCTGTTTGCCCGTGTGGGCGGCGGCATCTATACCAAGGCCGCCGACGTGGGCGCGGACCTGGTGGGCAAGGTGGAGGCAGGCATCCCCGAGGATGACCCCCGCAACCCCGCCACCATCGCCGATAACGTGGGCGACAACGTGGGCGACGTGGCCGGCATGGGCGCCGACCTCTATGAGTCCTACGTGGGTTCCATCCTTGCCACCTTCGCGCTGGGCGCCGTGGGCGGCTACGGCTGGGGCGGACTGCTGCTGCCTGTGGCGCTGGCTGTCACCGGCATCATCTGCTCCATCATCGGCTCCTTCCTGGTCAAGACCAAGGAGGACGCCACCCAGGAGTCCCTGCTCAAGAGCCTGCGTACCGGCACCTACACCGCTGCCATCCTGGCGGCCATTGTGGCGGCACCGCTGACCTATGTGATTCTGGACGGACACATGGGCGTGTATGTGGCCATCCTCTGCGGCCTGATCGGCGGCTGTGCCATCGGCTACTTCACAGAGTACTACACCTCCGATACCTATAAACCCACCCAGGAGCTGGCAGCCGCCTCCGAGACCGGCTCTGCCACCATCATCATCGGCGGCATCTCCCTGGGCCTCAAGTCCACCATGACCTCCATCCTCATCGTGGCGGCGGCCGTGCTGGTGAGCTACTTCGCCGCCGGCGGCTCCACCGTCATCGTGGACGGCTCCGGCGCCTTCACCGAGGCGTTCAACCAGGGCCTCTACGGCATCGGCATCGCCGGTGTGGGCATGCTGTCCACCCTGGGCATCACCCTGGCCACCGACGCCTACGGCCCCGTGGCCGACAACGCCGGCGGCATCGCCGAGATGAGCGGCCTGCCCGAGACCGTCCGCACCCGCACCGACGCGCTGGACTCCCTGGGCAACACCACCGCCGCCACCGGCAAGGGCTTCGCCATCGGCTCTGCCTCCCTGACCGCCCTGGCGCTGCTGGTGAGCTATGTGAACATCGTCCAGGAGAACACCGACGAGATGCTCAACTTCACCCTCACCAGCCCCACGGTTCTGGTGGGCATGTTCATCGGCGCCATGCTGACGTTCGTGTTCTCCGCCTTCACCATGAGCGCCGTGCAGAAAGCGGCTCAGTCCATCGTGGTGGAAGTGCGCCGGCAGTTCCGTGAGATCGCCGGCATCATGGAGTACAAGGCCGACCCGGACTACGCCTCCTGCGTGGCGTTGTGCACCAAGGGTGCCCTCCACGAGATGGTGGCGCCCGCCCTGCTGGCCATCATCGTGCCCATCGCCACGGGCCTGATCCTGGGCCCCACCGGCGTGGTGGGATTGCTGGGCGGCGTGTCCGTCACGGGCTTTGCCATGGCCGTGTTCATGTCCAATGCCGGCGGCGCCTGGGACAACGCCAAGAAGTATATTGAGAGCGGCCACCACGGCGGCAAGGGCTCCGAGTGCCACAAGGCCGCCGTCGTGGGCGATACCGTGGGCGACCCCTTCAAGGATACCTCCGGCCCGTCCCTGAACATCCTCATCAAGCTGTGCTCCACTGTGTCCATCGTGTTCTCCGGCCTCATCCTGGCCTTCAACCTGATGAACTTCCTGTAAGCGCATGCGCAAGGCGCGCCCTCCTGCCGGGAGGGCGCGCCTTTTGACATTTCTCACAGGAAATCAGGGCAAAATTTGGCCGGGGCGGGAAAGAAACGGCATCGTCTCTTTGCTTGACAGGGTAATCGTTTACCGATATAATAATGGGCGGAAAACCCCCGGAAGTTCCTGAAATGAGTGAAATTCCGAAAAATACAATTGAAGGAAAGGAACGCACGAACATGATCTATTCCACTGAAGTGCAGAATATGTGCCCCGTCGCCAAGGGCGCGTACCATGGCCCGGCGCCCATCCCCGAGGAGGGCAAATGGGTCCAGGCCAAGGAGATCAAGGACATCTCCGGCCTCACCCACGGTGTGGGCTGGTGCGCCCCCCAGCAGGGCGCCTGCAAGCTGACCCTCAATGTCAAGGACGGCATCATCGAGGAGGCCCTGGTGGAGACCCTGGGCTGCTCCGGCATGACCCACTCCGCCGCCATGGCCTCTGAGATCCTGGTGGGCAAGACCCTCCTGGAGGCCCTGAACACCGACCTGGTGTGCGACGCCATCAACACCGCCATGCGGGAGCTGTTTTTGCAGATCGTCTACGGCCGCACCCAGACCGCTTTCTCCGAGGGCGGCCTGCCCATCGGCGCCTCCCTGGAGGACCTGGGCAAGGGCCTTCGCAGCCAGGTGGGCACCATGTTTGCCTCCAAGGCCAAGGGTCCCCGCTACCTGGAGATGGCTGAGGGCTACGTCACCCGCATCGCTCTGAACAAGGACGATGAGATCATCGGCTACGAGTTCATCAACCTGGGCAAGATGATGGATGCCATCAAGAAGGGCACCGATGCCAATGAGGCCATGGAGGCTGCCAAGGGCCGCTACGGCCAGTTTGATGCCGCCGCCAAGTATATCGATCCCCGTCACGAATAAGAAAAGGAGGAATTGACCAATGGCTCTGTTTGAAAGCTACGAAAGAAGAATCGACAAGATCAATTCCGTCCTGGCTCAGTACGGAATTTCCAGTGTGGAAGAGTGCCGCGACATCTGCAAGGCCGCCGGCTTCGACCCCTATGAGATCGTCAAGGGCATCCAGCCCATCGCCTTCGAGAACGCCGCCTGGGCATACTGCGTGGGCGCCGCCATCGCTCTGAAGAAGAACGTGGCCACCGCCGCCGAGGCCGCCGAGGCCATCGGCGAGGGCCTGCAGGCCTTCTGCATCCCCGGCTCCGTTGCCGAGGACCGCAAGGTGGGCCTGGGCCACGGCAACCTGGGCGCCATGCTGCTGCGGGACGAGACCAAGTGCTTCGCCTTCCTGGCCGGCCACGAGTCCTTCGCCGCCGCTGAGGGCGCCATCGGCATCGTCCGCAACGCCAACAAGGCCCGTAAGGAGCCCCTGCGGGTCATCCTCAACGGCCTGGGCAAGGACGCCGCCCAGATCCTCTCCCGCATCAACGGCTTCACCTACGTCCAGACCCAGTTTGACTACTACACCGGCGAGCTGAAGATCGTCCGGGAGATCCGTTACAGCGAGGGCGAGCGGGCCAACGTCCGCTGCTATGGTGCCGACGACGTCCGCGAGGGCGTGGCCATCATGCACAAGGAGGGCGTGGACGTGTCCATCACCGGCAACTCCACCAACCCCACCCGCTTCCAGCACCCTGTGGCCGGCACTTACAAGAAAGAGTGCATCGAGCAGGGCAAGAAGTACTTCTCCGTGGCCTCTGGCGGCGGCACCGGCCGTACGCTGCACCCGGACAACATGGCCGCCGGTCCCGCCAGCTACGGCATGACCGATACCATGGGCCGTATGCACTCCGATGCCCAGTTTGCGGGCAGCTCCTCCGTCCCCGCGCACGTGGAGATGATGGGCTTTTTGGGTGCTGGTAACAACCCCATGGTCGGTATGACCGTGGCCACCGCCGTGGCCGTGGCCCAGAGCCGCAAGTAAGCGCGGCACACGCTTCAAACGCCAAAAGCCCCCGGGGATTCCCGGGGGCTTTTTTGACCTAGACTTGGAAGGAGAGTTCATCATGCAGCTGAACACCCTGGGCCTGGTCCATGATTTCCTGCGCCGCACCGTCCGCCCCGGCGCCGTGTGCGTGGATGCCACGGCGGGCAAGGGACGGGATACGGCGCTTCTTTGCCGCCTGGCGGGGCCGGAGGGACGGGTGCTGGCCTTTGACATCCAGCGGTCGGCGGTGGCCCAGACCAATGCCCTGCTGGAATCGGAGAGCTTGCGGGCGGAGGTGCATCTGGACAGCCACGCCAACCTTTTGCAGTACGTTTCGCCGGGAAGCGTAGACTGCGTGGTGTTCAACTTCGGCCGCCTGCCGGGCGGGGACCCGAAGATCATGACCCGGGCGGAAAGCTCCCTGGCTGCCATCGACGCGGCGCTTGCGGCACTGCGGCCCGGCGGCGTGATGGCCGTCGCCCTCTACTATGGCGGCGAGAACGGCTACGAAGAGCGGGACGCGGTGCTCCGCCATTTACAGCAGCTGGATCAGCGGCGGTATACGGTGCTGGAGTGCCGGTGGTCCAACCGCCGGGGCGATCCGCCTATGCCGGTGCTGGTGTGGAAAGAGGGATAAAAAAGCGGCGGCCTGCGGGCCGCCGCTTTTTTTAGCTTTCCTGAGAGGTCCCGTTGCCGCCGCGCTTGGCCGGGCGCAGGGTCCGGCGTATCAGATACACCGTGAAGAGCACATAGCACCACCACAGCACGGCCCCCAGAGGGGCGTTTCGGTAATAATACGGAAACAGCAGGGGAAAGAAGTTGATCAGCACCTCACCGACAGAAGTGGGCTGGAGCAACGGCATGGAAAAGATCCGCACCACCGGCAGCCATAATGCTGCCAGCAGCCCCGCCCAGATGCCCCAGCAGGCACCGAGGCCCGGCGGGTTGCGCAGGGTCCGCCAGGCGAGGACCGCCAGCGCCGCCAGCTGCACCAGCGCCAGCAGGGGGGCGGCCAAGGACGTATACTGCCAGTACCCGGGGCTCAGAAGATGTCCCATATTGACGCTTGTGGCATACCGGGTCACAAACAGGACGCAGATCCACAGGGTCCACCCGATGGCAAGACCCAGCCGCCGCCGCACCACCAGGCACAGCACGCCCGCGATGAAGAGCGGCGCTGTGAGAAATACCAGGGCGAAGTTCAGCGCCGTCGCCAACAGGGCCACGGCCATGAGCGCGATGCCCATGAGCTTTTGCCGGTGGAGCCGGAGGAGATCGGCGGTATCCTGCGGCGCTGCGGGCTGGGGCATGCGAAGGGGATCTGCGGCCATATCCGGCGGTGTATTTTTGGCCCCCTGGGGAGTCTCTGTCCGGTTGTTCGCTTCCGAGCCGGAGGGTGCGTCCGACGTACCCTTCACCAGCTCGTCCAGCGTCACGCCGAAGACCTGGCTCAGCCGTACCAGCTTATCAAGCTCCGGAACGCTGGCGTCCGTCTCCCACTTGCTCACTGACTGCCGGGAGACACCCAGCCGCTCCGCCAGGGCATCCTGACTTAGACCTGCCCTGCCGCGCAGCTGCATGAGCCGCTGTCCCAGTGTCATATGCACCGCCTCCTTGTTGTGTTTGCTGGTGTCATGATACCAGAGGGAGACAAAAATGTCCATCAACCGGGCTTGTCGGCGGCGCAACCGGCAGTTGCGGCGGAAAAAATCCAGTCCGAAATGTAGAAATTCCACGGAGGATTACTCCGGGGAATCGGATTTTTCCGCATCCGGGTTTCCCGTGGGCCTGCCCCACAGCGGAATTTGTCCCGCAAAGAGTCTTTGCGGGGTAAAAAAGCCCTGCTTACAGCATGGTCCCATTCCGCGCGCCGGTGAATTTCCCCTCCGCGATGGCGGGCACGCCTGCCACGAACACATAGTCCATGCCGGCGGCAGTCTGCTCCGGGTTCTGCCAGGTGCCCCGCTCGTGGATGGCGGCAGGGTCAAAGAGGCAGAGGTCTGCGTCGGCGCCTGGCTCGATGCGGCCCTTTTTGGAAAGGCCCAGCCGGTCGGCGGGGAGCCGGGTCATTTTGCGGACGGCCTGGGGCAGCGTCAGCACCCCGCGCTGTCGGACATAGGTCTCCAGCAGCCGGGGGAACGTGCCGTACACGCGAGGATGGGGCAGGCCCTGGGCGGGATAGGTGGCGTCGGAGATGACGGAGGAGAAGGGGGCACGGAGGATGTCCGCAATGTCCTCTTCGTGGGTGATGAAGTCGATCATGGCCGGGCCGCAGGCCTCCCGCTCCAGCAGGTCAAACAGGGCGTCAAAGGGGTCCTTGTTCTCCAGATCTGCGATCTCGGCGATGGACTTGCCCTCCAGGGGCAGGTCCTCCGGGCGGTGCAGTCCCGTAGCAAGAATGTTGTCAAAGCCCACCAGCAGGGAGATGTTTTCAAAGTCCGTGCCGGTCTCCATCCGCTGGCGGATGGCTGCCCGACGGGACGGGTCGCCCAGAGCGGCGGTGAGAGCAGCGGTGCCGCCGGCCTGCACTTCCGGGGGCAGCACGTGGATGAGCTGGGTGGAGCCGGCAGGGTAGGGGTATACGTCGCAGGCAATGTCCACGCCCTCCTGCCGGGCCTGGGAGAGCATGTCCAGCATCTGCGGCACGGCCCGGCGCCAGTTGCGCCGGCCGATGGCCTTTAAGTGGCTGATCTCCACCGGCGTCTCCAGCGCCCGGGCCACGGTGAGCATCTCCTCCAACGCCTCCACCACGCCGTCGCCCTCCTGGCGCATGTGGACGGTGATGAGCCGCCCGGACCGGCGCAGGGGAGCGAGGGATCGCAGCAGCCCGTCTGTGTCGTAAAAGCACTCCGGCGCGTACCCCAGGCCCAGGGAGACGCCCAGTGCCCCGTCGGAGAGGGCCCGCTCCAAAAGGGCATGGAGCGTTCGCAGCTCTTCCGCTGTCAGCGCACCGGGGCGAAAGCCCGCCGCGCAGCCCCGCAGAGTGCCCATACCCACCAGCATGCCCGTGTGGAGGGGGCGGAGGGACTTGCCGGCCTGGGAGCGGTAATCCGCCAGGGTGGAAAAGTCCAGCCCCTGGGGCATGGCGCCCACGATGGGGCCCAGATAGTCCAGCACTGCCTGGCGGTGGAGGCCATCCACCGGCGCAAGGGACAATCCGCAGTTGCCGTTGATGAGGGTGGTCAGGCCCTGGGACAGCTCCGCCGGACCGAAATCCGGAGAGAACAGCGCCGCGTCCGCGTGGCGGTGCAGATCGATGAAGCCGGGGGTCAGGGTCCCCCCGGCGGCGTCGATGATATGGCGGGCAGGCGCATCATCCAGATGCCCCACGGCGGCGATGGTGCCGCCGGAGAGGGCCACGTCGGCAGGATATGCGTCCGTGCCGGAGCCGTCCAGCACGGCGGCATTTCGGATCAGATAATCAAACATGGAAAGCGCTCCTTTCCCAGCCAGTGTAGCACCGGCGCCCGGACGGCGCAAGGGACAAAAAAGAGGACGCCCGCAGGCGTCCTCTTTTATATATGATATTGCGGGATCTGATCAGTCGTTGCACAGGCCGGCGGTGATGATGGCCATGGAATAGACCTCCTGGGCGTTGCAGCCGCGGGAGAGGTCGTTGATGGGGGCGTTCAGACCCTGCAGGATGGGGCCGTAGGCGTCGAAGGAGCCCAGGCGCTGGGCGATCTTGTAGCCGATGTTGCCGGCGTTGATGTCGGGGAAGATGAAGGTGTTGGCATGACCGGCCACCTTGGACTCGGGGCACTTGGTGTGGGCCACGCGGGGAGAGACGGCGGCGTCGAACTGCATCTCGCCGTCGATGGCCAGATCGGGAGCCAGAGCGCGGGCCTTGGCGCAGGCGTTGCGCATCTTGTCCACGTCCTCGCCCTTGCCGGAGCCCAGGGTGGAGTAGCTCAGGAAGGCCACCTTGGGATCGATGCCGAAGACCTTGGCGGTAGCAGCGGTCTCCAGACCGATCTCCACCAGCTCGTCCTCGGTGGGCTTGATGTTGATGGCGCAGTCGCCCATGGCCAGGACCTCGCGGTCACCGGTGGCAGAGGGACGCACCAGAATGAAGCAGGAGGAGACGATCTTGCTGCCGGGCTTGGTCTTGATGATCTGCAGGGCGGGACGGACGGTGTCGGCGGTGGAGTAGGTGGCGCCGCCCAGCAGGGCGTCGGCGTAGCCCATCTTCACCAGCATGGTGCCGAAGTAGTTGCCCTGCTTCAGGGCGGCACGGCACTGCTCCTCGGTCATCTTGCCCTTGCGCAGCTCCACCATGGTGGCGACCATCTTGTCCATATCGGGGAAGTTCTCGGGATCCACGATCTCGGCACCGCGGATATTGAAGCCGGCCTCCTCAGCAGCGGCCTGGACCTCCTCGGGGTTGCCCACCAGCACGGGGGTCAGGAACGTACCGGACAGCAGACGGGCGGAAGCCTCCAGGATGCGGGGATCGGTGCCCTCGGTGAAGACGATCTTGCGGGGATGCGCCTTCAGCTTTTTGATCAGAAACTCAAACATGACAATTCCTCCAGTTGTTACTGAATTGGGGTTTTGTGTTCATACCGATTTCATTATACACGTCTAAATCCAGGGGTCAATTACATTTTCTGCCCCGGCCGCCAAAAATTTACGGAATATTCACCTTTTCTTCTGGTAAATGTGCAAAACTGACAAATGGCGTGCCACATGCTGTGGGAGAAGATTTGTACCCCTCCCAACACATAGGCGCGTTTTTTCACGGATTTAGGGCTTGACGAATGCGGAAAAACAAGGTATCATGACAACGGTAACAAATTGTAACTTTTTCAAAAACGTGATTTTTAGGGAGCGTTTATGAGTAATCAGATCAAGCAGGCCAGCCGGCCGCCGCGGCAGAGCCGCACCAGCGGCCGCCGGCTGGCAAGAGAGATGAATCAGGAGAACTCCGCTCTGCGGCATTCGGGGAAGGAAAACGGCGAGCGCCGCCGCGCCGCCGTGCAGGAGGCGGAACCCAGGGCATCCAAGTCCCCGGCCGCCGTACAGGAGCCGGAGCCCAAGGCCCAGCCCAAGGCGGGGCTGCTGGCGCGGATGAAGGCGGCCTTTGCCGGATGGAAGGAGTCTGACGGGGCCAGTGAGAGCCCGGTGGTCCTGGGCTGGCGGGCCGCCAGACAGGAGCTCAGGCGCCTGCGCCGCCGGCTGCGGCACATCCTGCGTGAGAACCGGGCCCACCGTTTCCCGGAGTCCGATCAGGGCGCGGTGCGGCTGCTGCTGTTTGGCTTCAACATGCTGCCCACACTGGGCAGCCGGGTGCGGGAGGCCGTCTGGGGCCGCCGCAAGCGGGCCATGCATCAGCCCGGCCGGCTGCACACCTGGATGGGAGGCCGCAAGATCCATCCGGCGGCGTTTCTGGGTGCCGGATGTGCCGTGGCGCTGGCCATCGTGCTTTGTTCTTCCTATACCTTCGGCACCACGGTGATCTATGACGGCGAGGCCATTGCCACCGTCAGCTCCCGTTCCGCCGCAGAGGACGCCCGCGCCAAGCTGGAGCAGGTGACTGCCTCCACGTTGGGCGAGGATTATACCATTGATGACTCCCTGCTGGAGTACTCCTCCGGCATCATGGCCCGCAGCGAAGTGGTGGACGAGGAGACCTATGAAGAGGACCTGTCCGAGGAGATCGGCCTGGTGACCCAGGCCTACTGCCTGTATGTGGACGGCGAGCTCATCGGCGCCACGCCCTATTCCGGCGCGCTGGAGGAGCTGCTGGCCCAGCTGAAGGCGGCCTCCACCGATGAGAACACCATCTCCTGCGAGTTTGCCGAGGATGTGGACATCCGCCAGGAGTATGTGCCCACCTCCCAGGTGATGAACCTGGGGTATCTTGCCGAGACGCTGTACAGCACCAAGAGCGCCGAGGTCACCTACGAGGTGAAGAAGGGCGACACCTGGTCTCAGATCGCCAACAGCCACGGCCTGACCTCTGCGGAGCTGCTGGCGCTCAACCCCGGCTATAATATCGACAAGCTGCAGATCGGCGAAGTGCTGACGCTGTCCGCCTCCGTCCCCTACCTGACCATGACCGTGGTGCGGCAGGAGCGGTACGTGGAGGACGTCATGTACGACATCGAGTACACCGACTCCGCCTATTTGTACAAGGGCGACTATGAAGTTACTTCCAAGGGCGAGTACGGCGCCGCCGATGTGGTGGCGAACGTCACCTATGTCAACGGCGAGGAAGTGGAGCGCACGGTGCTCTCCTCCGTGACCTTGAAGGAGCCTGTGACCGAGCAGCGGCTCCAGGGCACCAAGGAGCGGCCTACCTGGCTGCCCACCGGTACTTTCCGCTGGCCCACCTCCGGCCGCATCACGTCCTACTTCGGCGGCCGGTCCTCTCCCGGCGGCATCGGCTCCACCAACCACAAGGGCATCGACATTGCCGCCCCCAAGGGCACGCCGGTCTACGCATCCGACGGCGGCACCGTCACCTACGCCGGCTGGATGAGCGGCTACGGCTATCTGGTACGGATCGATCACGGCAACGGCTATGTGACATACTACGGCCATAACTCCAGCCTGCTGGTGTCCGTTGGCCAGCATGTCTACAAGGGCCAGCAGATCGCCCGCGTGGGCTCCACCGGCAACTCCACCGGCAACCACTGCCACTTTGAGATCCGCTACAACGGTGTGGCAAAGAACCCCCTGAATTATCTGTAAAGCGCTCTGCGATCGCGCGGCCCCGGACCAAATGGTCCGGGGCCGCTTTTTTTGTCGGTGCAAAGATTTTTTACAAAAACCGAAAACGTTTACGGCAAAACGAGGGGAAAAACACCACATATTGGAAATAGATGCACACTGCAACTAAAAATTTACATAGAAGCCTCAAATAAGAAGAAAAGAACGGTTTATGTAAAGAATCTATGCGGTTTTATATGGTATTGGCAGTAGAATGACAAAAAACGGTATAGTTAAAACGCACAAAGAAATTAAAAAAATACATGCAAAACTATGAAAAATGGTAAAATCGCCTTGACAATTTGTTCATAAAAATGGTACTGTAAAGGCAAGAAGACCGAAAACGTTTGCATAAGTCTTCCGCCGTCAGGCGGAGGACGCAGAAAAGAGGGGGACTGAGCGCGCGATGAGACCGAAAGAAGAAAACTACTCAAAGAGCAAGCGGCTGAAAAACCAGATCAAAGCAGTCGTCACGAATCCCTATAACGTGATCGTGCTGATCGCGATCCTGCTTTTGACGTATCTGATCGTGCTGCCGCTGCTGGATATGATCTCCAGCACGTTTGAACTGGCCCAGCGGGACCTGCGGGTCATAGGCCCGGACGCGGAGGTGGGACAGTTCACCCTCTATTACTGGGAGCGGCTGCTGGCCAGCGAGCTGTCCATGTCCATGCTCATCAAGCCCTTGATCAACTCTTTGACCATCGGCGTGTGTGTTTCCGTTTGTGCCATTGCCCTGGGCTCCGTGCTGGCGTGGCTGATGGTCCGTTCCGACCTGCCCTGCAAGCCGTTTTTCTCCCTGGCGGTGATCATTCCCTACATGATCCCCTCCTGGTGCAAATCCCAGGCATGGCTGTCCATGTTCAAGACCGCGCGTCTGGGCGGCGCGCCGGGCTTCATGGCCTCCCTGGGCTTCAACGTGCCCGACTGGCTGGCCTACGGCCCCGTGGCCATCATCATCGTTCTGACGCTGCACTACTACGCATATACATACCTGCTGGTCTCCGCGGCCCTCAACTCCATCAACTCCGAGCTGGAGGAGATGGGTGAGATCCAGGGCGCCGGCAAGGCCATGATCCTGCGGCGCATCACGCTGCCGCTGGTGCTGCCGGCCATGCTGTCGGCGGTCATCCTGACCTTCTCCAAGGCCATCGGTACCTTCGGCACCATCAATTACCTGGGCTCTCCGGTGCAGTACTACACCCTGTCCAGCCAGCTGTACATGAACAGCAAATCCCTGAACACCCAGACGGCCTTCGCCATGGCCATCATCATGATCTGCATTGCCTCCGTGGCTGTGTTCATCAACCAGAAGCTCATCGGCGCCCGGAAGTCCTACGCCACCATCGGCGGCAAGGGCGGACGTTCCACCCTCATCGGGCTGGGCCGTGTGGGCCGGCCGGTGATCACGGTGATTTTGTTCGTGTTCTTCGCCGTGGGCATCATCATGCCGATCCTGATTCTGATCCTGGAAAGCTGCATGCTCAAGGAGGGCACCTACAGCCTCTCCAACTTCACCCTCCACTACTGGATCGGTGAATCCGACCCCAAGATCATGGAGGGCATGCCGGGCATCTTCAAAAACCCCGACTTTAAGAAGGCACTGTTCAACTCCGCCCGGCTGACGCTGGTCAACGGCGTGTTCGGCACCATCTTCGGCCAGATCCTTGGCTACATCTGCGCCAAGGGCCGCGGCAAGTTCCACGGCAAGCTGGTGGAGCAGCTGGTGTTCATCCCGTATCTGATCCCCTCCGTGGCCTTCGGCGGCATTTACCTGTCCATGTTCTCTCAGCCCCAGACGCTCTTCGGCGTGACGCTGGTTCCCTCCCTGTACGGAACGTTCGCGCTGCTGACGCTGGTGTCCGTGGTCAAGCACCTTCCGTTCGCCTCCCGGGCCGGCACATCCAACATGCTGCAGATCAGCGGCGAGCTGGAAGAGGCTGCCACCATCGAGGGCGCGGGCTTCTTCAAGCGGTTTGTCAAGATCGTGTTCCCCCTCAGCAAGGGCGGCTTCATCTCCGGCTTCATGCTGATCTTCGTGTCCATCATGAAAGAGCTGGACCTGATCATCCTCATCATGACCCCCACCACCTCCACGCTGCCGTACCTGGCGTTCCAGTATCAAAACGGCAACTCGCCCCAGGCTTCCAACTGCGTGGCCATTGTGATGTTTACCATCGTGTTCTTGGTGTATGCCCTGGCCAATATCTTCGGCGACGCCGATCTGGCCAAGAGCATGGCGGGCTGACACGGATACTCAACTGAGAGGAGAAAACCATCATGAGTGAAATCATTCTGCAAAATATCGATAAATTCTACGGCAAGAACCACGTGCTCAAGGACCTGAACCTGACCATCAAGGACGGCGAGTTCATGACGCTGCTGGGTCCCTCCGGCTGCGGCAAGACCACCACGCTGCGTGTGGTCTCCGGTCTGGAAAAGCCCCAGAACGGCAAGATCTATATGGACGGCAAGGAGATCGTCAACGCCGCCGAGGCGTACTTCGCCCCGCCCTCCCAGCGGAACCTGAACCTGGTGTTCCAGTCTTACGCCCTGTGGCCTCACATGACCGTGTTCGACAACGTGGCCTTTGGCCTGCGGATCCGCAAGGAATCGGCAGACAAGATCAAGACCATGGTGGCCAGCGCCCTGGAGCGCATGCAGATCGGCGAGTATGCCAAGCGCTATCCCACGGAGCTGTCCGGCGGCCAGCAGCAGCGCGTGGCCATCGCCCGTGCCATCGTCTCCGAACCCCGCCTGCTTCTGCTGGATGAGCCCCTTTCCAACCTGGACGCCAAGCTGCGCGTGGATATGCGCTCGGAGATCAAGCGGCTCCACCACGAGACCGGCACCACCATCATTTACGTCACCCACGACCAGGTAGAGGCCCTGACCATGTCCACCAAGATCGCGCTGTTCCGCAAGGGCGAGCTGGTGCAGGTGGCCCCGCCCCTGGAGCTGTACAACAACCCCTGCAACCTCTACACCGCCGACTTTATCGGCAACCCCAGCATCAACTTCGTCAAGAGCACCGCCGCCGTGGATGCAGGCGGCATGACGGTGGAGAGCCCCCTGGGCCAGATGAAGTTTGAGCGCAAGGACATGACGCCCGACGCGCCCCAGAGCGGCAAGATCAACACCATCCTGGGCGTCCGGCCCGAGCAGCTGAGCATCAGCCGCACCCCCGATGATCAGCACTGGGCGGAAGGCCACGTGTACTCCGGCATGCCCGCCGGCTCCGAGACGCTGGTCAATGTCCGGGTGGGCGACGCGGTGCTGACCGTCAAGGAGCTGGGCTCCACCCACTACGCAGGCGACGAAAAGGTGTATCTGGGCCTGCGCCCCGAGAAGGCCAACGTGTTCGACGCCGAAAGCGAAAAGCTCATCAAGCTGTGCGTGTAACCTCATTGCGGCGGAGGCCGCAGTAAAATACAAACAGGGAAGAATCTAGAAGGAGGAAAAGAACTATGTTGAAGCACAAGAAATGGCTGGCCGGATTCCTGGCCGTGACCATGCTCTTCAGCCTGACGGCCTGCGGAAGTCAGGAAGAGCAGCCTGCCGAGTCTGGGGGCGAAGCCGAGACCCAGCTGACCGAGTGGGAGCAGAAGGCCAACATCTTTGCCACCGACGAGACCGATGAGGAGCTGTATCAGCAGGCCATCGAAGAGGGCGGCACCGTGACGCTGTACTCCATCTCCTCCCGCTGCGGCAAGGTAGCCGAGGCCTTCATGGCCAAGTACCCCGAGCTCAAGTGCGAACCCTTCGATATCTCCACCAACGAGCTGCTGGAAAAGGTCACCCGTGAGCATGACGCCGGTCAGTATGTGGCCGACGTGGTGCACATCAAGGACCAGGATGGTTCTTTGTACAATGAGTACGTGAAGAACAAGGTGTTCTATCTCTATCAGCCCGCGGACATCTTCTCCCACATCGATTCTCAGTACACCGATACCGCCACCCCGCTGTACATCGAGCTGACCCAGCTGTTCTACAACGCTGAGGCCTATCCCGACGGCTCTCCCATCACCAACATCTGGCAGCTGACCGAACCCCAGTGGCAGGGCAAGATCATGATGCAGAACCCCCTGGATAACCTGTCCTGGGGCTCCTGGATCACCGGCTTCTGCGTGGGCGAGGTGCCCGACCAGCTGGCCGCCGCTTATAAGGAGCTGTACGGCGAGGATCTGGTCCTCTCCGAGGGCTGCGCCAACGCCGGCTATGAGTTCCTCAAGCGCCTGCACGACAACAAGCCCACCTACACCTCCTCTTCCGACGAGATCGCCGAGTCCGTTGGTACCCCCGGCCAGAGCGATCCTCCCGTTGGCTTCAGCGCCTCCTCCAAGCTGCGCAAGAACGAGGATAACGGCTGGGTCCTGGCTCCTGTGAACCTGTATCCCACCACCGGTATCCCCGCCATCAACACCCTGTATGTGGTCGAAGGCTGCGAGCATCCCGCTGCCGCCAAGCTGCTGATCCGCTTCATGATGGGCGGCATCGACGGTGACACCAGCGGCTATGAGCCCTTCAACACCCTGGGCGGCTGGCCCGTGCGTGACGACATCGAGCCTGCTGAGGGCTCCGTCCCCTACGCCGAGATGAACGTCTCTCCCTTCGATCCCGACGAGATCTATGTGAACTACAACACCGTGCGTGACTTCTGGCAGATGCTGGGCTAAGGCACAGTGCCGAAAAAACCAACAGACCGCGCAAAGCGGCGGGCGGATGTCCGCCCGCCGCTTTCTTTTTTGCAAAAAGATAAAGTGAGGAACCCATGAGTTTTTTTCTTGACAAGCAGAACCGGCGCAAAAGCCCCATTGTTCTGGCGGCTTTTTTCACAGCGCTGGCATACCTTTGCATTTTCGGCGTCGTGACGGCGCTTTTGACCGATCCGCTTTACAACCATCTTTCCCTGGGAAATGATGTGGCGACCACCGCGGTGCATTCGCTGGTGATCTCCCTGGTGGGCACGGCCGTGTGCTGCCTGGCTTTTTTGATCCCGGACAAGCGGGTGGCGCCCTACGGCTTTGCAGGCCTTGCGGTGGTGCTGGCCATGTTCTACGTGGCAGTATGGATGCTTCCGGACGAGTCCCGGAGCATGATGCTGCAGGTTGTGACCATGTTCGGCCTGGGACCGGTGCTCATCGGCAACGCCGTTGCCTGGCCTATTTACTTGAAAATAAAGCGCACGAACCCTGCGCTCAACCATAGAAAAACGCTGCGGCAGGAGATCCTGGAAACGGTGGAGCGCTCCGGCGGCAGTGTGGAAAAAAGACCCGGCCAGGCGCCTGCGGCGCCGGCACAGCGGCCCCGGTCTGCTGAGGAAGAGGCGATGCTTCTTTTTGAGAATGACGGGGAGGACGGCGTGTAAGCCCGGAGCTTTCGGACCATCTGCGGCCCGGGCCGTGGAGCCACGGACCAATCACATGATAAAAAAGGAGGCACACACATGCTGACCACGGTTTTGTTTGATATGGGCGGGACCCTGGAGGATATTTGGAACAACGAGCAGACCCGCTCGGAGGTGATGACCCGTCTTGCGCAGGAGCTGCGCGATGCCGGACTGGAGCCGGGCTGCTCCATGGAGGAGTTTGACCGGCGGGTGATCGAAGGGGTGCGGGCCTACAAGCAGTGGAGCGAGCGGGTGCACCTGGAGAAAAAGCCGGAGGAGATCTGGCCGGATTACTATCTGCGGGACTTCGATTTTGACCGGCAGGTGCTGGAGTCCATCTCGGAGAAGCTGGCCAACCTGTGGGAGGTCACCTTCTATCACCGGGAGCTGCGCGCCGGCGCGGCGGAGATGCTCCAGGCGCTGAAGGACCGGGGCTACCGCATCGGCGTCATCTCCAACAACGCCTCGCTTTATAATGTCTTCGACGTGCTGGAGCAGTACGGCATCCGCGCTTATATGGAGGATGTGACCGTGTCCAGCGTGGTAGGCTACCGCAAGCCCCACCCGGGTATTTTCCAGATCGCCCTGCGCCAGATGCAGGTGACGGCGGCGGAGTGCGTGTACGTGGGGGATACGGTGTCCCGGGACATCATCGGCTCCAAGCGGGCGGGCTTCGGCAAGTCCGTGCAGATCGGCTCGTTCCTCTCCGCCCAAAAGGACGCGGAGGTGAGCGCCGATGCAGAGCGCCCGGACATCATCATTCGGGACATTCGGGAGCTTATCCCCTGGCTGGATGAGATCAATCCCGAGAAGGCTCTTTCTTAAAATTCCGATCCAGTGGGGCGGCCGCACAAGCGGTCGCCTGCTTTTTTCCCGCAGCTGCCGGATTTTGCCCGGATTTTACAAAAAGCGGCTTTTGGATTTTACAAAAAGGAGGGCACAATAAAAAGGAGACTGCCTGCAAAAGGCAAATCGGGAAAGGAACGATGACTATGAAGTATGCCGTGGTGGACCTGGGTTCCAATACCATCCGGCTGTCCGTATACAACACGCTGCCCGGCGGCGGGTTCGACCTGCTGTTTTCCGAAAAGGAGATGGCGGGGCTTGCCAACGAGGTTTCCGGCGGCGCATTGTCCCAGACGGGCATCCGCCGCGCCTGCGACGCGCTCCGGCGGTTCCAGCGGCTGCTGGAGCTGTGCGGCGTGGAGCGGGTGAAGGTGTTTGCCACCGCGTCGCTGCGCAACGTCCGCAATACGGCGGAGGCGGTGGACGCCATCCGCCGGGAGACGGGGCTTTTGGTGGAGGTGCTCTCCGGGGACGAGGAGGCGGAGCTGGGGTACTACGGCGCCCTGCGCACCCTGGACCTGCGCTCCGGCGCCATGTTCGATATCGGCGGCGGCAGCACGGAGATCGTGGAGGTGGAAAAGGGCCGGATCCTGCGGGCCCAGAGTCTGCCGGTGGGATCGCTGAACCTGTTTGACCGGCATGTGAGCAAGATCTGGCCCAAGCGCCGGGAGCTGGAGGCCATCACCCAGGCGGCAGGGAAGGCCCTGCGCTCGGCGGAGCTGCCCGGAAAGAAGGCCGAGCGGGTGTGCGGTGTGGGCGGCACGGCCCGGGCGGTGCTGAAGATCGCCAACGCCTACTATGACCGCCCGGTGGTGGAGCGGCGGCTGACGCCCCGGCAGCTGCAGGAGCTGACGGAGGTACTGTGCCGGCGGGACGCCGATGCCCGCAAGCTCATTCTGCGCTCCTGCCCGGACCGCATCCACACCATTTTGCCGGGCTTGCTGCTGATGGACGCCGTGTGCGCGGCTTTGTGCGAAAAAGAGATCTACGTGAGCCGCTACGGCGTCAGGGAGGGATATTTGTGCCGCAGGATATTGGAAAATGGGATCTGAGCTATACCCAGGACCGGGAGCTGAGCTGGCTGAAGTTTGACCAGCGGGTGCTGGAGGAGGCGGCGGACGAGTCGGTGCCCCTGATGGAGCGGCTGCGTTTTTTATCCATTTTTACCAGCAATCTGGATGAGTTTTTCATGGTGCGGGTGGGCAGTCTGGTGGACCTGCACCTGGTGGCGCCGGATGCCCTGGACAACAAGGGCGGCCATACCCCCGCCCAGCAGCTGGCCATGATCTACGCGGCGGTGGAGCCCATGATCCGCCGCCGGGACAGCGTGTACGCCCAGGTGTCCGCGGCGCTGGCGGAGCGGGGCGTGGAGGACATTCCCTATGAAAAGCTCAAGGGGGAGGACCGGGACTATGTGCGCAGCGTGTACCGCAGCAGCATCCGGCCCCTGCTCTCGCCCCAGATCATCGACCCCAGCCACCCGTTCCCCCACCTGAAAAACAAGGTGCTCTACGCGGCGGCCATCCTCAACGACGGGCACCATGACCGGCTGGGCATCGTGGGGGTGCCGGAGTCGGTGGACCCCATCATACGGCTGCCGGGCCGCTCCGGCGCCTTTGTGCGCACGGAGTCCGTCATCGCCGCCCACCTGCGCAAGATCTTCAAGATCTACCGCCTGACGGAGCAGGCGGTGGTGGCGGTGACCCGCAACGCCGACATTGCCTACGACGAGCGGTTCGACGAGGAGGACCTGGACCTGCGCAGCCACATGGCCCGGCTGCTGCGCCGCCGGGAGCGGCTGGCCCC
>DYBL01000014.1 GCA_019418625.1 Clostridiales bacterium | reverse complement strand
TCGGAATGACCGGAAACGACCATGACTTTGAGGACGCCGACCCGCTGGAACTGGCCGAGATTAAGCGGCGATGGAAACCCTATATCGACCAACTGCCGGAATATGCGTACCTTTGCGATGAGCTATTAAGTGGCCGCAAGTAACTCTACTCGCCTGAGTGTCAGGAGCATGAAAGTGCTTCTGGCACTTTTTTTGTGGCCTTTTTGTGAATTTGATTAAAAAGTCCTTGACAACTCGTTTCGGGGGGTGCTTTTTTGTGGTTTTTTCGTCGAGGGTCAGCGGGCGGACTTGGACTCCCACTTGCTCACGCACAAAGAGCAGGCGATGTCGCCGGTGACGTTGAGGCAGGTACGGCCCATGTCGAACAGGCGGTCCACTGCCACGATGAGGCCGATGTAGTCCACGGGGATGCTGATGGCTTCCAGCACCATGGCCAGCATGATCATGCCGGCACCGGAGACACCGGCGGTGCCCACGGAGGCCAGCGTGGCGGTGACTACCACCAGCACCATCTGACCCAGGGTCAGCTCCATGCCGGAGCAGGCGGCCAGGAACACGGTGGCCACGCACTGGTAGATGGCGGTGCCGTCCATGTTGATGGTGGCGCCCAGAGGCAGCACGAAGGCGGCCACATCCCGGTCGGCGCCCATCTCCTCGGCGCACTCCTTGGAAACAGGGAGCGTAGCGGCGGAGGAGGTGGTGGTGAAGGCGAACATCATGGCCGCAGCGGCGCCCTTGAAAAAGCGCACGGGGCTCATGCCTGCAAAGACCTTGGCGGAGAAGGAGTACACCAGCACGGCGTGGAGAATGTAGCCGATATAGGCGCAGCCCAGCACCAGAGCCAGAGAGCCCAGAATGTCGGGGCCCTGGTTGGCCACCACCCAGGACATGTAGGCGAAGACGCCGATGGGGCTCAGGGCGATGATGAACTCCATGAGCCGGTTGATGACCTCGTTGAAGGAGGACACCAGATCCCGGCACAGCTTGCCCTTCTCGCCGGCCGCCATGATGGCGCCGCCGAAGAACAGGGCGATGACGATGACCTGCAGCATGTTGGCGGTGCGGAAAGCCTCCCACATGTTGGAGGGGAAGATACCCACCAGAGTGGACATGAAGCCGCCGAACTCCGCGGCCTCATAGGAGGCGCTGCCAAGCTCTTTGCTCAGGTCGGGGAACAGGCCTGCCCCGTGGAACACATTGGCCAGAGCCAGGCCGATGACGCAGGCGATGGCGGTGGTGCACAGGAAGTAGAGCACGGTCTTCCAGCCCACGGCGCCCACTTTCTTCATGTCGTCCATGGAGAGGATGCCGTCGATCATGGAGATGAGTACCACGGGCACCACGATGAACTTCAGCAGGTTGACGAAGATGTCGCCGAAGGGCTTGATGAAGTCGGTGGTGATGTCCTTAAGACCGGTGCTGCCCAGCAGCGCACCCACGGCAATGCCCAGCAGCAGTGCTGTCAGGATCTGGATGGGGAGACTGATTTTCTTTTTCTTCATAGGTTCACCTCAAACAGGATGATTTGTTTCGTCATTTTACACGAAACATGCGCACAATTTGGAGATATTATAACAAAAAAATCGGTGCCTGTAAAGCAAAGCGCAAAGGAAGCGTCAAATTTTTAAATAATTTGTAAAGAAAATGGCCGCGGTGCGGGCGATTTGCCCCAACGCGGCCGTGTTTTACGGGCGGGGAAGAGTGGGATATCCGCAAAAGCGGATGGCGGTCCGGGCGATCTCCTCTGTGGGATCCACCGCGGGAATATCCAGCTCCAGGGCCTGCACTGCCAGGGGAAGCTCTGTGCAGCCGAGGATAAAGTAGTCTGCCTGGGGCATCCGCTCCAGAACGGAGAGAAAGCGGCTGCGGTAGGATGCCGGAGCCTGTCCGGCCTTGACGCCGTCGTAAATGACTTCCATCAGCGCGTCCTGCGCCTCGCTGTCCGGCACGGTCCAGTGGACGCCCTGGGCATCCAGGGCCTGCTGGTAGATGCCGGCAGAAAGCGTGCCGCGGGTGGCCAGGATCCCGGCCCGCCTGCCGGGGAACCGGGCGGCGCAGGCACGGGCAGCGGCCTCCGGCATGCTGAGGAAGGGAATGGAGGTGAGGGGCTGGAGCCGGGGAAGGAAGTAGTGGGCGGTGTTGCAGGGCATGACGATGCAGTCGGCCCCGCAGCCCTCCAGCTTGCGCAAAGACTCCGTCATGGCAGGCACGGGGTCGGGCCCGCCGGAGAGGATGGCCGCCGTCCGGTCAGGAATGGAGGGGTTATCGTCCACGTAGACCCGGACGTGGCCGCCGTCGGTGTCCGACGCGGTCAGCAGGACGATCTTGCGCAGCAGGTCGGCGGTGGCCAGAGGGCCCATGCCGCCTAAGATACCGATGGATTTTTTCATAATGTCCCTCCTCAGGCCCAGAATTCCGGGAACAGCAGCTCGCTGCCCACCTTGATGGTCAGCAGGATCAGCACCAGGATCACCGTGGGGCGGACGATGCGGCTGCCGTTTTTGATGGCCAGGCCCGCGCCCAGATAGTGCCCGGCAATGGAGGCCAGGGCGGAGATGAGGCCCACACCGATGTACACATACCCGGAGACCAGGGATGTGAAGAGACTGCCAAGATTGGAAGAGAGATTGATGACCTTCACACCGCCGGCGGCGTTGCGGGTGTCCAGCTTGGCCAGGCGGATGAAAATGATCATAAGGAACGTGCCGGTGCCGGGACCGTAATAGCCGTCATAGCCGCCGATCACGAAGGAGGCGCTCCACACGATGGCCGCCTGGGCGGCAAAGGAGATCTCGCCGGGCTCATCGGGCCAGCTGCGGTTGCGCAGCGTCACCACCGCCACCACCGGCAAAACCAGCAGCAAAAGGTATTTGAGCACCTTGTCCGGCGTATGGAGCTGGAGCCAGGTGCCGCACATGGAGCCGGTAAGGGCAAAGGCGATGGAGGGGGCAAACAGCTTCCAGCGCACATAGCCCTGCCGGATGAAGCGGGCAGTGGAGAAGATGGTGCCGATACCGGAAGAGAGCTTGTTGGTGCCCAGGGCGTAATAGGTGGGGATATTGTGGAACGCCATCAGGTAAGTGGGCACGGAGATGATGCCGCCGCCTCCGGCGATGGCGTCCATGAAGGAGGCTAAGAATACGCCCACGCAGATCAGAAGAATGATCCAAAGGGGAAAACCATCCACGGTGAAAGAAGTAAGCGGAGAAAACAACGCGTCCATGGCAGGGGGCACCGTCCCTTTCTATCTTGCAAAATTCGAGTTATTATACCAGCCGCCAAGGGGAAAAGCAAGACGGAGCGCAGGCGGGAGGTGTTTGAAAATTTGCATAAGGAAAAAGTAAAATTTACCCATTTTCCCCGTAAAACTGCCATTTTATTGAAGAATATTACCAAAAAATACAAAAAATTACTCGTTGAAAATGGTGAATTAAAACAAAAAACAGGGTGCTTTTTCGACAGGAGCATCCTTGACGGTATTTCCTGGAAGAAGTATAATATACACAATATATAGTGGACTATCATCTGCTGAACGTACCCAGGAAAACAAACCCGGGCGGCCTGCGGGCGCTTACCCGGGGAGAGGAGCAAAACCATGGCAATGAAAAAAGAGGCGGAACGTTACCATGCGGGCCAGATGACCGACGGCTGGCACTGGTTCGGCGCTCACCCTGCCCAGCGGCGGGGCAAGGACGGCTGGCTTTTCCGGGTCTGGGCGCCCCACGCCAAGAGCGTGTCCGTGGTGGGCGATTTCAACGAATGGAATCCCAAGGCCAACCGCCTGGTCCGCAAGGGCGAGGAGTGGGAGGGCTTTATTCCCGGGCTGAAGGAGTACACCGCCTATAAATATGCGGTCACGGGACCGGACGGGCAGATGCGCATGAAGGCCGACCCTTATGGCTTCCATACGGAGACCCGCCCTGCCACCGCCAGCAAGCTGTACGACATCCGCGGCTTCCGCTGGACGGACGGTGCCTTCCGGGCAAAGCAGGGCAAGCACCCGGTCTATCAGTCCCCTCTGAACATCTATGAAGTGCACCTGGGCTCCTGGAAAAAGCGGGACAACGGGGACTTCATCGACTACCGGGACCTGGCCAAGGACCTGGCGGCCTATGTAAAGGAAATGGGCTATACGGCCATTGAGCTGCTGCCGGTGACGGAGCACCCCCTGGACGACTCCTGGGGCTATCAGTGCACGGGGTATTTCGCCCCCACCTCCCGGTTCGGAACGCCCAAGGACTTCATGTGGTTCGTCAACCATATGCACAAAAACGGCATCGCCGTGATTTTGGACTGGGTGCCCGCCCACTTCTGCAAGGACGCCCAGGGACTCTATGAGTTCGACGGCACCTGCTGCTATGAATACAGCGACCCCAACAAGTGGGAGCACGCCAGCTGGGGCACCCGGGTCTTTGACTACGGCCGTCCCGAGGTCAAGAGCTTCCTGTTCTCCTCCGCCCGCTTCTGGCTGGAGGAGTACCACATCGACGGCCTGCGGGTGGACGCGGTGGCGTCCATGCTGTATCTGGACTATGACCGCCAGGGCGGGGCCTGGACCCCCAACTGCTACGGCGGCCATGAAAATCTGGAGGCCATCGACTTTTTGCGCGAGCTCAACGCCATGGCGTTCGCCTATAATCCCAATGTACTGATGATCGCAGAGGAGTCCACCGCCTGGCCCATGGTCAGCCGTCCCGCCGACGTGGGGGGGCTGGGCTTCAATCTCAAGTGGAACATGGGCTGGATGAACGACATGTGCCACTACCTGAAGATGGACCCCTGGTTCCGGCAGGACCATCACAAGGACATCACCTTCTCCATGATGTATGCCTTCTCGGAGAATTTCGTGCTGCCCATCTCCCATGACGAGGTGGTGCACATGAAAGGCTCCGTGGTGGGCAAGATGCCCGGCGACTACGAAAATCAGCTCCGGTGCCTGAAGGGATTTTACGCCTACCTCCTGGCCCACCCGGGCAAAAAGCTCTTGTTCATGGGCGCGGAGCTGGGTCAGTGGCACGAGTGGGATTCCGACGGCCAGCTGGACTGGTATTTGCTCCAGCAGCCGGAAAATCAGAAGATCCACCGCTTTTTCAAGGAGATCAACGCCTTCTACAAAAAGGAGCCCGCCCTTTGGGAGATCGATTTTGATTGGGAGGGCTTCGAGTGGCTGGTGAGTGACGATAACCACAACAATGTGGTGGTGTTTTTGCGCAAGGACCGCAAGGGCCGCGACCTGCTGTGCGCCATCAACTTCTCACCCAACACCTATGAAGACTACCGGATGGGCGTGCCCGCCCACCGCAGGTACGTCCCCGTGTTCAACACGGATGCAGAGATCTACGGCGGCGCCGGGTTCGGGGATACCCAGCCGGTGCCGGTGGAGGCCATTCCCTCCCACGGGCGGGAGTGCTCCGCGGCGATCCGCATCCCGGCGTTCGGCGCGGTGTTCCTGCGGGGAGAGGGGACGTTCCCCAAGCCCAGAAAGAAAAGTAAGGCAAAGGAGCTGGAGAAAACATGAAAAAAGAATGTATCGCCATGTTGCTGGCCGGCGGCCAGGGCAGCAGACTCTATGTCCTGACCGGTGAAATGGCGAAACCCGCGGTCCCCTTCGGCGGGAAGTACCGCATCATCGACTTCCCCCTTTCCAACTGCACCAATTCCGGCATCGACACCGTAGGCGTCCTGACCCAGTACCGCCCCCTGGAGCTCAACAGCTACATCGGCAGCGGTCAGCCCTGGGACCTGGACGGCTCCACCGGCGGCGTCCACATCCTGCCCCCCTACATGGGCAGCAAGGGCGGCACCTGGTACAAGGGCACTGCCAACGCCATCTATCAGAACATCGGCTTCATCGACCTCTATGACCCCGACTACGTGGTGATCCTCTCCGGCGACCATATCTATAAGATGGACTACTCCAAGATGGTGGAGCGCCACAAGGAGGCAAACGCCGCGTGCACCATCTCCGTCATGGAGGTGCCCTGGGCAGAGGCGTCCCGCTTCGGCATCATGAGCGTGGACGAGCAGGACATGATCACGGAGTTCGCCGAAAAACCCAAGGAGCCCAAGAGCAACCTGGCCTCCATGGGCATCTACGTATTCTCCTGGCAGACCCTGCGCAAGTACTTAACCGAGGACGAGGCCGACCCCGCCTCCGAAAACGACTTCGGCAAGAACGTCATCCCCGCCATGCTGCGGGACGGTGAGCGCATGGCGGCCTACCGCTTTGCCGGCTACTGGAAGGACGTGGGCACCCTGGAGTCTCTCTGGGACGCCAATATGGATATGCTCTCTCCCGAGTCCGGCCTGGACCTGCTGGATGAGTCCTGGCCCATTTACGCCCGCTCCGTCAACGCGCCGCCGGCCTATCTGGGTGCGGACTGCCAGGTGACCCACAGCGCCATCAACCGCGGCAGCGAGCTGGAGGGCACTGTGGAAAACTCCGTCCTGGCGCCCAACGTGAAGGTGGGCAAGGGCGCCCGGGTCAGCTACTCTGTGCTCATGCCCGGCACCGAGGTCAAGCCCGGCGCCGTGGTGGAATACGCCATCCTGGGCGAGAACTGCTCCATCGGCGAGGGCTGCCAGGTGGGCGGCACCCCGGAGCGCACGGCGCCCGCCCCCTGGGGACTGACGGTGCTGGCGCCCGAGTGCGTGCTGGAAGACGGCAAGAAGGTTCGTCCCGGCGTCATGCTGGGCCGCAATGGTGAGGAGGTGTCCAAATGAACGGTCTGCACGGTATCATCTTTTCCTATGAAAAGCGCAACGATCTGCGGGAACTGACCGAGATCCGTTCCGCGGCCTCCATCCCCTTCGGCGGCCGCTACCGGGCGGTAGACTTCGCCCTTTCCAATCTGGTCAACGCCGGCGTCACGGACGTGGGCGTGGTGCTCCACGGCCGCTATCAGAGCATGGTGGACCATCTGGGTACCGGCAAGGTGTGGGATCTTTCCCGTAAGCGGGGCGGTCTGCGCATTCTGCCTCCGTTCAACTATCAGCGCAACTGGGGCGTTCTGCCCTTCCGGGGCAAAATGGAGGCTCTGGCCGGCGTGCGCAGCTACCTGGACACCATCCGGCAGGACTATGTGGCCCTCATGGACGGCGACCTGGTGGTGAACCTGCCTCTTTCCGATGTGTATGAGTCCCATGTGAAGTCCGGCGCGGACATCACCGTGGTCTGCGGAGACGACAGCTTTGCCACCGAGGACGGTACCTATTTTGAAAAGAACGAGGAAGGCCGTGTCACGGAGGTGCTCTATAACCTCCACCGTCCCCGTGGCTACCGGGGCCTGGAGGTGTACATCATTTCCACGGCCATGCTCAAGGAGCTGGTGGACGAGTGCGCCGCCAAGGACCAGTTCAGCTGGCGGCGGGACGTGCTGCGGGCCAAGAAGGACACGCTGAACCTGCGCTGCTACATCTGGAAGGGCTTTGCTGCCCAGATCCGCTCCGTGCAGGAGTACTATGACCGCAGCATGCAGCTGCTGGACCCCGCCATCCGGGCGGACCTGTTCTGCGCCCAGCGGCCCATCCGGGCCAAGGGAGCCGACAAGTCCTCCACCTATATCGGCTCGGAGGGCAAGTGCGTCAACTCCCTGGTGGCCGACGGCTGCCGCATCGAGGGCACGGTGGAAAACTCCATCCTGTTCCCCGGCGTGGTGGTGGAGGTCGGCGCCGTGGTGCGCAACTGCGTGCTCTTCAAGGAGGACATCATCCGGCGCAATGCCCAGCTGGCCTATATCATCGCGGACAAGGATGTGGAGGTGCTGGCGGACCGCACGCTCATGGGTCATGCCACCTATCCCATCGTGCTGGCCAAGGGCAGCGTGGTTTAAATTGTATGAAGAGGGGGGACGCCGTCCCCCCTTTTCTCGGGAGCGGCGGATGCCGCGTCCGGATAGCCGCCTGCGGGGCGGCACAGGGGAGGGTGCTCCCCGCCCTTTGTTTTGGAAAGGGAACAGGAAAGGAGAAAAAATATGAAGATTCTGTATGCAACCAGCGAGGCTGTTCCGTTTTGTAAAACCGGCGGTCTTGCAGACGTGGCCGGCTCCCTGCCTCCGGCTCTGGCAGCCGAAGGTGCCCAGGTGGCGGTGATCCTGCCGCTGTACCAGCGGGTGAAAGAGCGCTTCGGCGATCAGCTGACCTATCTTTGCTATGACTATGTGGACCTTGCCTGGCGGCACAACTACTGCGGCCTTTTCTCCATGGAGAAGGACGGCGTGACCTGGTACTTCCTGGACAACGAGCAGTATTTCAACCGTCCCGACCTCTACGGCTACATGGATGACGGAGAGCGCTTCGGCTTCTTCTCCCGGGCCGTGGTGCGCATGCTGCCCCACCTGGGCTTCTGGCCTGAGGTGATCCACTGCAACGACTGGCAGACGGCGCTGGTGCCCATCTACCTCAAGGACGACGGCGTGCGGGAGGACCGCTTCCGCAGCATCCGCACCACGCTGACCATCCACAACATCGAGTACCAGGGCCGCTACGGCAAGAACACCCTGGGCGACCTGTTCGGCCTGGACCACGGCTGGGCGGACGACGGCACCATCCTCATGGACGGGGACGTGAACCTGCTCAAGGGCGCCATCTTGTGCGCCGATGCGGTCAACGCCGTCTCCCCCACCTACGCCAACGAGCTGAAGATGGCATACTTTGCCCACCGGCTGGACGGCATCATGCGCCAGTGCGGCTACAAGCTCTCCGGCGTGCTCAACGGCATCGATATGGCCCGATACGACCCCGCTGCCGACACGCATATCGCCCGGAACTACTCCAAGGACGACATGAGCGGCAAGGACGTGTGCAAGGCGGAGCTGCAGCGGCTGCTGGGGCTGCGGGAAGAGCCCTACGTGCCCATCGTGGGCATCGTCAGCCGCCTGGTGTCCCACAAGGGCCTGGACTTGATTTGTGAGGTGCTCCATGATATGATGGAACTCCCGCTCCAGCTGGTCATCCTGGGCAAGGGCGACCGCAAGTATGAGGAGTTCTTCCACTGGGCATCCCAGCAGTATCCCGGCCGTATGGCCGTCCGGCTGGACTACAACGAGGACCTGTCCATGGCCATTTATGCCGGCGCGGACCTGTTCCTCATGCCCTCCAAGAGCGAACCCTGCGGATTGAGCCAGATGATCGCCATGCGTTACGGCACGGTGCCCATCGTTCGGGAGACCGGCGGACTGAAGGATACGGTGCAGCCCTACGAGGCCTGGCGGGATGCCGGCACCGGCTTCACCTTTGCCAACTACGCCAGCGGCGATATGCTGTATGTGATCCGGGAGGCCGTGTATCTCTATAAGGATTACCCCGACGCATTTGGCCGTCTGCGTCAGCGGGCCATGTCCTGCGACTTCAGCTGGAAGCGCAGCGCTGGGGAGTACCTGCGGATCTACGCGGGCATCACCGGCCAGCCCTGGCCTCCGGTAGAGGCCGCTCCCGCTGTGGAGGAGACGCCCGTGGAGGCTGCTCCCGCTGTGGGGGAGGCGCCCGTGGAGGCCGCTCCCGCCGTGGAAGAGGCGCCCGTGGAGGCCGCTCCCGCCGTGGAGGAGACGCCCGCAGAGGCTGCTCCCGCCGTGGAGGAGGCGCCCGTGGAGGTCGCTCCTGCTGTGGAGGAGGCACCCGCAGAGGCTGCTCCCGCCGCGGAGGAGGCGCCCGTGGAGGCCGCTCCCGCTGCCAAGAAGCCGGCTGCCCGCAAGCGGACCACGACCGCCAAAAAGACCACTGCCAAGAAAAGCGCGGCTGCCAAAAAGCCTGCCGCACGCAAGAAAGAAACCACAAAGAAAGGGCCCGCCGCCAAAGCAAAGCAGGATGCGGCGGAGTAAGGAAGGCACATGACACCATTTACGAAGCAAACACTGAAAAGCGCCCTGACCGCCAAGCTCATGCTCAACTTCGGCAAAACGCCGGAGGAGGCTACGAATCAGGAGATGATGAAGGCCAGCGCCCTGGTGCTCCGGGACGTGATGGCCATCCGGGGCGTGGAGACCAATAAGGAGACCCGCCGGGAACATAAGAAGCAGGTCCATTACCTGTCTTTGGAGTTTTTGATGGGCCGCAGCCTTATGAAAAACGCCTATAACCTGGAGGTTCTCCCCCAGTTGAAGGAAGCTCTGGAGGAGCTTGGCTTCAAGGCGGCGGACATTTTTGAGCTGGAGCCGGACGCGGGTCTTGGCAACGGCGGCCTGGGCCGCCTTGCCGCCTGCTATCTGGACTCCATGACCACGCTGGATATTCCCGCCACCGGCTATTCCATCTGCTATGAGCTGGGCATCTTCAAGCAGAAGATCGTGGAGGGCCAGCAGGTGGAGCTGCCGGACAACTGGAAGGACCTGGGCGCGGCCTGGCTGCTGCCCAAGCCGGAAGAGGCCCAGCGGGTCCAGTTCGGCGGCACCCTGCGGGAATTCTGGGACGACGGGCACCTGCACATCGTCAATGAAAATGCCACCACGGTGCTGGCTGTTCCCTGCGACATGGTGGTGGCCGGCTACGGCACCGAGCATGTGAACACTCTGCGCCTCTGGGACGCCCGGTCCACCAAGCCGGTGGATATGTCCTTGTTCTCCCGGGGCGAGTATCTGAAGGCGGCGGAGGAAGAGGCCATGGCCTCCACCATCGCCAAGGTGCTCTATCCCGAGGACAATCACTATGAAGGCAAGTCCCTGCGGCTCAAGCAGCAGTATTTCTTTGTCTCCGCCACCGTGCAGTCCATTGCCACCAAGCACCTGGACACCTACGGCACGCTGCGCAACTTCCACGAGAAGAACGTCATCCAGATCAACGATACCCACCCGGCCCTGGTGATCCCGGAGCTGATGCGCATCTTCATCGATGAGGCGGGTATGGACTGGGATGAGGCCTGGTATATCACCACCCACTCCGTGGCCTACACCAACCATACGGTGCTGGCCGAGGCCCTGGAGCGCTGGCCCCAGACCCTGGTGCAGCAGCTGCTGCCCCGCATCTGGCAGATCATCGTGGAGATCTCCAACCGCTGGCAGCGGAAGGTGGAGGACTTCTACCACGACATGGGCAAGACCCAGACCATGGCCATTGTCTGGGGCGGCGAGGTCCGCATGGCGAACCTTTGCATCGCCGGCGGCATGGCGGTCAACGGCGTCAGCGCCCTGCACTCTGAGATCCTGCGTAAGGACGTGTTCCGGGATGCCTGCGGCATGGAGCCCCAGAAGTTCCAGAACGTCACCAACGGCATCGATCACCGCCGCTGGCTCAGCGAGATCAACCCCGGTCTGGACAGCCTGGTACAGGAGCTGACCGGCGGGGACGGCTATCTGACCAAGCCCCAGCTGCTCAAAAAGCTGGATGACTACGCCGATGACGCCGCGGTGCTGGAGCGTCTGGGCAAGATCAAGCAGGCCAATAAGGAGTCCTTTGCGGCCTACGCCAAAAAGACCCAGGGCGTGGTGCTGGACCCCAATGCCATCTTCGATGTACAGGTCAAGCGCCTGCATGAGTATAAGCGGCAGCTTCTGAACGTGCTGCACATCATCTCTTTGTACCAGGATCTGCAGAATGACCCCAACGCCATCACCCAGCCCCACACGTTCCTCTTCGGCGCCAAGGCGGCGCCGGGCTACGCGGTGGCCAAGCGGATCATCCGCCTCATCAACTCCCTGGCAGACCAGATCGCCCACGATCCCATCTGCAAGGATAAGCTGCAGGTGGTGTTCCTGGAGAACTACCGGGTGTCCCTGGCGGAAAAGCTCATGCCCGCCAGCGAGGTCAGCCAGCAGATCTCCACTGCCGGCAAGGAGGCCAGCGGCACCGGCAACATGAAGTTCATGATGAACGGCGCGCTGACCGTGGGCACCCTGGACGGCGCCAATGTGGAGATGCACCAGGTGCTGGGCGACGAGAACATGTTCCTCTTCGGCCTCCACGCCGACGAGGTGGAGCGCACCAAGCGGGAGGGCTACGTGCCCCAGCGGCTTTACAGCCGGGATGACCGCCTGCGCCGCTGCCTGGACGCTCTGCGCACCGGCTTCCGGGACGGCGTCAGCTATGATGATCTCTATCAGCGCCTGCTGTTCGGCGCCGGCGGCAGCCCTGCCGACGAGTATCTGCTCCTGGCGGATTTCGAGTCCTATCGGGAGGCGGAGCGCCGCATGGTGGAGACCTATGCCGATCCCAAGAAGTGGAACCGCATGAGTCTGCACAACATCGCCCGCAGCGGCATTTTCGCCGCCGACCGGGCCGTGGCCGAGTACGCGGACAACATCTGGCACGTACCGCATAAATAACCACAGTATGCAAAAAAGAAAACGGGCGGAGCTGATGCTCCGCCCGTTCCTTTTGGGTAACATAAAACGGAGGGCAGGCATTTCCTGCCCTCCGCTTCAGCGATCTTTGCTCAGACCCAGCAGATAGTCTGTGCTGACGCCGTAATACTTGCTCAGCGTGATCAGATGGTGGATCGGAAGCTCATTGGCGCCCCGTTCATACCGGGCATACATCGTTTGGGAAGTCCCCAGAACTTCCGCAATCTGCGTCTGCGTCTTGTCAGCGTCCTCCCGCAGATCCCGCAAAATGCGAACATAATCCATTCCGTTCACTTCTCATCCCCCCCAGTTCCAGAGCTGTTTTCTAAAAAATAATTTAGCATAAAATTGTGAATCAACCGTAACAGAATACACAATTTTACTACAATTAGGCGATAAATTTACTGGGAAAGAGGAAAAAACTGGCGAATTGTCAAAAAATTTACTATTAAATGAGGAGTCTTGTGGTTTTGTGCGTTTTCCGCATTTTTCCTGTATGGAAATGGAATTACAGCCCCCCACTTTACAAGCCAAAACTTTGCGGATATAATAACATTATTATGGATATTTGCGTGCATTTTGCACTGCATGAATGAAAAAGAGGAATGCATATGGAATACACACAAGGCGTCCGGTTTGACAGCCTGAACCTGTCGCCGGAAATTATGCGGGCCATCACCCAGCGGGGGATCGAGGTTTCCACCCCGGTCCAGGCTGGCTGCATCCCGCCCATGATGGACTGGCAGGATGTGATCGCCAAGGCACCTACCGGAACAGGCAAGACCTTTGCTTACGGCATCCCCATTGTAGAGCACATCGACCCGGAGGATGAGAGCGTCCAGGCGGTCATCCTGGCGCCCACCCGGGAACTGGCCATCCAGATCACCGGGGAGCTGCGGGATATCGCGGCCTACAAGCCCGGCGTGCGCAGTGTCTGCCTGTACGGCGGCCAGCCCATCGGCCGGCAGATCGACAGCCTGAAAAAGCGGCCCCAGATCGTGGTGGCCACGCCGGGGCGCCTCAGCGACCACATGAAGCGCCGTACCGTCCGGGTGGAGACGGCCCAGACCGTGGTGCTGGACGAGGCGGACCGGATGCTGGACATGGGCTTTATCCACGACGTGACCCGTCTGCTGGACCGGATGAACAAGCGGAAAAACCTGGGACTGTTCTCCGCCACCATCTCCCGGGAGGTCATGGACATCGCCTGGGTCTACCAGCGGGACGCGGCGGAGGTCACCGTCCGGGAGGACGAGCAGAACAAGCCGGATATCAAGCAGTTCCGCATGGAAGTGGCGCAGAATGAAAAGGCCACCGCCATTGCCCGCATCCTGAACGAGACGGGCTTTGACCGCTGCATGGCCTTCTGCAACACCAAAGGCTCCACGGAGCGGATCACGAAGTTCCTGCAGATGGAGGGCATTGATGCCCAGTGCATCCACGGTGACATCCCACAGAAGCGCCGGGAGCAGGTCATGGACCTGTTCCGCCAGGGCAAGCTCCGGGTGTTCGTCTCCACGGACGTGGCTGCCCGCGGCATCGACGTGGACGATGTGGACATCGTGTTCAACTGCGACGTGCCTGACGAGAACCAGGACTATGTCCACCGCATCGGCCGTACGGGCCGGGCAAAGCGGCAGGGCGTGGCGGTGACGTTCGTGGCGGACTATCCATCCAAGATGCGCATCGACGACATCGCGCAGAAGACCCGCAATGAGATCACGCCGGTGAAATTCGGGCCGGACGGAAAACTGACCACGGTGGAATAAAACAGAAAACGGACGGACCAGGCGATCGCCTGGTCCGTCCGTTTTCTTTACTCTTCCAGGGGAAGCAGATTCTTCTCGGTCTCGGGATCGAACAGGTGCATCAGATCGCCCCGGAAGGTGAAGTGCACCTGGGTACCGTAGGCGATGCCGCCCTTGTGCTCGGCGGAGAGCTCCGTGGTGGGGATACGCAGCACCACGTCCCGGCCGCCGGCGTTGACGTGCAGATGGATCTCGCTGCCCATCATCTCGCTGACATCCACGCTGCCGGTGAGGCAGTGGGCGCCGGCGGACTCGGCAAAGGAGATGTGCTCGGGCCGGATGCCGATGGTCACAGCCTTGGAGGGCACACCCTTGGCCTTCAAGGCTGCCTGGGCCTCGGGAGAGAGCTCCATGGTGGCGTCCATGATCTTCACATAGTAGTGATCGCCGTCCGCTACCAGCTGGCCGTCGAAGAAGTTCATCTGCGGCATGCCGATGAAGCCGGCCACAAAGATGTTGGCGGGGTGGTCGAACACCTGCTGGGGCGTACCGATCTGCTGGATGAAGCCGTCCTTCATGATGACGATGCGGTCGCCCAGGGTCATGGCCTCGGTCTGGTCGTGGGTGACGTAGATGAAGGTGGTGTCGATCCGCTGGCGCAGCTTGATGATCTCCGCGCGCATCTGGTTGCGGAGCTTGGCGTCCAGGTTGGAAAGGGGCTCATCCATCAAGAACACCTGGGGGTTGCGGACGATGGCGCGGCCGATGGCCACGCGCTGGCGCTGGCCGCCGGACAGAGCCTTGGGCTTGCGCTCCAGATATTGGGTGATGTCCAGGATCTCTGCGGCTTCCCGGACCTTCTTGTCGATCTCATCCTTGGGGACCTTGCGCAGCTTCAGTGCAAAGGCCATGTTCTCATAAACGGTCATGTGGGGATAAAGCGCGTAGTTCTGGAACACCATGGCGATGTCGCGGTCCTTGGGCTCCACGTCGTTCATGCGCTTTCCGTTGATCAGCAGGTCGCCTTCGGAGATATCCTCCAGACCGGCCACCATACGCAGCGTGGTGGATTTGCCGCAGCCGGAGGGGCCCACCAGAACGATGAACTCCTTATCCGCGATCTCAAGGTTGAAATCGTGGACTGCGGTCACCTTGTTGTCGTAGATCTTCTTGATGCCCTTCAAAGAAACAGTTGCCATATGTACGGCCGTAAAAGCTGTGCATCCGCACAAGCTTCCTCACGCCGGGAGAGCGAAACTCCCGGTGCATTACGACAGGTCTCCACACTGCCGCACCGCCGGCCAGGCGGATGGAAATCTCCTCCTTTTTTATGGCTGACCGGACGCTATTGAAATGGAGTAGCGGCGGCCGCCTGAATGAAAAATTTGGGGAATTACTGCGCAAGCAGGGTGCCCCGGAACACGATGGCCCGGATGGTGAGGTCCTGCTGATCCAGCAGCACCGCGGTGGCCTCCTTCCCTGCATCCAGGCTGCCGGCGTAATCGTCGATGCCGATGGCGCAGGCGGGATTGTAGGAGGCGGCGCGCACAGCGTCTGCCAGGGGGATACCAAAGGAAACGGCCTGGCGCAGGCAGCCCATCAAGCTGGTGACGGAGCCGGCCAGGGTGTTGGGGTCGTCTGCCATGGTGGCCCGGTTGCCGTGCACCACGATCTCCTGGCCGCCGAAGGGGTATTTCCCGTCCGGCATGCCGGTGGCCCGCAGGGAGTCGGAAACCAGGATCACCCGCTCCGCCCCGAACAGGGCGAAGGTGGCGCGTACCACACTGGGGTGGATGTGGATGCCGTCGCAGATGAGCTCTGCCCGGACATCCGGTGTATCAAACGCGGCGCCGATGACGCCGGGGGCGCGATGGGTAAAGGGCGGCATGGCATTGAAGAGGTGCGTGGCCTGCCGTGCACCTGCCTGGAACGCGGCCAGGGCGGTGTCATAGTCCGCCGTGGTGTGGCCCACGGAGACGGTGATGCCGTCGGCGCGGGCGGAGGCGATAAAGGGCAGGGCGCCGGGCTGCTCGGGCGCCACGGTCACCAGCTTCACGAGGCCGCCTGCGGCCTGCTGGAGCCGGTGGAGCATGTCACCGTCGGGATCGTGGAGGAAAGCGCCGTTCTGGGCGCCTTTTTTGGCGGCGCACAGGAAGGGGCCCTCCAGATTGAGACCGGCCAGGTAAGCGCCGGAAGTAGCCTTGGCCCGGTGGGCAGCGGCATTTTCACAGATGCGCCGCAGTTGGTCCTCCGGCAGCGTCATGCCCGCGGGGCAGATATAAGTGACGCCCTGGCTGAGCTCATAGTCGGCCATGGCCTGGAGCCCGTCCGGGGTGGCGTCGGAGAAATCCTCGCCCACGCAGCCGTGGAAGTGTACATCCACCAGACCGGGGATCACATAGCAGCCGGTGGCATCCAGCGTCTGGCCGCCGGCGGGAGAGGCGGTAAAGTGCGCCCCGTCGGTATACAGATCCCGCTCCGCGAACCCCCGGTCCAGGTCAAAGACGGTTCCGCCGGTTATCTGCATACGCTTACCCCCGCTTCCACGATGCGGTGCAGGGCGGCCTCGTCACCGACCACCACCACGTCGCCGTGGAGCTGGAGGATGGAGGCCGGGCAGTCGGGAGAGATGGGACCGCAGACGGCGTTGTACAGCGCGTCGGCCTTGTCGGCGCCGCTGGCGATCAGCAGCACCCGGCGGGCGGCCATGATGCAGCCCACGCCCATGGTCAGAGCCTGACGGGGCACATCGTCCCGGGTAGCAAAGAAGCGGGCGTTGGCGTCGATGGTGCTGTCGGTCAGATCCACCACATGGGTCTCCTTGGTGAAGTGGTCATCGGGCTCGTTGAAGCCGATATGGCCGTTGCGGCCCAGACCCAGCAGCTGGAGGTCCGCGTAGCCCAGGGAGGCCACCAGCGCGTCGTAGCGGGCGCACTCGGCGTCCGCGTCGGCAGCCAGGCCGTCGGGCACGTTGGTGTTTTCAGGCAGGATGTCGATGTGGTCGAAGAGATTGGTCTGCATGAAATAGCGGTAGCTCTGGTCATGGGTGGGAGCAAGGCCCTTGTACTCGTCCAGATTGACGGTGCGGACCTCACGGAAGCTCAGATCCCCCGCGCGGTTGCGCGCGATCAGATTTTCATAGGTGCCGATGGGGGTGGAGCCGGTGGCCAGGCCCAGCACGCAGTTGGGCCGGCGGATGACCTCGGCGGCAATGAGGTTGGCGGCACGGCGGCTCATAGCGGCGTAGTCCGCCTCCAAATAAATCCTCATGGTTAATATTCTCTCCTTTCGGCGGTTTTGTCAACAAAAATTTCAGTTAAATTTCACAAGAGCGGCGTCGATCATGGCGGCGGCATCGTCCACAATGGCCATGTCGCTCTCGATCAGCGCGGGCAGGGGCTTGCGGACGGAGCCGATCTCCACGCCGCGCTTTTTCAGGATGGCCTTCATGACGGCATACAGGTTGCCGTGGGCCTCGCACATGCGGTAGATGATGCGGCAGATCTCGTTTTGCACCTGGGCGGCCTCGGTGACCCGGCCGGCGTGGTACAGCTCGTAGACCTTCTGGAACAGCTCGGGCATCACGGCGTAGGTGCCGCCGATGCCGCCGGTGGCGCCCATGGCCAGGCCGGAGACGAACTGCTCGTCGGGACCGTTCATGACCACGAACTGCTCGCCACCCTCGTCCTTCCACATCTGGATGTCCTGGGTGGGCATGGAGGAGTTCTTCACGCCGATGACCCGGGGGTTCTTGCGCATCTCACGCAGCAAAGGGATGCTCAAGGCAACGCCCGCCAGCTGGGGGATGTTGTAGATGATGAAGTCGGTGTTGGGCGCGGCGGCGGAGATGTCGTTCCAGTAGCCGGCGATGCCGTGGGGAGGCAGGTGGAAATAGATGGGGGGAATGGCGGCGATGGCGTCCACGCCCAGGCTCTCGGCGTGACGGGCCAACTCCTGGCTGTCGGCGGTGTTGTTGCAGGCCACGTGGGCGATGATGGTCATCTTGCCGCCCACCTCGGCCATGACGTTCTCCAGCACCACCTTGCGCTCTTCCACGCTCTGATAGATGCACTCGCCGGAAGAGCCGCCCACGTACAGGCCCTTGACGCCCTTTTCCAGCAGATATTTGGCCAGGGCACGGGTGCGCTGGGGGCTGACGGAGCCGTCATCCTCGTAGCAGGCATAGAAGGCGGGGAAGATCCCCTGGTACTTTTTGATATCGAACATAGTGTGTACAGATCCTTTCCTTTACGCGCGAAAGCGCGGAAAATAACAGTGAAAAACCGCCGCGGACCCTCCGCCGAATATTCGGCGGAGGGTTCAGAAAGCGGATTATCCCTTGACGGCGCCCATGGTGATGCCCTGGGTGAAATATCTCTGGAAGGCCAGGAACACCAGGATGATGGGCACGGCAGCCAGCGCGGCGCCGGCCATGATGAGGCCGAAGTCGTTGGACATTTCACTCTGAAGTCCGGCAATACCCAGCGCAATGGTCTTGGCCTCCGTTTTGGAGAGCATGATCAGCTGCAGGGGGTATTCGTTCCAGGCGTTGATGAAGGTGAAGATGGCCAGTGCGCCGATGCCCGGCTGGATGATGGGCAGTGCCACGTTCATGAAGGTCTTCACCTCGCCGGCGCCGTCAATGCGGGCGGCTTCCAGCAAGGAGGAGGGGATGCCCTCGGAGAACTGCTTCATGAGGAACACGCCGAAGGGCCAGCCCACCACAGGGAAGACCACCGCGAAGATGGAGCCCCAGGTGGTGTCCACCAGGTGGAGGATGGACATCTCCCGCAGCAGCGGGATGAGGATGACCTGCTTGGGCAGCGCCATGGCGCACACGAACAGGGAGAAGATGAAGCCCCGGCCCCAGAAGCGCTTTTTCGCCAGCGCGTAGCCGGCCAGAGACGCGCTGAAGCAGGTGAGGATCATGGCCACGATGGAGATGAACACGCTGTTGAACAGCCACCGGATGGCCATGGGCATGTCAATGCCGAAGAGGGTGGTCTGGGACTTGAACAGCCGGGCGAAGTTGTCCCAGGAGATGGTGGTGGGGATCCACTTGACGGATTCGCCCGCCTTGATGATGATGTCGCTCTTTTCCTTCACGGAGCCGGTGACGATCCAGTAAAGGGGGAAGAGGAAGAAGATGGCCAGCAGCACCAGAAGGATGGCGGTGATGACGAAATACGGAGTGATCCGCTGCTTTTTTCCAGTCATGGTGGCGCCTCCTTATTCTGTGGTGCCGCCGTGCATGACCTTGAACTGCAGTGCGCTGAACAAGGCGATGACGATGGCCAGGATCACGCCCATGGCGTCGGCGTAGCCGAACTCCTTGGTGGTTCTGAACGCGATCTCGTATAGGTAGTACATGACGGTGCTGGTACTGTAATTGGGGCCGCCGGAGGTCAGCAGCTGGATCAGGGCGAAGCACTGGAAGCTGTTGGTGGTGGTGATGACCGCCACATACAGGGAGGTGGGCATGGCGGAGGGCCATTTGATCTTCCAGAACACCTGGAAGTCCGTGGCACCGTCCACCTGGGCCGCCTCCACCAGGGAGTGGTCCACGTTGCCCAGGGCGGAGACATACAGTACGATGGGCTGGCCGATGGAGGTGGTGAAGAGGATCAGGATGATGCACCAAAGGGCCATCTGCTCGCTCTCGGTCCACATGAGGCCCTCGCCGCCCATGGCGCGGATGACATAGTTGAAAAGGCCGTTGTACTTATCGAACATCCACTTCCAGACCACCACCACGGCCACGGAGCCCGTGACCACCGGCAGGTAGAACACGCACCGGAAGAAGGAGCGGGCGGCGGCGTGCATCTTGTAGATGGCGGAGCCCACCCACAGGGAGAAAGCAGTGACCGTGGGGACGGCCACCACCACGATGACCACCGTATTGATGGCGGACTTCCAGAAGATGGGGTCGTTGAAAAGGCGGATGTAGTTATCGAGGAAAATGAAATCGGAACCGGTGTTGGTGTTGGCGAAGCTGGAGTTGGTAAAGCTGGTGACCACGCCCATGGCCATGGGCGTGAGGACGAATCCAACGAAGAAAAACAGCGCCGGCAGCAAAAACAGGTACGATACGACGGTCTCTCTGCGCTGGAGGACTAAGCTTCTTTTGGGCGCGCTGGTAGTTGCCATAGAGCCTCCCCCGTTTTCTATATCAAATGTGGTTTAAACCGTTGCGGATAAGGGTTCTCCCTTCTCCCGCCAAAGCGGGAGAAGGGAGAGTGTGTATGGGAAAATCAGGCGTTGGCGCCGGTGTTGAAGGCATCGGCGGCCTCCTGCGCGGGCGTGCCGTTGAAGACCTGCTGCAGCATGTTGAACCACAGGGGACGCATGGCGGCAAAGCCGGCGCGGGTGTTGTAGTAGGGACCATAGTACTGGCTCCAGGAGGCCAGCAGGCTCATTTCCTCGTTGCCCTCATAGAGGTTGCCGAAGGAAGCGCGGACGGGGAAGGCACCGGTCTGGACCACGCTCTTGGGGCCCCACTCGGGATCGTCGCAGATGAAGGCGATGAAGCGCTTGGAAGCCTCGGCCTTGGCGTCGTCGCCGTTGTCGAACACGCAGAAGCCGTTGACCAGGTACTCCAGCTCGGGCACGCCGTCGTCAGAGGGGAAGGGAACGGAGATCTGGGTGTAGTCCTCGGAGGCATAGCTCATGGCGTTGGAGGTGCCCCAGCAGAAGGTCATGGCGCAGGTCTCCTGCTGGAACTGCTGCAGCTCGTCGGCGGCGGCCATGGAGAAGCCGGCGTCCAGAGCCTTGCTGTCATACATGCTCTTGAGCAGCTCCAGAGCCTTGACGCCGTTGGCGTCCACGTTCCACTTGCCGTCCTCGCCCACGATGGAGGAGGAGTAGAGGTTGTTCACCAGAGCGCGGGTGCCCTGGTCGCCGCCCTGGCCGCCGCAGTACACGATGCCGGGAACGGTGGTAACGCCGGCATCACGCAGAGCCTCGCACATCTTCACGAAGTTCTCGGTGGTCCAGGTGCGGTCACCCTCCAGGTTCACATACTGCAATGCGTTGGCCTCTTCCAGAGCCTCCTTGTTCAGGCCCATGTAGAAGGGGGAGGAGGAGATGGGATACATGTAGTAGGAGCCGTCGGCGCCCACGCAGGTCTCCAGCAGGCTCTCGCTGGCGATGTCACTCTTGAGGGACTCGATCATGTCGTCCAGGGGAACCAGGTTGCCGGCGTTGCCGTACTCGATGATGCGACCCGGGGCGTCGAACAGCACGTCGGGAGCGGTGCCGGCGGTGATGGCAGAGGTCAGGGCGTCGGCGCCGGAGGTGAAGTCAATGATCTCCACATTGACCTTCACGTCGCTGTTGGCGGCCATGAAGGCGTCCGCCAGCTGCTGCTCGTAGCCGGAGTCCACACCGAACGTGGGGAAGGCCCACCAGGTGATCTCGGTGACGCCCTCGGCAGTGCCCTCCTCGGAAGAGGGGGTCTCCTCTTTCTGGCCGCAGGCGGCCAGGGCCAGGACCATGGTCATGGTCAGGGCCAGAGCAAGAAATCTTTTCATCTTCTTCATATGTCTGTGCCTCCTAAAAATTGATGAAAAATGCAGGAAGTGCCAAACTTGGCTATGTGCAAATTGTACAATTGTACGCAAGGGTTGTCAAGCGATACCTGAAAAAATTTTCAAAACTGTCATTATATGAAAAAATTTTGAAAATAATTGTGGCTTTCTTCCTGTTTCTGGGTGTCATACATGTTTTTCCGACAGTGCATCGGCCACCAGTTCCCGGTGCTGCCGGCAGTGATCCAGATCCCGGCGGCACATTTCGGAAAACAGCACATCGATCAGGTAGAGCTGGGCGATGCGGGCGGCGATGGAGCCCAGCTGCAGGGGGCCTTCCGTGGACCCGCACTGGAGCACCACGTCCGCGAAGGCCGCACCGGGAGAGCCGGGATAGCGGGTCACCAGCACGATCTTGGTGCCTCTGGCCTTGGCGATGCGCAGCACGTCAATGAGCTCCTTGGTGGCGCCGGAGTAGGAAAAGAACAAAATGGCGTCCTTTTCATCCAGGCTCACCGCGGAGATCACCTGCATGTGGGAGTCCGGCACGGGGAAAAAGGAGGGGAAGGTGGTGGTGAACAGGTGAGCGGCCTCCTGGGCCAGCAGCATGGACCCGCCCTGGCCCATGCACAATACCTTGTCCGCCGCCAGCAGCAGGTCTGCTGCCGCCTGGATGCTCTCCGTGCGGATGAGGGCCTGGGTCTCCCGGATGGCGTCGATCTCCGCACCGGCCAGCTTGCTGCACAAAATGGGCACGCTGTCGTCCGGCTGGATCTCGCCGGAGAGGGGGCTGGAGTCAGGCCGGGCGGCAGTGGAGGCGGCGATGGACAGGCGGAAGGCGCTGTATCCCTGGTATCCCATCCGCCGGCAGAAGCGGGAGATGGTGGCCTCGGCCACGCCGCAGGCGGCGGCCAGCTCGGAGATGGACATGCTCTGGGTGCGCTGGCCGTTGGCCACCACGAAGTTGGCCAGCTTTTTTTCTGAGGAGGTCAGCTGGTAATATTCCCGGGTGATCCGGTTGAATACGCTTTCTTCTGGCATAGACTGCCTCGCTTCAGCGTCGGACGGTCAGCTTTCCAGCAGCTGTCCCAGCATGGCGTCGCACATGATGAGCGCCCGGGGCAGGTGGAAGGGACCCTTGAACGTGGAGCCCTTGGTGGAGGGCTGGGTGGGCAGGCCGTCCCGCCGCAGGTAGCCGTACCACTCGCCATATTCGGGGTCGGCAAAGTGGGCCTTGCAGTATTCCAGGGTCTTGTCGAACCAGTCCAGGTATTTTTCCCGGCCGGTATCCCGGTAGAGCATGAGGGAGGAGATCATGATCTCGTTGTGGGGCCACCAAAGCTTCATGTCGTGCTCGTAGGCCTCGGGGGGCTTTTTCAGGCAGTCGGTAAAGTAGAGCAGTCCGCCGTACTCGGTGTCCCAGCCGGCCTCGATGGCCCAGTCGAAGATCTGGGCGGCCTTTTCCACCAGCTCCTTGTCCCCGGTGCGCTTGGCGTGCTCCAGCAGGAACCAAACGCCCTCGATGTCGTGTCCGGGGTTGACTGTGCGGCCCTCGGTGTAGTAGAGACGGGGGGTGCCGTCCTCGGCCACGTTCTCCAGCACGCACTTGAGCTCGGGCTTGACATGGTACTTGAAGATCTCGTCCACGCACTGGGCGGCCCGCTCCTCATAGAGGGCCTTGCGCTCCGGGTCCACCCGCAGCAGCACGCTGGTGACGTTGAGGATGATCATGGGGATGCCGAAGGCGCGGCCCGTGCGGGTCTCCGGGATGGTCTTGGGGCCCATGCCCACAGGGTCGGGCATGCCGTGGGCAAGATCCCAGTACAGGTCGTAGGCCCGGCGGGCCCGGTCCAGATGCTCCCGCTCGCCGGTCACGCCGTAGTACTCGCCGTTGGCGATGGCGTAAAAGGCCTCGGAGAAGTAGTACCGGCGCTGGCGCAGGGGACGGCCGTCCTCCGTGACGGTAAAGTACATGCGGCCGCCGGCTTCATGGTTGATGCAGTGGTCCTCCAAAAAGTTCAGGCAGCTCTTGGAGGCATCCAGCCACTCCGGACGGCTGCCGTACATGTGGCAAAGGTAGGCGAAGATCCAGCCGCAGCGGCCCTGCATCCACACGCTCTTATCCGTGGAGTAGATCTCGCCTTTGCGGTCCAGGCAGGTATACACGCCGCCGTATTTGTGATCCATTCCATTTTTCAGCCAGAATTCCGTGCAGATCTGCAGCTGCTGCTGCACCCAGTCCCGGTAGGCCTGCAATCTTGCTGTGTCCTTCATACTTGGGCACCTTCCTTTCTTTTGATGATTCCATCATATTTCCTTTTGTGCAACCCGTCAAGAAAAATAGGAAAAATTTTTTCAAATACTTGACAAAATGAAAAAAACTGTTAGCCTAGATTTGAATCCAGATATTTCCGGCCGCCGTGCGGCTGGTTCCGCATCCATTATCAATATAAGGAGGATCTTTGTCATGAAGCATCTTGGCATTGACGTGACCGTCAAGCATCTTCCCCCTCTGGACCCGGCATTCATTCCTCTGGGCCGCTTTTACGAGGCGTTTTTGCGCGATGCCCAGGAGCCCTTTGACGTGGCGGTGGAGCGCAGCGGCGGCCAGATGGCCGTGTACCGCACCCGCGTCCATGGAACGGAGGAACTGCGCGAGGCGGATATTTACTATATCGACCGGATCATCAAGACCCTGCTTTGGATGAAAGGCGGCTTCCGGGTGTATCTGGCCGGCAATGAGGCCGTGTGCCGTGCCATGCAGGAGCATTATTCCGCCTCCGGCTCCCGTGCCTTTGACTTTGACTACATGGGCAATGTGTATGAGCATCCCTTTGAGGTGGTGCGGGTGGACGCGGTGCCGGAGGAGAAGAGCGTCTCCCAGGCCATCGGCCGCCACCTGGACGGCTGCCGCATCGGCTTTGACGCCGGCGGCTCCGACCGGAAGGTGTCCGCCGTCATCGACGGAGAGAGCGTGTACAGCGAAGAGGTGGTCTGGTTCCCCAAGATCAACTCCGACCCGGACTACCACTATGAGGGCATCGTCTCCGCCCTCAAGTCCGCCGCGGCCCACATGCCCCGGGTGGATGCCGTGGGCGTCAGCTCCGCCGGTATTTATATCGATAACCGCACCATGAGCGCCTCCTTGTTCCTGAAGGTGCCCAAGGAGCAGTATGACGCCAAGGTCAAGGACATCTATATCCGGGCCATCACCGATACCTTCGGGGATGTGCCCTACGCCGTGGTCAACGACGGCGACGTGTCCGCCCTGGCCGGCGCCATGAGCCTGGAGGACAACAACGTGCTGGGGATCGCCATGGGCACCAGTGAGGCTGTGGGCTATGTGGATGAAGAGGGCAAGGTCACCGGCTGGCTCAACGAGCTGGCGTTCGTGCCTGTGGACGCCGCCCCCACCGCCATGGTGGACGAGTGGAGCGGCGACATCGGCTGCGGTGTGAAGTACTTCACCCAGGACTCCGTCATCAAGCTGGCGCCTGCCGCAGGCATCGACCTGGACGAGGGCCTCTCTCCGGCGGAGAAGCTGAAGGTGGTCCAGGGCCTCATGGAGCAGGATGGCCCCCGCGCCGCCGGCATCTACGAGAGCATCGGTGTGTACCTGGCCCATACCCTGGCACTGTACCATCACCTGTACGGCTACCGCCATGTGCTGCTGCTGGGCCGGGTCATGAGCGGCAAGGGCGGCGATCTGCTGCTGGATACCTGCCGCAAGGTCCTCTCCGACGAGTACCCGGAGGTGGAGCGGCAGGTGCACCTGGCACTGCCCGACGAGAAGTTCCGCCGGGTGGGTCAGTCCGTGGCGGCGGCCAGTCTGCCGGAGCTGCGGAAATAAGCGTGTTGATCGTGTGTGTATTTATATAAGGAATCCGCCGGAGGCCTTTGCCTCCGGCGGATTCTGTTTTATCGCAGATACCAGGGAACGTCCTCCCCCTCGGCGGCCTGGGGCGCGTAGCGGCGCAGCACCGGCTCCAGCAAAAAGGACACCGCCAAGGCACCCAGGACAGGCGTCAGCAGCACGGAACCGTAGAACCAGGTCTTGAGCGTCAGCACCAACAGTGCGGTCTGGATGATGCCCGCACCCACCGCTGCCGGAAGATGACGCACCGTCAGACGCAGGGCATTTGCCAGCAGGCTGCCGGTGGTACAGGTGAAGCGGGAGAGCAGAGGAAAGACCAGCGCGTACATGGCCGCAGGCAGCAGCAAAAACACCAGAAAGGCCCACCGGGCCACCGTCCAGGCGGCGGAGCCGGAGGCGGCGGCCATGGTCAAAAAGACGAACAGCGCGTCCAGAGCCAGAGCCGCGAGAAGCAGGATCACCGTAGCGCCGATGCCCGGCCGCAGATTTTGACGGAAGGACGTCCAAAAGCTGCGGTAGGGACTGCCCTCTCCCCGGCGCAGGCACTTGACGGAGGTATAGTAAAGGGCGGCGGCGGCAGGCCCCAGGGTCACCACCGGCAGCGAGGCCAGCAGGAAGAAGAAGCTGAGGACCACCAGATCCAAAAACCGCCCCGTCAGGCGGAAGAGGGGATTGGAGCCGCTGAAAAATCCGTTGGACATGGAGATCCTCCCGATCAAAAAGGATGGTGTTCCCGGCTGCGGCCGGGTGAATATATTCAGTATACCATGGAGCAGTTCGTGAATAAACCCTTAATTTTGTAATTTTTTGTTACTTTTTTTCCTGGGAAGCTTTACAAGCAGGCAAAAAATCTTTATAATCATTTCATTACGTAAACCTGGTGCCGCTGCGGTGCCCGGTTCTTTCATGTTTATACACATATTTATATTAAGGAGAAAATCCATGAGATGTTGGAAGCGATGGAGCGCTGCGGTGCTGGCGCTGACGCTGTGCATGGGCCTGCTGTCCGGCTGTGCGCAGGGGGAGGCGAACCCGGCGCTGTCTGTATGCGTGGGGGCGGACGTGGAGACACTGGACCCCATTTATGCCACGCAGGAGGGAGACCAGACCATCCTGATGCACCTGTATGAAAATCTCATGCGGGTGACGCTGGACACCTCCGGCGGTACCACGGTCACCGGCGGCATGGCGAAAAGCTATTCTCAGGAGCACAACGCCGACGGAACGGTCACCTGGACGTTCCGCCTGCGCAGTGCCAAATGGTCGGACGGTCAGTCTGTGACGGCCAATGACTTTGTATATGCCTGGCGGCGTCTGGCGGATCCCGCCAGCGGCTCAGCGTATGCCTCCGTTTTGTCGGTAGTGGAGGGATACGACCAGGTGCGCGAGACGGGTGACACGTCGCTGCTGCAGGTCAGCGCCCCCAGCGACAACACGCTGGAAGTGGTGCTGGGCGGCAATTACGACTGGTTTTTGACAGAGGTGTGCACCTCTCCGGCCACGCTGCCCCTGCGGGAAGATGTGGTGACCACGCTGCGGGACGCGGCAGTGGAGCGGAACCGGGCCGCGGAGGAAGAAACCGGCCAGGCGGGCACGGAGCGCTGGTGGTCGGACCCGTCTGCGCTGGTGACCAACGGCCCCTATGTGACTGGCCGTATGGAGGAGGACCGCTTTTCCCTGACGGCCAATGACCGCTATTACGGCAGTATCACCGGTCCCGGGGAGCTGAATTTCTATTTTGCGGACACGGCGGAGGAGGCTGCGGCCCTCTATGATAATAAGACCGTGGATCTGGTATGGCCGCTGACGGATGAAGAGATCGAGCGCCAGGCGGAGGTGACGCCGCTGACGGAGCTGGGCACCTACACGGTGCTGTTCAACTGCAACCAGAGCGTCTTTGCCGATCAGCAGGTGCGTCAGGCCATGGTGATGGCCATTGACCGCAACGCTGCGGCGGAGGCGGCGGGCATTACCGCCCGGCCCGCAGAGGGATTGGTGCCGCCCGGCGTCCCCGGCGAGGGGGAGGCGGATTTCCGCACAGATGCGGTGCTGCTGGACAACGATCCCGACGCCTATGCCGAGCGGTGTGCCCAGGCCCGTCAGGTGCTGGAGCAGGCCGGGTATGACAGCGGCAGCTATCTGGGACAGCTGGAATATCTCTATGTGGACACGCCGGAAAACACCGCCGTGGCCCAGGAGCTGGCGCGGCAGTGGAGCGAGGTGCTGCGGGTGCACGTCACACCTGTGGCGGTGAGCGGCACGGAGCTGCGGGCGGCCCTGCGCAGCGGAGACTATACCCTGGCGGGACTGGACCTGAGAGCCGTGGGCAACGATGCCGAGTGCTTTTTGAAGCAGTGGACCTCTGACCAGGGCAGCAATGTGGTGGGCTACGCCAACAGCGCCTACGATACGCTGCTTTCCATCATTGCCAAGGCTGATGACGGCACGGCCCGGATGGGCTGCCTCCATGACGCGGAGGTGCTGCTGCTGGATGACGCCGCTCTGGCGCCCCTCTATACCCGCCATACAGGCTGGAAACTGCGGGATACGCTCACCGGCGCCTGCCGGGATGCACGCGGCTGGTTCTGCCTGTCCGGCGTGACTCTGCGTACCGCTTGAGTAGGCGAAAAGTCCGTTTTTCTGGTGAAAAACGGACTTTTTCCCACACAAAGGACGATTTGACGGGGCTGCCATGCCCCCCGGGGGAGTTTTGTTACGGCTGTGTTACAAAACCGCCGGACCCCTTGCAATTCAAATTTGGATTTGCTATCATGCATCATGAACAAACGAGAGATCACTCCGGCAGCCCGGCGCAGATACAGGACCGGCTAGCCACGGTATGTGTGCCGTGAAGACGGGGTTCCCTTGAATGTTCAACTTCAATGCCGGCGGAAGCAAGGTGAGCCGGAGGATCCGGCCGAAGCGGTCAGCATGCAGCGGCTGGTTCCGAAGAACGATCCGAAGTTCCGACGGTAAATTCAAAAGGAGGAAAACCCCATGAAGAAGTTCCTTTCTCTGGCTCTGGCTCTGGTTATGACCATGTCTCTGGTCACCATCAGCGCCGGCGCCAAGGACTTCACCGACAACAGCAAGATCACCTATTCTGACGCTGTTAACGTGATGTCCACCATCAAGGTCGTCGACGGCTATGCCGAGGGCGACTTCCGTCCCGCCAACACCCTGACCCGTGGCGCGGCTGCCAAGATCATCTGCAACATGATCCTGGGCCCCACCACCGCTGGCGCTCTGCCCACCTCCGTGGCTCCCTTTAAGGATGTCCCCGCTGGCAGCACCTTCGCTGGCTACATCGCTTACTGCTCTCAGCAGAACATCATCAACGGCTATAGTGATGGCACCTTCCGTCCCTCCGGCACCCTGAACGGCTATGCCTTCATGAAGATGCTGCTGGGCGCTCTGGGCTATGACGGCTCCATCGAGGGCTTCACCGGTGCCAACTGGTCCGTGAACGTGGCTAAGCTGGCTATCGGCATCGGCCTGGCTGACGGCCTGGTTGAGGACTTCAACGGCTCCAAGGCTGTGACCCGTGAAGAGGCTTGCCTGTATGCCTTCAACACCCTGCAGGCTGACATGGTCAAGTACGCTGACGCTGGTTCTTCCATCACCGTGGGCGGCGTTGAGATCGTGACCAAGCCCTCCAAGGCTGAGGTCGTGACCAGCACTGCCAAGTCCGACACCATCAACGCTGAGAAGGACGGCAACTATGTTGTCCAGTTCGGTGAGCGTTACTTCAAGGACCTGGAGAAGAAGGACGGCAAGTACGACAAGTTCGGTCGTCCCGCCGTGCAGTGGACCTATGACGGCGACGAGATCTGCGTTGTCGCTGACGAGGCTACCGTGTCCTACACCAAGTCTGTCAAGCAGAAGGATCTGTACAAGGATGCTGATCTGAAGTCCGGCAACGAGTTCTATGTCTGGACCGACGGCGAAGAGGCTGATGAGACTGTCAAGATCGCGAAGGATTCCAGCACCGAGATCGGCGGCAAGGGCATCCTGGTCGAGGTCTTCTATGACGACAGCGATGACGCTCGCGAGAGCGATCAGCGCATCGTGATCATCAACACCTACGTGAGCGAGGTCAGCGACGTTGACACCAACGACGATGACGAGCGCATCGTGACTGTTGACGGCTTGGACTATGTGACCGAGGAGTTCGAAGAGGACGACGTGGTCATGTACACCAAGGACGCCGACGCTGAGAAGGATGAGCGCATCCAGACCATGGTCGCTCTGGAGAAGCTGACTGGCGAGCTGACCCGCAAGTCTGGCGCCAAGTACACCATCGATGGCACTGTTTACGAGCTGTCCGCTTCCGAGGGCGCTGAGCTGAGCGAAGTGGCCGTGAAGGACACCGTGGACTTCTACCTGGATTCCTATGGCTACATCGTGAAGATCGAGGTGGCTGAGGAGAGCGACAACGTTGAGAACCTGGCCATGATCCTGGACGCTGGCACCGACCGTGCTACCGACTGGGCCAAGCTGCTGTTCTCCAACGGCAAGACCAAGGTTGTCGACACCACCAAGACCTTTACCACTAAGGATACTGGCATGATCGTCTCCTTCAAGGTTGAGGACGACGGCACCTACAAGCTGACCAAGAAGACCGACGCCAACGCCAAGGCCGCTCCCAGCAGCTTTGAGAAGGGCGAGACCCGCATCAAGGGTGAGGGTGGCGCTACCATCTGCAAGGTCGACTCCAAGACCGTGTTCGTGTACGCTGTGAAGGATAGCGACGGTGTCGACTACAATGTCTACACTGGCTACAAGTCCGCTCCCAGCTTCAACGGCTCTGCTGTTGTGAACGCCTACACCGGCAAGGACAAGTCCGCTGCCTCCATCGTGTTCGTCCAGGTTGGCAAGAGCGACATGCACAGCACCTCCGCTGACCTGACCTTCCTGGCTGTCGAGAAGGACATGAAGACCATCGATGATGGCGACGATGTCGTTTACTACGAGTTCCAGGCTGTTGTCGGCGGCAAGATCGAGACCGTCAAGATCGCTGCTAACGAGTTCAGCAAGGACGGCCTGAAGCTGATCGACGGCGTGATCGTCCTGAACAAGGTGTCCTATGACTCCGACGATCTGGGCGATGCCGGCACTTCCTACACCACCAGCACCAACCCCTATGGCGATGAGAAGGACGTCTACACCGCTACCGTCTCCAAGAAGGAGTCCAACGGTGTTCTGACCTTCAATGGCTACACTCTGTCCTACACCGACGACGTGAAGGTCTTCTTCGTCGACGGCGATGAGATCACTGAGGGCAGCGTCTCCGATATCCGCGAGGATAACGGCGAGGGCAAGGACATTGCCAAGGATCCCTATGGCACCATCTACTACACGCTGGACGACGGCGATGTGGATATGGTTGTCATCGTGAAGAAGTAATTCTTCCCGAGATTATCAAAAACACATCTGTGTTGCGATAGACAAGACCCCGCACCTTATGGTGCGGGGTCTTGTTTTATGTTTCCGGAGGATAAAGGCGGAGACGGTTTGTTTTCCTTCCGGCGCTCCGACCATTATAAAAGAACCCCGGCGGGCTCCGCATTTGGAACCTGCCGGGGTGTCCAGCAATCTAGGAAGCTTTGAGGGAGATCAAAGCTTGGTGGGATAGGTGCCGGTACGGCCCATTTCCACGATGCCCTCGATCCCGCAGCGCACCATGCTCTCTACGGCTTCCCGGGTGTAAAAAGCCATATGCTGCGTCATGATCACATTGCGGAATTGGTGCAGATAGAACCAGTTGCGGTTGCTGAGGATGTCGGTCCGGTGGTCGCCGTGAACGATGCCCTCCTCGCCTTCCACCGTATCCATGCCCAGGGCACCGATTTTTTCCGTTTCGATCCCCTCGATCAGCGCATCGATGTCCGTAAGGCCGCCTCGGGCGCAATTGATGAGGATCACGCCGTTTTTCATTTTTGCAATGGCCGAACGGTCGATCATATGATGAGTGGCCGCTGTGAGAGGCATGTGCAGACTGATGACATCACAGGTGCGCAGCAGCGTATCCAGGTCAGTGTACTGGGCGTAGGGCAGGGCATCCGGATTTTCGTGCCGGGACCAGGCCAGCAGGCGGCAGCCGAAGCCGGACAGCTCCCGCAGCACCTGTACACCGATGCGGCCTGTTCCCAAAATACCGATGGTCAGGCTCCGCATGTCCCGGCCCTGGAGTCCCTCCAGGGAAAAGTCGTTCACCTGTCCCCGCCACATGGCCTGCTTATAATGCCGCAGGCACATGAGGATCATCATGACGGTAAAATCCGCCACGCCGTTGGGCGGATAATCGGCGCTGCATACCTGGATCCCCAGATCGTGAGCCGCCTGGAGATCGATGTGGTTGCTGCCGATGGTGCGGGTGGACAGGCAGCGGATGCCCAGCACCCGGTAGCGCTCCAGCAGCTGGCGGTCGATGCGGCCCTGGCCCAAGATGGTCACGCCGTCGCATCCGGCGGCGAGGGCTGCGTTTTCCAGTGTGGGGACCAAAGTGCTGGTGGTAATGTCCACGTGGTATTTGGCGGCCGCCGCGGAAAAGGCGGCGATCTCGTCTTTGCGTACTTCGTAAGCGAAAATTTTCATGGGTTTCTCCGTTTGGTCGCGTTGGCCGCTCAGACACCCAAAATCAGGGAGGCGACCTGGAAATAGATCAGCAGGGAAATGGAGTCCACAATGGTGGAGATAAAGGGGGAGGCCATGACGGCCGGGTCAAAGCCGATCTTCTCTGCCAGCAGCGGCAGCGAGCAGCCCACCAGCTTGGCGCACAGCACCGTGCCAACCAGCGTGATGCACACCACCAGTGCCACCATGGGCGTCACGGCGGGGTTTTGCAGCAGCCAGCGGTCTACCAGCAGCATCTTCAAAAAGTTGGCTGCCGCCAGGCATACGCCGCAGCCGAGCGCCACTCGGAACTCCTTCCAGAGGACCCGCAGCACGTCGGAAAAATGCAGCTCTCCCAGAGAGAGGGCGCGGATCACCGCCGTGGAGGCCTGGGTGCCGCTGTTGCCGCCGGTACCGGAGAGCATGGGCACAAAGGAGGTCAGAATGGCGCAGGACATGAGGGCGCTTTCAAAGTGGGTGAGAATGATACCGGTGAAGGTGGCAGAGAGCATCAGCACCAGCAGCCAGGGGGTGCGGGCCTTCCAGGTCTCCCACACGCCGGTTTTCAGATACGGCTTGTCGGAGGGGAGGATGGCGGCCATCTTCTCGATGTCCTCCGTGACCTCCTCCTGCAGAACGTCCATGGCGTCGTCCACGGTGACGATGCCCACGAGACGGGTCTCCGTGTCCACCACCGGCAGCGCCAGGAAGTCATACTTGCTGAGGGCGCGGGCGGTGGACTCCTGGTCGTCCAGGGTCTGGACACAGATGAAGTTGCGCTCCATGATGTCGCCGATGACGTCGTCTTCCTCCGCCAGCAGCAGCGTCCGGATGGACAGCACGCCGATCAGGTGGCGCTGCTCATCGATGACATAGCAGATGTTGATGGTCTCCTTGTCCGGACCGGTGCGGCGGATGCGCTTGAGGGCGTCCTCCACGGTCATGGTCTCTTTCAGGTCCACGAACTCCGTGGTCATGATGCTGCCGGTGGAGTCGTCGGGATATTTGAGGATCTCGTTGATGCTTTTGCGCATTTCCGGGTCCGAGTGGCGCAAAATACGCTTGACAACATTGGCCGGCATCTCCTCCACGATGTCCACCGTGTCGTCCAGATACAGCTCGTCCAGCACTTCTTTCAGCTCCGTGTTGGAAAAGCTCTGGATCAGCAGCTCCTGCTGGTCGCTGTCCAGCTCCACGAACACCTCTGCTGCCAGCTCCTTGGGCAGCAGGCGGAATACCAGCGGTACCTTTTCTCCCAGCTCACCGCACAGCGCGGCGATGTCCGCCGCCTCCAGCGGCAGCAGGAGGTCGCGCAGGGGAGCGTATTGTTTTCGGGACAGCAGATCCTCGATTTTTTCCACCAGAGCGTCCCGGTCTTCTTCCAGCTCAAACACGCTGTGCGTCCTCCCTTCCGTATGCTGACTGCAAATGAAAAATAAGCCCTCTGTCCGACCAAACCGGTACGAACAGAGGAACCCAAAGGCGGGGGCAGCGCCTCCCGCAACCGTTCAAGCTTTAGCTCCACAAGGCGGTGAAATCGCGTTAGATGATACCTTCCTGTTCGATAGCACCTGTTCGACCCTCTTATGATGTTTCCATCACTTCGCGGCAGCGATCCATATCCCTGCGGTAGCCTTACCTACCGGATTTTGTATGATGATGCATTTCTTTCTTTATCTTAAGACAAAAGGTGCGGCCTGTCAAGGCGGGGGCTCCGGCCGCACATAGAATTTTACAAAGGCAAATCCCCTTGTGAAGTGCTGTCCTGCGTGCTATAATGAAACATTCAGAAAAGCATGTTCCAATGAGGGGAGGCACTCTGGTTTGGGGATCCACGACGGACACAGGGACAAGATGCGCCAGCGGTTCCTTCGGGGCGGGCTGGATGCTTTCGCCGACCATGAGGCGCTGGAGCTTCTTTTGTATTACGCCATCCCCAGACGGGACACCAACCCGCTGGCCCACGCCCTCATGGAGCGGTACGGCTCCTTGGCGGCGGTACTGACCGCCCCGGTGGAGGACCTGCAGAAGGTGGAGGGTATCGGGGAGAGCGCGGCCGTTTTGCTGTCGCTGGTGCCCCGGATCTACCTGCGGGCCAGGCTGGCGGAGGCCCAGCAGGAGCAGATCCTCAACTCCTCGGAAAAGGCGGGGGCGTACCTGGTGGAGCGCTTCGCCGGGGAAAAGCATGAGGTAGTCTATGCCCTGTGCCTGGACCGCAAGGGCAAGCTCATTGCCTGCAAGCGGCTGGGGGAGGGCGACATGGCCTCCGCGGGACTGGATATCCGCCGCCTTCTGGAGGCGGCATTGCTCACCTCTGCCAGCGCGGTGATCCTCTCCCACAACCACCCCAGCGGTGTGGCCCTGCCCTCCCAGGATGACTTCATCGCCACGGAGCGGGCCAAGGCCGCGCTGGAGAGCATCGGCGTGCAGCTGGCGGACCATATCATCGCCGCCGACGGTGACTTCGTCTCCATGGCGGACAGCGGCTATCTGGGATAGCCGCCCAAAACTATATCGAACATTTGTTGCAATTTTCTGCTTTTTTTGTTATCCTGTAAGCAGCTGCTTTGCCTGACCCAAGCCGTGGCGCCATGCAGCGGAAAGGAACGCTATGCCAGATTTCAAAGTGGTTTCCGAATACCAGCCCTCCGGCGATCAGCCCAAGGCCATCGCCGCTTTGGCGGAGGGCATTGAGAATGGACTCAAGGAGCAGGTGCTGCTGGGCGTCACCGGCTCCGGCAAGACTTTCACTATGGCCAAGGTCATCGAGGCTGTCCAGCGGCCCACGCTGGTGCTGGCCCACAACAAGACCCTGGCCGCCCAGCTGTGCGCGGAGTTCAAGGAGTTTTTCCCCAACAACGCTGTGGAGTATTTTGTCTCCTATTACGATTATTATCAGCCGGAGGCCTATATCCCCCACACGGATACCTATATCGCCAAGGACGCCTCCACCAATGAGGAGATCGACCGCCTGCGCCTCTCTGCCACCTGCGCGCTGCTGGAGCGGCGGGACGTGATCGTGGTGTCCTCCGTTTCCTGCATCTACGGTCTGGGCGAGCCGGACGACTTTGCCCAGATGGTGGTGTCGCTGCGGGTAGGCGCCCAGTGGGACCGGGACGAGCTGCTGCGCCGCCTGGTGGAGATCCGCTATGAGCGCAACGACGTGGCGTTCCAGCGCAACATGTTCCGGGTCCGGGGGGACACGGTGGAGCTGTACCCGGCCTACTATAAGGACCACGCCATCCGGGTGGAGTTTTTCGGGGACGAGATCGACCGCATCAGCGACTTCAACCCCGTCACCGGCACGGTGAACCGCCACCTCAACCACATCGCCATCTACCCGGCCAGCCACTATGTCACCACCAAGGAGAAGATGGACAAGGCCATCGGCCAGATCCGTGAGGAGCTGGAGCAGCAGGTAAAGGTATTCACCGACAACAATCAGCTGGTGGAGGCCCAGCGCATCCGCCAGCGGACGGAGTACGACATGGAGATGATGGCGGAGCTGGGGTACTGCTCCGGCATCGAGAACTACTCCCGCATCATCTCCGACCGCCCGGCGGGCTCCGCCCCCATGACGCTGCTGGACTTCTTCCCGGACGACTTTTTGCTCTTCGTGGACGAGAGCCACGTGACGCTGCCCCAGGTGCGGGCCATGTACAACGGCGACCGGGCCCGGAAGGACTCTCTGGTGAAGTACGGCTTCCGGCTCCCCTGTGCCTACGATAACCGTCCGCTGAAATTCGAGGAATTTGAAGAGCGCATCGGACAGGCCGTGTTCGTCTCGGCCACCCCCGGCCCCTACGAGCGGGAGCGGGCGGATCAGGTGGTGGAGCAGGTCATCCGCCCCACGGGACTGCTGGACCCGAGGGTGGAGGTACGCCCGGTGACGGGGCAGATCGACGACCTCATGGAGGAGATCCGCACCCGCGCCGCCCGGAACGAGCGGGTGCTGGTGACCACCCTCACCAAGAAGATGGCGGAGGACCTGACAGAGTACCTGAAAAATGCGGAGATCCGGGTGCGGTATATGCACTCGGACGTGCAGACCATCGAGCGTATGGAGATCATCCGGGACCTGCGGCTGGGCAAGTTCGACGTGCTGGTGGGCATCAACCTGCTGCGGGAGGGATTGGACCTGCCGGAGGTGAGCCTGGTGGCCATTCTGGACGCGGACAAGGAGGGCTTTTTGCGTTCGGAGACGTCCCTCATCCAGACCATCGGCCGGGCAGCCCGAAACGCAGACGGCCTGGTGGTCATGTACGCCGACGAGATCACGCCCTCCATGCGCCTTGCCATGGATGAGACGGAGCGCCGCCGCAAGATCCAGAGCGACTACAATGAGGCCCATGGCATCGTCCCCAAGACCATCATCAAAGGCGTCCGGGAGGTGCTGGAGATCTCCCGTTCGGCGGAGGAGGAGTCCGGCAAGGGCCGGAAGAAGCGCAAGCTCAGCGACCAGGAGCGCGCCGCGGAGATCGCCCGCCTGGAAAAGGAAATGAAGGAAGCCAGCCGTATGCTGGAATTCGAGTACGCGGCAGTGCTGCGAGACCGCATCATCGAGCTGCGGGGCGAGAAATAGCTTCCTTCATTTCCGGGGCCCCGCACAGCGGGGCGGCACGAATGTGCCGTACAAGCGGTTTGCCGGAGGCAAACCCTTGAAATCGGACGGATTCATTCCGGACGATTTGAGTGAAATGGAAGGGCACCCGCCCGACGGAGTCGGGAGGGACAATGAAGGAAGCCAGCCGTATGCTGGAATTCGAGTACGCGGCAGTACTGCGTGACCGCATCATCGAGCTGCGGGGCGAGAAATAGCACACTGCGGAGGCGGGGTGCCTGGTGAGAAACGATATACGGGAGTTGGCAGTATGGGACCCCTATTTGCCCTGCCGAGGACGGTGTTTGCTGCCTCCATGTCTGCCCTGGCCAAGATCGGCATTGAAAACGTCAACTCCAACCTGGCCGCCGCCCCATCACCATCGGTGGGTTTGTGATGATCCTGTGCGCTTGGGACAACGCCTCCGGCCGCATGGACCACGGCTGTATCCGGATTCTGCGGCAGCCGCCGCGGGGCCCGCAATCTTCCAAAAAGGAGACACGAGACATGGCCTTTTCCTCCATGGCATTTTTATTCGGCTTTCTGCCGGCGGTGCTGGTATGCGATTTCCTGCTGCCCGGCCGCTGGCGCTCCGGGCGCAACGCCGTACTGCTGGTGTTCAGCCTGGTGTTCTACGCCTGGGGCGGCGTGCGGATGGTGCCGTTCCTGGCATTGAGCATCCTGCTGTACTGGGGCGGCGGACTGGTGCTGGCTCCGTCGTCCGGTCCCCACCGAAAGGGCTGGTTTGCGGCTTTGCTGGTGGTGAACGTAGGGCTGCTGGCCTATTTCAAATACACCGGCTTCCTGCTGGAAAACCTCAATGCCCTGGGTCTGGGGGCGGCGGTGCCGGAGATCCTGATGCCTGCGGGCATCTCCTTCTATACGTTCCAGGGCATCGCATACCTGACGGACGTGTACCGGGGGACCATCCCGCCGGAGCGGAACCTGCCCCGGCTGGCGCTGTTTATCGCCTTCTTTCCCCAATTGCTGCAAGGTCCCATCCTTCGCTATGGGGATATGGCGGCGGACCTGCGGCAGCGGCAGGAGACCGCCTCCGACGCGGCGGAGGGGGCCCAGCGGTTCTGCTTCGGCCTTGCCAAGAAGGTGCTGCTGGCGGACGCCCTGGGCCAGATCGCCAACGGGGCCTTTGACGCCGGCGGCCGCCTGACGGTGGGACTGGCCTGGATGGGGGCCCTGGCCTATACCTTCCAGCTGTACTTTGACTTTTCCGGCTATACGGACATGGCCATCGGCCTGGGCCGGGTGTTTGGCTTCCGCCTGCCGGAGAACTTCCAATATCCCTATGTGTCCCGCTCTGCCACGGAGTTCTGGCGCCGCTGGCATATGACCCTCTCCTTCTGGTTCCGGGACTATGTGTACATCCCTCTGGGCGGCAACCGCTGCGCCAGGCGGCGGCAGATCGCCAATTTGCTGGTGGTCTGGCTGCTGACGGGCCTGTGGCACGGCGCCGCCTGGACGTTTGTGGTCTGGGGGCTCTACTACGCGGCGGTGCTGATGGGGGAGAAGTTCCTCTGGGGCCGGAGCCTGGAGCGGCTGCCCGCCGCCCTGCGCCACATCTACGCCATGGTGATCATCACCGTAGGGTGGGTATTTTTCCGGGCGGCGGATCTGGGCCAGGCGGGACAGATGCTGGGTGCCATGTTTGGCGCCGCCCCCGGCGGTGTGTGGAGCGGGGAAGGGGAATACTACCTGCGCCAGTACGCCTGGGAGATCGCGGTCGCCGTTCCCGCGGCGCTGCCGGTGTGCCGGGTGCTCCGGGACCGGCTGGACGGACACCGGGCACTGGTGCTCTGGACGCCCAAACTGCTGGCGGGCGCACTGCTGGGGCTGTCGGCGGTGCGGCTCCTGAGCTCCACCTTCCGCTCCTTCTTGTACTTCCAGTTTTGAAAGGAGGCCCTGACAATGAAAAAATTCCTGGACAGGGCCTTTTTGGCGGCCCTGCTGGTGATCTTGGCGGCGGTGCCGGCGGGGACATGGCTGTGGGGCCGGCTGGAGACTACCGCCTATTACGAAAACCGCACCCTGGCGCAGCTGCCCCAGCTCACCTGGCAGGCCCTGTGGGACGGCAGTTACGGCACGGCGCTGGAGAGCTGGTATTCCGACCATGTCCCCGGCCGCACCACGCTGCTCAAGACGGATACGGCGGTGCAGATGCGCCTGCTGGACCGCCCGGTGGTCAACGGCGTGGTCTTGAAGGCGGGGGACGTGCTGGTGCCCTACCTGGATTTCGATACCCACACGGAGGAGGAGTATGCCGCGGCGGCGGTGCCCATCGCGGATGACTTTTCCGCCTTCAGCGGGTATGTGGAGTCGTACGGAGGCCTTTTCTGCTATGTGGGCTTCCCCGAGCAGCGGGTCTACTTTGAGGACGCCTTCCCGGACTACTTCAACAGCCACGCGGAGGAGGCGGAGATCGCGGACGCCGTCTTCGCCGGCGCGCTGGCGGAGCGCGGCGTGGATTTTCTGGACATGCGGGCGGTGTACGCGGCCCAGGGTGATCCGGCAGAGTACTATTCCGCCGTGGATCATCACTACAACTACTACGGTGCCTACGCCGCCTACCGGGCCATCCTGGAGCATCTGGCCCAGCGAGGGATGGAGCTGCCGGTGCTGACGGAGGAGGACCTGACCTTCCGGGAACTGCCCAACCCCTACCTGGGCACCCGCAACCGCAAGCTCTACAACCTCTGGCCCAACACCGACCGGGCGATCATCGCCCAGCAGAAAGAGCCGGTGGCCTTCACCCGCACGGACAACGGCGTACCTTCCGACAAGCCGCTGTTCGTGCTGCCGGCATCGGATGACCTGCCCACCACCTACAATTTGTATATGGGCGGTGACTTCGGGGAGACTGTACTGAAGACTGACCGGCCGGAGCTGCCGGACGCGCTGATCTTCGGCGACTCCTTCACCAACGCCCTGGAGACGCTGCTCTACGCCTCCTTTGACGAGACCCGGATCCTGGACCTGCGGCACTACACGGACATGAGCCTGAAGGAGTATGTGGACACCTACCGGCCGGACGTGGTGCTGTGCATCCAGAACGACACGTTCTATTACACCGCCGGCGGAAACAGCGGCGTGTGGGAGGAATGAGCGGCACAACAGGCCCCCGGGAGACCGGCGGGCCATGGATCGAGGAGAGACTATGGCAAAGAAAAAAGAGGAAAAGACCAATGTGATGCGGATCCTGGATCAAAAGAAGATCCCCTATACCGCACGGTTTTATGAAGAGGGCGAGGGCCCCGAGGGCGTGCATGATTACGGCGTCCATGTGGCCCAGGCCCTGGGCCAGGACCCGGCCCGGGGCTTCAAGACCCTGGTGGCCCGGGGGGCCTCCAAGGGCATCTATGTCTTTGAGGTGCCCGTGGCGGAGAGCCTGGACCTGAAAAAGGCCGCCCGGGCGGTGGGCGAGAAGTCCATCGAGCTTTTGCACGTGGCGGAGATCAACGCCGTCACCGGCTACATCCGGGGTGGATGCAGCCCTGTGGGCATGAAGAAGCAGTACCCCACCGTGTTCCACGAGAGCGCCCTGGACTACGACACCATTTACATCTCCGCGGGGAAGATCGGCGCCCAGGTGGAGCTGGCTCCCGGCGACCTGCTGGGGCTGCTGCGGGCCGGCACGGCGGACCTCATCGTAAAATAAGGAGCAAGTATGCAGGATAAGATCATCGTCAAGGGCGCCCGGGCCAACAACCTGAAAAATATCGACGTCACCATCCCCCGGGACAAGCTGGTGGTGATGACGGGCCTTTCCGGCTCGGGCAAAAGTTCCCTGGCCTTCGATACCATTTACGCCGAGGGCCAGCGGCGGTATGTGGAGAGCCTTTCTTCCTACGCCCGCATGTTCCTGGGCCAGATGGACAAGCCGGATGTGGACTATATCGAGGGCCTCTCTCCGGCCATTTCCATCGACCAGAAGACCACCAGCAAAAACCCCCGCTCCACCGTGGGCACCGTCACCGAGATTTACGATTACCTGCGCCTTCTCTGGGCCCGGGTGGGCACGCCCCACTGCCCCAAGTGCGGCAAGGTCATCCGCCAGCAGACCATTGACCAGATCATCGACCAGGTGATGGCGCTGCCGGAGGGCACCCGCATCCAGGTGATGGCCCCGGTCATCCGGGGAAAGAAGGGCGAGCACGCCAAGGTGTTCGACGACGCCAAGCGCTCCGGCTATGTCCGGGTGCGGGTGGACGGGAACCTCTACGAGCTGGATGAGGAGATCAAGCTGGAAAAGAACAAAAAGCACTCCATCGAGGTCATCGTGGACCGGCTCATCATCCGGCCGGACATCCAGCAGCGGCTTACCGACAGCGTGGAGACCGCCTCGGCTCTCTCCGGGGGACTGGTGGTGGTGAACCTGCTGCGGGAGGACCGGGACCTGATGTTCTCCCAGAACTACGCCTGCGAGGACTGCGGCATCTCCATGGAGGAGCTGACGCCCCGCATGTTCTCCTTCAACAACCCCTTTGGCGCCTGCCCCACCTGCACGGGCCTGGGCAGCCAGCTGAAGGTGGACCCCGCCCTGGTGGTGCCGGACGGGAAGCTGAGCATCCTGGACGGGGCCATCCAGGCCTCCGGCTGGGGCAATATCCGCTCCGACGGCATCGCCCGCATGTATTTTGAGGCGCTGTCCAAGAAGTACCATTTCTCCCTGACCACCCCCTGGCAGGAGCTTTCTCAGGAGGTGCGGCAGGTGATCCTCTACGGCACCGGCGGGGAAAAGCTGGAGCTGCACTATGACCAGCCCCGGGGCAAGGGCGTGTTGTACCAGGCCTTTGAGGGCGTGTGCAACAACGTGGAGCGGCGCTACCGGGAGACCCAGAGCGACGCCAGCAAGCGGGAACTGGAGGAGCTGATGGCCCAGAGCCCCTGCCCGGACTGCCGGGGCCGGCGGCTGAAAAAGGAGTCCCTGGCAGTGACGGTGGGAGACCTGGATATCTACCAGTACACCACCATGTCCGTGGATGAGGAGCTCGGTTGGGTGGACAAGCTGGAGCTGACGGAGCAGCAGCTGCGCATCGCCGGGCGCATCCTCAAGGAGATCCGCTCCCGGCTGGGCTTTTTGCAGTCCGTGGGCCTGGGGTATCTGACCCTCAGCCGCAGCGCCGCCACTCTGTCCGGAGGCGAGAGCCAGCGCATCCGGCTGGCCACCCAGATCGGCTCCAGCCTCATGGGTGTGCTGTATATTCTGGATGAGCCCTCCATCGGCCTCCACCAGCGGGACAACGACAAGCTGCTTGCCACGCTGCAGAGCCTCCGGGACCTGGGCAATACCCTTTTGGTGGTGGAGCACGACGAGGACACCATGCGCGCGGCGGATTACCTCATCGACATCGGCCCCGGCGCCGGTATCCACGGCGGCGAGGTGGTGGCCGCCGGTACGCCGGAGGAGGTCATGGCCAATCCCAACAGCCTGACGGGCCAGTACCTCTCCGGCAAGAAAAAGATCCCCGTGCCCGCCCAGCGGCGAAGCGGCAACGGAAAAGTGCTCAAGGTCATCGGCGCGGCGGAGAACAACCTCCGGGGCATCGATGTGGAGTTCCCCCTGGGGACACTGACGGTGGTCACCGGCGTCTCCGGCAGCGGCAAATCGTCGCTTGTCAACGAGGTGCTCTTCAAGCGCCTGGGCGCGGAGCTCATGCGCATGAAAGTGCATCCCGGCAAGTGCGAGCGCATTGAGGGTATCGACCAGCTGGACAAGGTGGTGGACATCGACCAGAGCCCCATCGGCCGTACGCCCCGCTCCAACCCGGCCACCTATACGGGATTGTTCAACGACATCCGGGATCTGTTCGCCTCCACCCAGGAGGCCAAGAGCCGGGGCTATGGGCCGGGCCGCTTCAGCTTCAACGTGCGGGGCGGCCGGTGCGAGGCCTGCTCCGGCGACGGTGTTTTGAAGATCGAGATGCACTTCCTGCCGGATATCTTCGTGCCCTGCGAAGTGTGCAAGGGCCGCCGGTACAACCGGGAGACCCTGGAGGTGCGCTACAAGGGCAAGAATATCTCCGAGGTGCTGGACATGACCGTGGACGAGGCGGTGGAGTTCTTTGCCGCACTGCCCCGCCTCAGCAAGAAGCTCCAGACCCTCCAGGACGTGGGCCTTGGCTATGTAAAGCTTGGCCAGCCCTCCACGGAGCTCTCCGGCGGCGAGGCCCAGCGGGTGAAGCTGGCCACGGAGCTTTCTAAGCAGGCCACCGGCAAGACCATCTATATTCTGGATGAGCCCACCACCGGCCTCCATGCCGACGATGTGCGAAAGCTCCTGGAGGTCTTGCAGCGGCTGGTGGACACGGGCAACACCGTGGTGGTCATCGAGCACAATCTGGATGTCATCAAGTGTGCTGACCACCTGATCGACCTGGGACCCGAGGGCGGCGACGGCGGTGGCACCATCGTCTGCACAGGCACGCCGGAAGAGGTTGCCGTGTGCGAGAAGAGCTACACGGGTCAGTATTTGAAGAAGGTGCTGGCGCGGTAAGCCGGGGCAGACGATCCCCGGGGTCCCCGCGCGAGCCCAGCGGAGCGGGTCGCGTGGGGAGAGGACGAGCCGCGAAGGGAGTGAGCCCTGGCCGCAGGCCGGGGCGAGGGATCCGGAGCGGGCGAGGACGAGCACGGGCACGCCGGAAGAGGTTGCCGCATGTGAGAAGAGCTACACGGGTCAGTACCTGAAGAAGGTGCTGGCGCGGTAATCGGCCATGAAAAAGCGGGATCAGCCATTTATCCGGCTGATCCCGCTTCCGATTTGTGGGGCCAGGTTGTTTTTTCCGCGATTTTGTGGTAAAGTAAACGGGAAACAGGCGGCAGAAGCGGTTCTGCCGTCCCAAAAAATTGCTTAACAAAAGAAAGTTGAGGATCACCTATGTCTAACATCAAACAAGTCGCCATGATCACTGTGTGCGGACGGCCCAACGTGGGCAAGTCCAGCCTGACCAACGCCCTGGTGGGTGAGAAGATCGCCATCGTCTCCAACAAGGCCCAGACCACCCGCAACCGGATTTACGGTGTGGTGAACCGGGAGGATACCCAGTATATCCTGCTGGATACCCCGGGCCTCCACAAGCCCCGTTCCGCTCTGGGCGAGTACATGGTCAAGGTGGTGACCTCCAGCCTCTCCGACGTGGACTGCGCGCTGCTGCTGGTGGAGCCCATTCCCCATGTGGGCGGGCCGGAGCAGGCGCTTATTGACCGCATCCGGGAGGAGAAGATCCCCTGCGTGCTGTGCATCAACAAGATCGACACGGTGGAGCCGGCGGAGCTGCTGCCGGTGATCGCGGCATATAACGAGGAATGGGACGGCTTCGACGCCATCATCCCCATCTCCGCCCATACGGGCAGCGGTCTGGACGATTTGATGGCCCAGCTCCATAAGTACGCCCAGGAGAGCCCCCAGCTGTTCCCGGACGATGTGACCTCCGACCAGCCGGAGCGGCAGGTCATGGGCGAGCTGCTGCGGGAGAAGCTGCTTTTGTGCCTGGATAAGGAGATCCCCCACGGCACCGCCGTGGAGATCACCAAGTTCTCTGAGCGGGACTCCGGCGTCATCGACGTGGACGCCACCATCTATTGTGAAAAGGCCAGTCACAAGGGCATCATCATCGGCAAGCAGGGCGCCATGCTGAAAAAGATCAGCTCCCTGGCCCGGCAGGATATGGAGAAGTTCATGGGCACCAAGGTATACCTGGAGACCTGGGTGAAGGTCAAGGAAAACTGGCGGGACAACATGAACTATGTGCGCAGCTTCGGCTACCGGGACGAATAAGGCGGGATAGAAGCAAAAGCGATATCCCGCCGGTTTTCCGGAACGGGGCAGCGCCCCGCCGCCGCGGCGCGGCGTGCAAGCGGTTTGCGAAGCAAACCCTTGGAGCGGTCGGGCTTCGCCTGACCGCTCAGGTGAAAACGGGTACCCATGAAATGGAATTTCATGGGCCAAACTGGCGGGACAACATGAACTATGTGCGCAGCTTCGGCTATCGGGACGAATAAGGCGGGATAGAAGCAAAAGCGATGTCCCGCCGGTTTTCCGGAGCGGGGCAGAGCCCCGCCGCCGCGAAAGCGGTTTGCGGAACTGGCTGGAATGACCGGTTGCCGCAGATGTTTCCAGCTATAACATTCGACGGATTCCGCAGACTAACGAAAAAGGAGGTCTGCGGATGAAAAACGACGCTTATTGGGAATGGTTCTGTATGACGGGAGAGCCGCTGGCCTATGTGCTCTACCGCCAGTCGGAGCACCCCGGCCAGGAGGCCGAGGGCTGAGAGGGAGGAGCACATCCTCCCTTACATAGGAGGGACCTCAGTGGCATCCACGCCCTATACGGTGACAAACGGTATCGTTCTGCGGGAGACGGTGACCAAGGAGTCTGACAAAATACTGACGCTGCTGACCCGGGACCTGGGCCGGGTGTCGGTCATTGCCCGGGGGGCCCGGCGGAAAAACAGCAAGTTCGCCGCCTGCGCCCAGTCCCTGGTGTACGGGGAGTGGACGCTGTACCGCCGGGGCGAGTGGTACTATGCCAACGAGGGCGAGACGCTGGAGCTGTTCGCGGGCCTGAGGCAGGACCTGGAGGCCATGGCCCTTGGGTTTTACATGGCGGAGCTGACAGAGTCCGTCACCACGGAGGATACCGCCTCGGATGACATCCTGCGCCACCTGCTCAACGGACTGTATGCCCTGTCCGCTTTACACAAGCCGCCCCGGCTGGTGAAAGCGGCCTTTGAGCTGAAGCTGCTGGCCCTGGCGGGCTATGAGCCTTTGGCGGACGGCTGTGCCTACTGCGGATTGCCGGACCCGGAGGAGCCCATGCTGGACGTGGTGCAGGGCGTTCTCCACTGCCGCGGATGCGGCCGGGGAGAACGGGCGCTCTCCATGCCTTTGTGCAGCCACTCCCTGGCGGCGCTGCGCCATATCCTATACGGAGACCCCAAGCGGCTTTACAGCTTCACCCTGGAGGGCAAGGCCATGGACCGCCTGGCCGGTGCGGCGGAAGCGTTTGTGGCCGCCCAGCTGGAACGGGGTTTCCGCACGCTGGATTTCTACAAAAGTGTGCAGACACCGGCAAAATAAGATACAAATCGTATTATTTGATAGATTATATACAAAATGGAAAGAAATATGACGGAATTTGTCTGTGACGGCTACCGCCTGGCAGTGGATGTGGAGGCCACCCGGGCTTACTACGCAGCCCATGGTGAGACGTGGATCATCTGCCAGTGCGACGGGTGCCGCAACTTTGCCCGGGCGGCGGAGACTCTTCCCCAGGCGGTGCGGGATTTTTTTGAGACACTGGGACTGGACGTGGAAAAGCCGGGAGAGCTCATGTACTTCCAGGGCACACCAAGCACGCTCTCCGGCGGCGGGTGGTATCATCTGGTAGGCCGTGTTTTGGAGGGAGACACGCCGCCGGGAGCCTATGAGGTCTTCCCGGCGGGGTGGTATCAGCTATGCGACGGGTTTTCCGCGGCATTCAAGTCCCAGTGCGACCTGCTGCCGGACGACTTTCCCGCCCCTGCCATCCAGATGGAGTTCCAGCACCGGATGCCCTGGGTGCTGGAAACGGAGAATCCCTATATTTATGAATGACCATCAAGTGAGATCACTTGACAGGAGAAAGCGAGTATGAGCGAATTATTTGATAAATCCCTGCGTACGCTGGAGCTGCCCCGGGTGCTGCAGATGCTCTCGGAACAGGCTGTCAGCGCCGAGGCCAAGCAGCGGGCCATGACTGTGCGGCCGGAGACGGAGCGGGAGGAAGTGGAGCGGCTGCTGGACCAGACTGACGCAGCCCGGACCATGATCGGCCTGCGGGGCAGTCCGTCCTTTTCCGGCGTCAAGCCGGTGGCGGAGTCCCTGGACCGGGCAGACCGGGGCGGCAGCCTGAATACCCGGGAGCTGTTGACCATTGCGGACCTGCTGACCGCAGCCCGCCGGGCCAAGGAGTATTTCAACGCCGATGCGGCGGAAAAAACCGCCATCGACCACCTATTTTTGTCCCTCCACGGCAACCGCTTCCTGGAAGAGAAGATCAAGCGGTGCATCGTGGATGAGGACACCATCGCCGACGCGGCCAGCCCCGAGCTGGCGGATATCCGACGGCACATGCGAGCGGCCCAGACCAAGAGCCGTCAAATCCTCCAGAAGATCATCTCTTCCCCCAGCTATGCCAAGGTGCTGCAGGAGACCATCATCACCCAGCGGGACGGCCGCTTCGTGGTGCCGGTGAAAGCCGAGCACAAGGGCGACCTGCCGGGTCTGGTGCATGATATCTCCTCCTCCGGCGCCACGGTGTTCGTGGAGCCCATGGGCGTGGTGCAGGCCAACAACGAGTTCATCGAGCTCCAGGCCAAGGAGGAAAAGGAGATCCAGCGGATCCTGGCGGAGCTCTCCGCCGAGGCGGCGGCCCACCGGGAGGATATCCAGTGGGACTACGACGCCATGGTGCATCTGGACCTGATCTTTGCCCGGGGCCAGCTGAGCTATAAAATGAACGCCGCCCGTCCGGCCCTGCGCCGGGACGGCGGCATCCACCTGCGGCGTGCCCGGCACCCGCTGCTGGACCCCAAAAAGGCCGTGCCCATCGACATCCAGCTGGGCGACACGTTTGATACCCTGGTCATCACCGGCCCCAATACCGGCGGCAAGACCGTGAGCCTCAAGACGCTGGGACTGCTGACGGTCATGACCCAGTGCGGTCTGCACATTCCCGTGGCGGACCAGAGCGAGATCTCCTGCTATGAAAAAGTGCTGGCGGACATTGGCGACGAGCAGAGCATCGAACAGAGTTTGTCCACTTTTTCGGCACATATGGTCAATATCGTGAGCATTTTGCAGGAGGCGGACCGCCACAGCCTGATTCTCTTCGACGAGCTGGGCGCGGGCACCGACCCGGTGGAGGGCGCGGCGCTGGCCATTGCCATCATCCAGGAGGCCCGCAGTGCCGGCGCCAAGATCGCCGCTACCACCCACTACGCCGAGCTCAAGACCTTCGCCATGACCACGGCGGGAGTGGAGAATGCCTCCTGTGAATTTGACGTGGAGACCCTGAGCCCCACCTACCGGCTTCTCATCGGCATTCCCGGCAAGTCCAACGCCTTTGCCATCTCCCGTCGGCTGGGACTGCCAGAGAAGGTCATCCAGGCAGCCCAGGTGCAGATGAGTGGCGAGAGCGTCCGCTTTGAGGATGTGCTCACGGAGCTGGAGGCCATGCGCCAGGCCCTGGAAAAGCGGGAGCAGGAGGCCAACCGGCTCTATGCCCAGCGGGAGGAGGACGCCCGCAAGGCCCGGGAGTTCCGCGCCCAGATGGAGCGGGCCAAGGAGAATGCCCGCAGCCGGGGCGAGGCGGAGGCCAAGCGGATCGTGCGGGACGCCCGCTCCGCCGCCGACCAGGTGTTCGCGGAGCTGAGCGCCATGCGCAAGGCCCAGGCCAAAGCGGAGCGCAGCATGAACGAGAACGAGGCCCGGGCGGCCCTGCGCCGCACCCTCAACGAGGCGGAGGAGGCCATCTCCAAGCGGGACGCCCGGCAGGAGCCCATCCCCAAGCCCAGCCGCCCCATCGCTGTGGGAGATCTGGTGGAGATCCCCGGCGTGCGGACACCGGCCGAGGTGGTGTCTGTGGGCAAGGACGGCACGCTGCAGCTGAAGTCCGGCGTGCTGAAGATGAAGGCCAAGGCCGGCGAGGTGCGGCTCATCGAGGACGACGAACGGGCGGCGCGCAAGCCAAAGGCTGCTGTGACCATCCGCCAGAACGCCGACCGCGCCCTGCGGACTTCCGCATCCCGGGAGCTGGATATCCGGGGCCTGGAGACGCTGGAGGCGGAGGGCGTGGTGGAAAACTTCCTCTCTGCCGCCGTCATGGGCCACCTGGATACGGTGACTATCATCCACGGCAAGGGCACCGGCGCCCTGCGCAAGGCAGTCCACGATATCCTGCGGCGCAATAAGGCGGTAAAGGACTACCGTCTGGGCGTCTACGGCGAGGGCGAGTCCGGCGTGACGGTCGTGACCCTGAAATAAAGAAATAAGAAGAACGCCATCCCCGGCTGGATGGCGTTCTTCTTATTCGGTGACTTCTGTCCACTGACCGTCTATGAGCACCTGAACGGTGGTTTTCAGCTCACCGCTGGCATCTTCTGGCGGCTCTTTGTGAATGCGCTTTACAAGGACCAGGGCTCCCTGCTCATCGGGCGCATAGATGTCCGTGTCGTAATTGCCCCAGCCGCCGCGGCTGCTGACGGAGACCTGCCGGGTGTCGGGATCCGGCTCCACGGCGTAGCCGCACAGCCCGGGACCGGCGATAAACTGCTCCTGGGCCGGGTCCCACAGCCAGGTGAGGTACGATCCGTTCACCGTGCCCATATCGCACATGCACAGGATGTCCTGGGCACCGTCAAAATTGAGATCTTCCAGCGTGGGCAGGTAGTTGCTGTCAAAAACCGTGGGATAGACTTGCTTTGAAGAAGCTGCCGCATCTTCCTCCAATGTGAGAACGCCCGCACCCACGTCCAGCGTCTGAAGCAGCTTCTCACCGTCCAGCACGTCGATGGTGCCTGTGCCGAAGGTGGAAAAGCCCTCCATGAAGGTCTCCTTGCAGTGGGCTACCAGCGTCAGCGTTCTGCCGCCGTCCACAATCACCGACAGCTTCTGATCAAAAAGGGTTCCGTCCTGGGCGCCGTCATCGGGGGAGCCACTGGATTGGGGGCTTTCCTGGAGGGCGTCCTCCGGTGCCGGGGAGGAAGACGGGGCCGCGCAGCCGGCCAGGAGCACCAGCGGCAGCAAAAGGGCAAACATGGATCTCATAAGGGACTCCTTTCTGAAATTTCCCTCACTTTATCACGGTGCTCTTCCCGGAAACATCTCAAAAAAATGACAAAAAGACAACAAAAGAGAAAAAAGAAAGGGACCTGGGCCGCCTTTACAAGGCGTGCCGGAGTCTGTTATACTGGCGGTATCAAAATAAACGAGGTGATCTGTATGCAGGAACTGGAACGGCAGTATCATATCGCCTGTACCGGCGAGGACGTGGGACGCTACTGCATCCTGCCCGGCGACCCGGGGCGGGTGCCGGCCATTGCGGCGTTGTTTGACGATGCCCGGCAGGTAGCGTGCAACCGGGAGTACAATGTCTGGACCGGGACGCTGCTGGGGCAGAAGGTCACAGCCTGCTCCACCGGCATCGGCGGCCCCTCCGCGGCCATCGCCATGGAGGAGCTCCATAAGTGCGGCGCCGATACCTTCATCCGCACGGGCACCTGCGGCGGCATCGACCTTTCCGTCCAGTCCGGGGACATCGTGGTGGCCACCGGCGCCGTACGGTTTGAGCATACCAGTCTGGAATATGCGCCGCTGGAGTTCCCGGCGGTTGCGGACTATGATGTGACCGGCTGCCTGGTCCAGGCCACAAAGGCTCTGGGGCTGCCGCTGCATACCGGCGTGGTCCAGTGCAAGGACAGCTTCTACGGCCAGCACAGCCCCGACGCCTCTCCGGTCTATTACGAGCTCAAGCAGAAATGGGAGAGCTGGAAGCGGCTGGGGGTCAAGGCCAGCGAGATGGAATCCGCGGCGCTGTTCGTGGTGGCGGCGGCGCTGGGGTGCCGGTGCGGCTCCTGCTTCCATGTGGTGTGGAACCAGGAGCGGGAGGCCGCCGGGCTGGACCAGCGCATGAGCGAGGATACCACCGCCTCCGTCTGGGTGGCGGTGGAGGCGCTGAAGCTGCTGATCGAAGAGGACCTGAAACTGGGGCGCTGAACCATGTAAAAAAGCACCGCGGCATAGCCGTGGTGCTTTTTCATTATAAACGCGGCTGGCCGGACGGTCAGTCCTTTTTATCCAGGATATGCACGTTCAAATGGTTGTAGGTCATCTCCACGCCGTGGTCGGCGAAGGCGGTGCGCAGGTGCTCGCCCAGGGCAAAGTAGGCGTCCCAGTAATCTGCGGGCTCGGCCCAGCAGTAGACGGCGTATTCGATGGCGCTGTCACCGTAACCCGTCAGCCGTACGCTGGGGGCGGGGTCCTTCAAAAGGTGCTCCGTCATGCCCAGCGCCTGCTCACAGGCGGCTTTCACCGTCTCTGTGGGCGCGTCGTAAGATGCGGAGACTTTCCAGGTGATGCGCCGGCGGCCGTTGACGGTGTAGTTGGTCATCTGGGAACTGGCCAGCTCCTTGTTGGGCAGCAGCACCATCAGTCCGTCAGGGGTGATGAGCTTGGTGTGGTTGAGGCTGATCTCTTCCACCGTGCCGGAGGTGCCGCCCACCTCCAGAAAATCGCCCAGGGCAAAGGGACGGGCAGAGAGGATCACCAGGCCGCCTGCCACGTTGCCAAGGATGTCCTCCGCGGCCAGGGTGATGCCCAGGGAGCCCACGGACAAGAGCGCCACCAGAGAGGTGACCGGGATGCCCAGACTGTCCACCACGATCAGCACCGTGATGACGTACAGAATGAGCCGCACACCGGCGGCCAGATATTTTTGTACCCGGGCGTCCAGCTTGGAACGGCTCAGCAGCCGGTTCAAAAGCTTCATCAGTACCCGGATGACCACGAGGCAGATCAGCAGCGTGACGGCGGCGGAAATGACCTTGCCCAGGGTCAGTGTGCCCAGAGAGATGCCCATCAGGCTGGACAGATCCAAAGAGGACATATACGTTCCCTGCCTTTCATACGGTATTCTTATCAGGAATTTAACAATATCTGAAACGCGTCAAAAAGTCAATGCGGAGATCAAAAACGCCCAAAAAATGGATTATGAAGAAAGGGATTAGTTGGTATCGAAAAAAGTAATAGCCCATTATATAAGATAGGTATTAACAGTTGCAGGCAAAGAATGATATACTTTTACACAGAGACGAGAAGATCTGGAGAGCATATTCTGTGCAATAAGACGAAGAGAGAGGCGTATCAGCAAAGAGGACAAGAAAAGAGGAGGAAAATTTTATGGATCGTACCCTGAATAAGAAAGGCAGCGGCCTGGCTCTGGTTCCGTTCCTGATATTCGTTGTGATCTATCTGGGCGCCGGACTGATCCTGCAGTCCCAGGGCGTCGAAATGGCATTTTACCAGTTCCCCTCCGTAACGGCTATGTTTATTGCCCTGCTGGTGGCGTTTGCCATGACCAAGGGCACCATGAATGAGCGTTTCAAGATCTTTGCAAAAGGCGCGGCCAACGAAGACGTGCTGACCATGCTGATGATCTATCTGCTGGCCGGTGCCTTCTCCGGCGTGGCGGCTGCCATGGGCGGCCGGGATGCCACCGTCAACCTGGGCCTGAGCCTGATCCCCGTTCACTTCCTGACCGCCGGCGTGTTCATCATCTCCGCGTTCATGGGCACCGCCACCGGTACCTCCATGGGCACCATCGGCGCCATCGTTCCCATCGCCGTCGGCGTTGCGGACAAGGCTGGCCTGAGCATCCCTCTGATGCTGGGTGCCTGCGTGGGCGGCGCCATGTTCGGCGATAACCTGTCCATGATCTCCGATACCACCATCGCCGCCACCCGCAGCCAGGGCTGCGAGATGCGCGATAAGTTCCGCGTGAACTTCTTCATCGCCCTGCCCGCCTCCGTCATCACCATCATCGTGCTGCTGATCGTGGGCCGTCCCGACGTGATGCCTGAGATGGGCGTGCTGGAATACAGCATCATCAAGGTCGTGCCCTATCTGCTGGTTCTGATCCTGGCTCTGGTGGGCATGAACGTGTTCCTGGTCCTGACCATCGGCATTTTCGCTGCCGGCATCGTGGGTCTGGCCACCGGCTCTCTGGACATCTTCGGCTTTGCCCAGAACGTCTGGACGGGCTTCACCGGCATGAACGAAGTGTTCTTCCTGACGCTGTTCTGCGGCGGTATGTCTGAGATGGTCACCCATAACGGCGGTATTACCTGGCTCATTGAGAAGCTGCGCGGCATGATGAAGGGCAATAAGTCCGCTCAGGTGGGCATCTCCGTTCTGGTGTCCCTGGCCGACTGCGCCACCGCCAACAACACCGTGGCCATCGTCCTCAGCGGCAGCATGGCCAGAGATATCAGCCACGAGTACAAGGTCGATCCCCGCCGCACCGCCTCCTTGCTGGACGTGTTCTCCTGCGTGCTGCAGGGCATGATCCCCTATGGTGCCCAGCTGCTGACGGCGGCGTCCCTGACCTCCGCTTACGGCATCGCCATGAGCCCCACGGACATCATCCCCAACCTCTGGTACTGCTGGATCCTGGCGGTTGTGGGCATCCTGTCCATCTTCATCCCCTTCGCCGACGGTATCTGCCGCAAGGATCCCTGGAACTGGGAGTACGACGTGGCCGAGTCCGGCGTGGAGGCCAAGAAGGCTCTGCTGGCTGCCGAGGCCGAGCGCGAGGCCAGCCAGGCCTGATCTGCAAAAAGAGAGCGTCCAACGGACGCTCTCTTTTTTTCATTCAGTTTTGCTCGGAACAGATTTTGGGAAGAGACTGGTGCAGGCTTTCCGTAAACCGGATGGACTCCGCCACGGACTGCTCCAGATAGGCAACGAACTGCTCCGCCAGGGGGGAGAGCTTGCTGTTTTTCGGCACGATCCATCCAAGCCGGATGCAGGTCTTGCCGGACAGGGGAACTGTCACCACGGCCTGGCTGGTGATGTTTTCCACCAGCAGCCCGCTTCCGGTGGTGAAGGCATCGGTGCGGGCCAGCACGTTCATCATGGTGGAGCGGTTGTTCACACTGATGCACCGGGCGGGCTTTTTCAAAGACAGGATCTGGTATTCTTCGGAAAAGTCCGCCGCCACGCCCTGGTCGTGTTCAAAGGAGACGTAGGGGTAGCCGGCCAGATCCGCTTCGCTGACCGTACTCAATCCCGCCAGGGGATGGTCTTTCCGGACATAGACGCACGGCGCCACAGCCGCCACCTCATGGAATTCCAGCTCCCGGGAATCCAGAAGCCGCCGGATCATCTTTTCCGTCAGCTCGGTCAGAAAAATCACACCGATATCCGCCCGGTGGTCATAGACATCATCGATGACCGCATCCATACCGGCCTCCTTGGCGGAAAAGCAGTAGCGGTTTTCCTCTGTGTTCTGCAGCATCCGCAAAAACGCGTCCTCGGAAAAGGGATAGCGCTGGGTGGAAACGGAAAAGCGCACCGGTGCGGCGGTATTCCGGGCTTCACCGTAGAGGCTTTCGATCCGCTGCTTTTGGTCCAGCAGGGAGACGGCGTAGCTGAGGAACTCCTTGCCCTCCGGCGTGAATTCCACGCCCCGGTTGCTGCGGACAAAAAACTGAATGCCCAACTCCTCCTCCAGCTCCCGCACGGCGGTGGAGATGCCGGACTGAGAAAGAAACAACTTGTGCGCGGCCTTATTGATGGAGCCGCATTTGGAAATTTCAACGACATATGTAAGCTGCTGAAAAGTCATGCCATACCTCCTGTCATAACTGGCCATGATTGCTTATTATAGGCCGTGCGCCGGAGAAAGTCAAACCGCTATTGAAAAAAGTGAGAACAGATTGAGGAAAACCAATACTAACACACCCTTTTGGAATTGTGTTATCTTATAGTCAGAAGTTGGTAAAGAAATGAAAGATAACCTGGAATTTCTGGTCAACATTACCACAAATGTGCTGATCAAAACAACTCTCTCTCTATTCTCTCTCCCTCTGACAGATGCGGCATTTTTGACCGCCTGATGTTGGAAAAACGAACACAAAAACGATTGCTCCGCCGGAGAAAGACACCGCGCGGGCCGAATTAGAAAGGAAGGATTTATTGTGAACACTGAGAAGAAGCTTGGCTTTGCCACCCGTCAGATCCATACCGGCAAGGTGAAGAATGCCGCGGGCTCTTTGTGCGATCCCATTTATCAGACCTCCACCTTCGAGTTCGAGACCGTGGAGCAGGGCGGTGCCCGCTTTGCCGGCCAGGAGAGCGGCTACATCTATTCCCGTCTGGGCAACCCCACCGTAGCCACCGTGGAAGCCAAGCTGGCTGAGCTGGAGGGCGGCGAGGCTGCTCTGGCCACCGCTTCCGGCATGGGCGCCATCTCCACCGCCATCTGGTCCAGCGTGGAAGCCGGCGATGAGATCGTGGCCAGCGACACCCTGTATGGCTGCACCTTCGCTCTGTTCAACCACGGCATCTGCAAGTTCGGCGTGAAGGTCCACTTCATCGACATGACCGACATGGCCGCTCTGAAGGCTGCTCTGAACGAGAAGACCAAGGTGGTCTATCTGGAGACTCCCTGCAACCCCACCCTGAAGATCGTTGATATTGCTGCTGTGGCCAAGGAGGCTCACGCCTACAACGCCGGCATCAAGGTCATCGTGGACAACACTTTCTGCACGCCCTATCTGCAGCGTCCTCTGGAGCTGGGTGCCGACGTGGTCGTCCACAGCGCCACCAAGTACCTCAACGGCCACGGCGACGTCATCGCGGGTGCCATCATCAGCGATAACGAGTTCATCAACACTGCCCGTATGTTCGGCCTGAAGGATATGACCGGTGCTGTCATGAGCCCCTTCAACGCCTTCCTGATGGCCCGCGGCATGAAGACCCTGGACATCCGCATGGAGCGTCACTGCGCCAACGCCAAGAAGGTCGCGGAGTTCCTGGTGAGCCACCCCGCTGTGGATAAGGTCTATTATCCCGGTCTGGAGAGCTTCGAGGGCCACGAGATCGCTGCGCGTCAGATGAAGCTGCCCGGCGGTATGATCTCCATCGAGCTGAAGGCCGACAAGGCCGCCACCGCCGCCGCTCTGAACAAGCTGCAGCTGTGCACCATCGCCGTGTCCCTGGGCGACGCCGAGACCCTGGTGGAGCATCCCGCTACCATGACCCACTCTACTTACACTGCTGAGGAGCTGAAGGCTTCCGGTATCTCCGAGGGCCTGGTCCGCATCAGCGTGGGCCTGGAGGATCCCGAGGACATCATCGCCGACTTCAAGGCCGCGTTCGATACTCTGCTGTAATATAGCTGGAACCTCCCCCTTCCAGCCGATATGCCTCCATGCGCCAAAGGCCTGCCATTGCGGCAGGCCTTTGGTGTTTTTTTGTTCATCTGGACGATTTGTGGTACCTGTCTTTTTTACTGGGGCAGTCTCCAGTGCTTGTCCACATGGTTGAGGATCTCGCAGCCGTCTTCGGTGACCAGCACCAGATCTTCGATACGTACGCCGAACTCTCCGGGCAGGTACACGCCGGGCTCGATGGAGAAGATCATGCCCGGCTGGGCGATCAGCGGCGTGGTGGCGCTGACGTCGCCCTGCTCATGCTCTGTCTGGCCGATGAAGTGGCCCAGACGGTGGGTGAAGTACTCTCCGTAGCCCGCTTCTGCAATGAGGGAGCGGGCGGCGATGTCCAGCTCCTTCAGAGCAACGCCCGGCCGCACCATGGACTCGGCCAGGGCGTTGGCCCGGCAGACCAGATCATGGATGGCGGCGTGCTTTTCAGAGGGCTCCCCGCAGAAGTAGGTGCGGGTCATGTCGGAGCAGTAGCGGTCCTTCCGGCAGCCCATGTCGATGACGATGCACTGTCCTTTCTCCAGACGGGTGCTGTCTGCCTCGTGGTGGGGATCGGCGGCGTTGGGACCGAAGGAGACGATGGGCTGGAACGCCATGGTGTCGCAGCCTTCGGCGGCGTACTGGGAGACGATGTAGTCGGCGATCTCCCGCTCGGTGACGCCTTCATGGAGGCGCTTGGCGGCCCGCTCCATCACCGTATCGTTGATGCGGGAGGAGATGCGCATGAGCTCGCGCTCCGTCTCATCCTTGCAGGCGCGGGCATTGTCCACGCAGTCGGAGGCCAGCACGCAGCGGCAGCCGGGGTGCTTGGCCATGAAGGGCAGCAGGAAGCGGGCAGGCCACTCCTTGTCGATGCCCATGGGACGGCTGCCGTCCACATTGTCGGCGAGAATGGAGAGGTAGTCGTCCGTGTCGGAGAACCAGACCTGCTGATAGGGGGCCTCCGGCACAGGGAACATGCGGTTCAAAAACAGCTTGTGGGCGCCGTCTGCCCGCAAGTACAGGGCAAACATCCGCTCAAAGGGATAGACATAGTAACCGGTCAGATACCAGATGCTGTCCGGATCGGAGACGATCATCTGGTCCAGGCCCCGGGTGTGCAGGGCGTCCAGGACCCGCTGGATCCGCTGTTCATGCATGGTTATACCTCCTTCTTTACGATGACCCGCTCCACCAGAGAGGGGCAGACCAGGGACTTGACCGTCTTGACGCCGGTCTTCAGGGATTCCACCGGCGCGTACTCAAACCGCCCGTGGGCGTTGTGGCCGGCGCTGGGCAGGTTGGGGCAGGGCAGGCCCTTGTAGGTGAGCATGCACCCGTCCGTACCGCCCCGGATGGGGGAGTGGGTGGGCTGGGCGATGCCCGCGGCCTTCATGGCCTCCTCCGCCAGATGGACGATCTCCATGCGGTCTTTGAGCACCTCGTACATGTTGTAGTACTGGTCCTCGATCTCCGCCACCACGGTGTCCGCGCCGTAGCGAAGGTTCATCTGGGCAGCTGCCTTTTCCAGCATGGCCTTGCGCTCATTGAAGCGCTCCATGCTGTGGTCCCGGATGATGTAGACCATGGTGGCCTTTTCCACCTTGCCGTGCATCTCCTGGAGGTGGAAGAAGCCCTCATAGCCCTCCGTGTGGCCGGGGGTCTCCAGCGCGGGCAGCAGGGCGTTGAACTCCATGGCCAGGAGCAGGGCATTTTTCATCTTGTCCTTGGCGGTGCCGGGGTGGATGCTGAAGCCGTTGACGGTCACGTGGGCCATGGCGGCGTTGAATGTCTCGTACTCGTAGTCGGTGATGTCGCCGCCGTCCAGAGTGTAGGCGAAGTCGGCGCCGAAGCCCGCCACGTCAAAGTTGCTGGCGCCCCGGCCGATCTCCTCGTCGGGGGTGAAGCAAAGGCACAGCTTGCCGTGGGGCGCGCCCTCCGCCAGAAGCTCCTCCACCGCCTGGAGAATGATGGCGATACCGGCCTTGTCATCGGCGCCCAGCAGCGTGGTGCCGTCGGTGCAGACCAGATCCTGCCCCACGAACTTGGCAAGCTCCGGGAAGCGGGCGGCCTCCATGACGATGTTCTGCTCCCGGTTGAGCACGATATCTCCGCCCTCGTAGTGGATGATCTGGGGCTTGACGTCCTTTCCGGTCAGATCGGGGGTGGTGTCCATGTGGGCGATGAGGCCGATGGCGGGCAGGTGCTCGTATCCCGGCGTGGCGGGAAGCCAGGCATAGACATAGCAGTGCGCATCCACAAAGGCGTTGTCCACACCCAGACCGTGGAGCTCGTCCACCAGAAGGCGGGCCATGTCGAATTCTGCCGGGTTGCTGGGGGTGCCGCTCTGGCCGTAATAATCGCTCTCGCTGAATACCTTGGCGTATCGGATCAGGCGGTCAACTACTGTATCCATGTGATTATGCCTCCTCTTCGTCAGACAAAAGATTTTCAGGGTTCAGGCACCGGAGCTCCGGGGGAAGGAACACGCCGTCCTTGCGGATGAGCACGTCGTCGAACCAGATCTCGCCGCCGCCGTATTCCGGCGTCTGGATCTGGATCAGGTCCCAGTGGACGGCGGAGTGGTTGCCGTTGGAGGTGTTGTCGTAGCTGTTGCCGGGGGTCAGGTGGAAGCTGCCGGCGATCTTTTCGTCGAAGAGGATGTCTCCGATGGGGTGGTGGATCACCGGGTTGACGCCCAGGGCGAACTCGCCCACATACCGGGCGCCCTCGTCGATGTCGAAGATCTCGTTCATGTAGGGGGTGTTGTTGCTGGTGGCCTTGACGATCTTGCCGTCCTTGAACTCCAGGTATACGTCCCGGAACAAAAAGCCGTCATAGGGGGAGGGGCAGTTGTAGGTGATGTAGCCGTTGACGGAGTCCTTCACCGGGGCGGTGTAGATCTCGCCGTCGGGGATGTTGCGGTTGCCGTGCATGCCGTAGCTGCCGATTCCCTTGATGGAGAAGGAGATGTCCGTGCCGGGGGAGACGATATGCACCCGGTCGGTCCGGTTCATGAGGGCCTCCAGGTGCTCCATGGCCCGGCCCATCTTCTCATAGTCCACGAGACAGGCACGGAAGTAGAAGTCCTCGTACTCCTCCGTGGATACGCCGGCCAGCTGGGCCATGGCGTCGTTGGGGTAGCGCAGTACGGACCACTTGGTGTGGTTGCACCGCTCCGAGAGGTGGATGGGGCCCCAGTAATACTGGCGGTAGCGGCGCTGGGCCTCGTCGGAGACGTTGTGCCACATGCTGATGTTGGTGGTGGCCCGGATGTCGATGTAGGCGTCCATGTCCTTCATGCGCTGGAGTTCATAGGCGGCGATCTCGGCCATGTGGGCCTCGTCGGCCCCCTGGACCAGCGCGCCCTCCACCGCGTAGTCGAAAATGTGGATAAAGGGCTTGCCGCCCACAGCGTAGGCCTCCTGCACCAGGGCCTTCATGAGGCCGGTCTCGCTGCCGTGGAGCTCAATGAGGATCTTTTCGTCCTTTTGCAGTTCCACCGCGCCGCGGATCAGGAAGCGGGCCAGTTTTCGGATACGGGGATCTTCCATAAATCATCGTCCTTTCTGATTGTATACAAAGAAAACGGGGCAGAAGGAAGTCCTTCTGCCCCGTGGGATGTATCAGCCTTCCTTGTAGAGTGCGTCCAAGGAGTGCTCCGGGCTGGAGCTCCGGGTCACGGCGCTGACCAGCAGGATCGCAATGACGGAGGCAGGTACCGCCACGATGGCGCACTGCACGCCGCCGGGGGTCCCCATCATGGTCCACACGATGGTGGCCGCGCCGCCCACCAGGATGCCGGCCAGGCCGCCGGCGGGGGTGACCCGCTTGGAGAACAGGGCGAACAAAATGGCGGGAGTGATGGCGGCGCCGTACATGGTGTAGGCGGTCATCTGCAGCGCCAGCACGGTGGGGAAGTACAGCGTCAGGGCCACGGCCAGGGCGCTGAACACCACGATGGTGCCCCGCAGCACCAGCATCTTCTGGCGGTCGGTGGCGTCCTTGCGGATGTACTTGACATAGATGTCGTTGGTGAGGTTGGTGGCCGAGGAGAGCAGGTAGCTGTCCGCGGTGGTGACGATGAACGCCATGCATGCGCACATGACCAGCGCGCCGAAAGCCAGAGGCAGGTAGTCCACGGACACCTGGAAGATGACGTTGGAGGGGACCTCCAAAGAGGGATAGAGCTTGGCGGCCTGGGTCACCACGGCGATGATGCTGATGATGACCAGGATCTCACCGATGAACATGCCGATGTTGGACTTTTTGGCCTCATCGCTGTTCTTGGCGGAGGCGAAGCGCTGGAGCATGTTCTGGTCGCCCAGCATCAATGCCAAGGAGGGCAGGAAGTAGCCCAGCAGCTGCACGCCGGTCATGCCGCCGGTGAGGGTGGTCTTTTCCGGAGGCAGCACGGCGCCCTGGGAGGAAGCCACATGCATCAGGAAGGGGATAGCCAGGAAGAAGCCGCCGATCATAATGAGGGCGCTGACGGCATCGGAGTAGGCAACGGACACCAATCCGCCGCCCACGGTGATGACCGCGATGATGACGGTGCAGATAGTCAGAGCCAGACCGTGGGAGAGCTCAATGCCGCTGGAGGCACACAGCAGCACCATGATGTCGGCCGCGGCCTTGAGCTGGGTGGCCAGCACGCCCACATAGGCCAGCATGACGCACAGGGCGGAGATGATGCTGGCGGCCTTGCCGTAGCGGGCCTCCATGATCTCGGGCACCGTGACCTTGTTGGACTTGCGGACCTTGCCGGCGATGAAGTACAGCAGGATGATGCCGATGGGCGGGGCGGCAAAGGTGATGGCGCCGACCCAGGGGCCGCCGGAGTAGATAACGCTGGCGGAGCCGGTGATGCCGCCGCCGCCGCACCAGGTGGCGAGCAGACTGCCCACCAGAATGATGAAGGGAATGCGGTGTCCGCCGGTGACCATGTCGTCTGCGGTCTTGACCTTCTTCTTGGCGAGGACCAGACCGTAGACCATCAATAAGATTAAATATACACTGATGGCAATAATATAACTCATAGCTTACAATTTCTCCTCCTACACATGATGTGGTATTTTACATGATATGACAACGGATGTCAAGACAACTGACCGCAGCCGGAGGAATAGTGTGCGCTGCCAGTGGATAGAACGTAAAAAATGCATAAAAAATGACGGAGCAAAGTGAACTTTGCTCCGTCGATGGTGCGCGAGGCGGGACTTGAACCCGCACGTCCGTAATGGACACTAGAACCTGAATCTAGCGAGTCTGCCAATTCCACCACTCGCGCGTA
>DYBL01000013.1 GCA_019418625.1 Clostridiales bacterium | reverse complement strand
GCGCATCAGCGCCTGACGGGCCCGCAGCCGCCGTACCAGCAGCCACAGGGCCCCTGCCAGCCACACGGCGGCCAGGGCCAGCAGCAGCCACCGGGGCAGCAGGAGGGTCCCCGCAGGGGCCGGTGTAAGATCCGCCGGAGCAAAAACGGCAGGCAGGGCCGCAGTGCCTCCGTGACGGGCGGGAGCCGCCGATGCGGCGGCACCGGTGCCCGCGGCGCCAAAGGAGCGGACCAGCTTGCCCGTCCAGGGGAGCAGCTGGCCCAAAGGCACCAGGGCAAACACCAGACTCAGCTTTGCCATCCGGTATTCCCACCGGGCGCTCAGCCGCCCCCGGGCAGCCCGGCGGAGCAGCAGGCATACTGCTGCCGCGGCGCTGCCGGATACGGCCAGACCGGTCAAAACATCAGTCAGCATGCTCCGCCTCCTGTTCAAACCAGCGGCGCAGGGAGTCCAGTTCCTCCTTTTTCAAAGGTTCACCGCCGTAAAAGGCAGCCAGGAAGTCCAGCACGTCCCCGTGGTAGTGCTCGTTCACCAGGCGCCGTGCCTCCAGCTTGTGGTAGCCTTGCTCCGTGACAGCGGGCGTGTAAAAGTTGGAACGGCCCCGGCGCTCCACGGACAAAACGCCCTTTTCCACCAGGCGGCTCAAAAAAGTGGATACCGTCTGGATCTTCCACCCCTTGTGGGCGAAGAGCTCCAGCAGCTGTGCGGCAGTCACGGGTTCACCGGCGTCCCAGATCACCCGCATGATCTCCATTTCAGAGTCGGACAAGCTTTGAAATTGACCCATATCAGGCACCTCCTAAAAACTACATCGATGTAGTACATCTTCTTTATACTACACTGATGTAGTACATGTCAAGCGGGAAAAGAAAATAGTTTGGAAAGAAAAAGCCGTCCCGCAAAAGCGGGACGGCTCTTGGTATAAAGGTCTTAGCGGCCCGATCGGCCGCCGCAAGGGCGGCGGGGGATCGGAATGCCGCGACGGTGGGGTTTGCAGCGTCGAAGCGCAGTGCCTCAGCAGAGCTTGGCACCGGCGGGGAAACAAGCGCAGCGCCGCCGGGGGCGGATGAAGCGCGCTTGTTTCGAGGAAGCGGCCCGATCGGCCGCCGCAAGGGCGGCGGGGGATCGGAGTGCCGCGACGGTGGGGTTTGCAGCGTCGAAGCGCAGTGCCTCAGCAGAGCTTGGCACCGGCGGGAATGCTGTCATCCACCATGATGAGGTGGAGCTTCTCCTCGCCGTTTTCCTTGTGGACGGCGGAGATGAGCATGCCATTGGACTCCAGGCCCATCATCTTGCGGGGAGGCAGGTTCACGATGGCGACCAGCGTTTTGCCCACCAGCTGCTCGGGCTCATAGTACTTGTGGACGCCGGAGAGGATCTGGCGGTCGGTGCCGGTGCCGTCGTCCAGGGTGAACTTCAGGAGCTTGTCGCTCTTTTTCACCGCCTCGCAGGCCTTGACCTTCACGGCGCGGAAGTCGTTTTTGCAGAAGGTGTCGAAGTCCACATGCTCCGTCAGCTGGGGCTCCACCTCCACGGTGGTGCCGGCAGCGGCCTTGCGGGCAGCGGCCTCCAGGGCCTCCAGCTCCTCCAGGGCCTTGTCCATGTCGATGCGGGGGAACAGGTTCTCGCCCTTGGTGACAGTGGCGCTCTCGCTGAGGCTGCCCCACGCGGCGGCGGAGTCCCAGGTGCGGACCGTCTCATCGGCGCCGATCTGACCGAAGAGCTTTTCGCAGCTTTCGGGCATGACGGGGCTCAGGAGGATGCCGCAGATGCGGGCGGTCTCCAGCAGGTTGTAGAGCACGTGGGCCAGGCGGGCACCGTTTTGCTCCATGTCCTTGGCCAGCACCCAGGGGGCGCACTCGTCGATATACTTGTTGGCCCGCTGGATGACCTTGAAGATCTCGTCCAGGGCCTTGTGGGGGGCGTAGGTCTCCATCTGGGCCTCATAGGCACCCCGCAGGGCCTTGGCCATGGAGACGAGCTCCGTGTCGAAGGCTTCGGGCGTGTCCCAGGTACGGCAGCCGGCGGGCAGCTTGCCGCCGAAGTACTTGCCCACCATGGCGGTGGTGCGGGAGACCAGGTTGCCCAGGTCGTTGGCAAGGTCGGTGTTGATGGTCTGGATCAGCAGCTCGTTACTGAAGTTGCCGTCGGAGCCGAAGGGGAACGTGCGCATGAGGAAGAAGCGCAGGGCGTCCACGCCGAACTTGTCCGCCAGGATATAGGGGTCCACCACGTTGCCCTTGGACTTGGACATCTTGCCGCCGTCCAGCAGCAGCCAGCCGTGGCCGAACACGTGCTTGGGCAGGGGCTCGCCCACGCTCATGAGCATGGCGGGCCAGATGATGGAGTGGAACCGGACGATCTCCTTGCCCACGATGTGCACGTCGGCGGGCCAGTAGTGCTCATAGTCGTGGTAGCGGTCGTTCTGATAGCCCATGGCGGTGGCGTAGTTAAAGAGGGCGTCCACCCACACATACACCACATGGCCCGGGTCGAAGTCCACGGGCACGCCCCAGGAGAAGCTGGTGCGGGAGACGCACAGGTCCTCCAGGCCGGGATCGATGAAGTTTTTCACCATCTCATGGACGCGGCTGCGGGGCTGGAGGAAGTCGGTGTTTTCCAGCAGGTCCCGGATACGGTCGGCGTACTTGCTCAGACGGAAGAAGTAGGCCTCCTCCTCGGCGTCCTGGACCTCCCGGCCGCAGTCGGGGCACTTGCCGTCCACCAGCTGGCTCTCGGTCCAGAAGGACTCGCAGGGCTTGCAGTACTTGCCCTTGTAGGTGCCCTTATAGATATCGCCGTTGTCGTACATCTTCTTGAAGATGCGCTGCACGGCGGCAACGTGATAGTCGTCGGTGGTGCGGATGAAGCGGTCGTTGGAGATGTTCATCAGCTTCCACAGGTCCCGGATGCCGTTCTCCCCGTCCACGATGTGGTCCACGAACTCCTGGGGCGTGACGCCGGCCTCCTTGGCCTTGTCCTCGATCTTCTGGCCGTGCTCGTCGGTGCCGGTGAGGAACATCACATCATAGCCGGCCAGGCGCTTGTAGCGGGCCAGGGCGTCGGTGGCCACGGTGCAGTAGGTGTGGCCGATGTGAAGCTTGTCGGAGGGATAGTAGATGGGGGTGGTCAGATAAAACTTTTTCTTTTCCATGGGTTTTCTCCTTTATAACGGCCGCTCCGAATGAAAGAGGGCCGGAATTGACTGAGTATGCAGCCGGACATTCCTGATATTATAGCGAAATTTCAGAGAAATTACAACGTTTCACGGGATTTTTCCTGAACTGTCAGAGATTGGGAAAACAGGTTGCTTTTTTATCCGCTATTTTGTAAAATATTAGTTAATCTGCAACCGGGTCGGGAGCAGTACTGAAAGAAAGGACGAACCCATCATGAAAAAGCATATCGCGCGGATCTTGGCGGCTGCTTTGCTGGTGAGCCTGTTCACTCTCACCGCCCAGGCCGCCGGCACCTACGAGGAGATCACCTTTGAGGGAAGAGGGCTGATCTTCGGCAACACCAACGGCTCCGTCACCATCAGCCAGGCGCGGGCGGTCACCGATCCCGCTACCGGCACGGTGGACTACTATGCCGTGCCCGAAGAGGTCACCATCACGGTCACGCCCTATCTGAATTCCCTGGAGGAAAAGGCCAGCCTGGTGGGCCTGCGCTATTACGACGCCGTGGCCCAGAGCGGCGGCTCGGAGAGCTATGAGAACATGGATCACTACCTGCTCACCTCCGCCGGACAGCTCAAGCAGATCGGCGACTACGGCGCCTTCTGGTCCGAGGACAAAAACAGCGCGGAGTATGCGCTGACAGCCGATCAGGCCTATACCTTCACCATCCGCACCACCGGCGCCGACCGCATCGACCTGCTGTGCAGCCGCCCCAACGACCTGGGCGTGGAAGCCGTGGCCGAGCTGCGCTATGAGGACGGCGAGGCTGGCCAGGAAAGCGCGGCGCCCGCCTTCACCGACGTGGCGGAGAACGCCTACTACGCAAAGCCCGTGGCCTGGGCCGTGGAAAAGGGCATCACCGCCGGCAAGACCGACACCACCTTCGCCCCCAACGAGACCTGCACCACCGCCCACATCCTCACCTTCCTGTGGCGGGCCATGGGCAGCCCCGAGCCCACCGGCGAAAACCCCTTCACCGATGTAAGTGAGAGCAATTACTACTACAAGGCCGCCCTGTGGGCCCGCGAGAAGGAGCTGGTGTCCGGCAACGTGTTCACCGCCTCCGCTCCCTGCACCCGGGGCCAGACCATGCTGTTTTTGTACCTGCTGGCCGGTTCCCCCGCGGCGGAGCCCACCACCTTCACCGACGTGGCCGCCGACTCTGTCTATAACCGGGCCATCTCCTGGGCCGTGACCGAGGGCATCACCACCGGCAAGACCGCCGACACCTTCGATCCCGACGGCATCTGCACACGGGGCAACATCGTCACCTTCCTCTACCGCGCCCTGGCGGAGTAAACGAAGAGACGCTGCGACGGAATGTGGAAAAAGGACGCCTGCAAGGCGTCCTTTTTTTGCGCCTGTGCCCCGACGCACATTGTTTTTTCCCCGCCGTTCGGGTACAATGTGGAAAAACAAAAAGGAGGGACCTCATGAAACTGGTTTCCTGGAACGTCAACGGCCTGCGGGCGTGCCTGGGCAAGGGCTTTCTGGACTTCTGCGCCGCCTCCGGGGCGGACGTGATCTGCCTGCAGGAGACGAAGATGCGCCCGGAGCAGGCGGACTTCGACCTGCCCGGCTACCACCGCTACTGGAACAGCGCCGACAAGGCCGGCTATTCCGGCACCGCCGTTTTTACGAAAGCTGAGCCCCTGTCCGTGACCTATGACTTCGGCGCGGACATCCACCGCCACGAGGGGCGCATCATCACCGCCGAGTACCCGGGCTTTTACCTGGTGTGCTGCTATACGCCCAACTCCCAGGATCAGCTGAAGCGGCTGGACTACCGGATGCAGTGGGAGGACGACCTGCGGGCCTATCTTCTGGAGCTGGACGAGAAAAAGCCCGTGGTCTACTGCGGAGACCTGAACGTGGCCCACGAGGAGATCGACATCAAAAACCCCAAGACCAACCGCCGCAACGCGGGCTTCACGGATGAGGAGCGGGGCAAGATGACCGAGCTCCTGGCGGCCGGCTTTGTGGATACGTTCCGGGCGCTGTACCCGGACCGGACCGGGGCCTATTCCTGGTGGAGCTACCGCTTCAACGCCCGGAAGAACAACGCCGGGTGGCGCATCGACTATTTCATCGTCTCAGAGCGGCTGCGGGACAAGATCCGCTCTGCGGACATCCTCAGCGACGTGACCGGCAGCGACCACTGCCCGGTGGTGCTGGAACTGGACGGCTGACCGGGTCCAAATTTTATGAAAAATGCCGAGGAAAACCCGGCCGGACCGGGGTATAATGAGGGCGGAAATTACCGGGGCGTTCTGGCCCCGCAGAAAGGAAGCAGCAGTTATGGCAGAAGCAATGCATTACGGAAAAACGTCCTTCCCGGTGGAGCTGCCCCCGGAGCTGATCGCCGCGGAGCTGGAGCCCAACGCGGTGGAGCTGGAACAAAAGCCCGTACCGGAGCTGGTGCGTGACGCCCTGGCCCATCCCATCGACTCCAAGCCTCTCAAGGAGCTGGTCAAGCCCGGCGAGAGCGTCTGCATCATCATCTCCGACGTGACCCGCCGCTGGCAGTCCCCGGAGACCTATATCCCCATCGTGGTGGAGGAGCTGGAGTCCGCCGGCATCCGGGACGAGGACATCCTCATCCTCTCCGCCACGGGCACCCACCGCCGTCAGACCCCCGAGGAGCACATGGGCCTTGTGACCGAGGCCGTGTACCGCCGCATCCGGGTGGAGGACCACGTGTGCACCGACGAGGACAATCTCCAGATGGTGGGCACCACCTCCTACGGCACCCCCGTCCTGCTGGACAAGCGGGCCCTGGCGTGCGATCACATCGTCCTCACCGGCGGCGTGGTGTACCACTTCATGGCGGGCTTCGGCGGCGGCCGCAAGAGCATCCTGCCGGGCATCGCCGGCCGGGAGACCATCATGAAAAACCACAACCTTGCATTGAACCCCGGCCTTGGAAACGGCTCCAACCCGGAGGTGCGCAGCGCCAACATGACCGATTCCAACCCGGTCCACGCGGACATGATGGAGGCCTGCGCCATGGCCAAGCCCACCTTCCTTGTCAACGTGGTGGTGGACGACAACCAGAAGATCATCGGCGTGTTTGCCGGCAACTGGATCACCGCCCACCGGGCCGCCTGCGACCTGGTGGACCGGATGTACGGCGTGCCCGCCAAAGAGCAGACGGAGCTGGTCATCGCCAGCGCCGGCGGCTATCCCAAGGACCTGAACTTCTACCAGACCATCAAGACCCTCTCCAACGCCCTGGCGGTGGCCAAGGAGGGCGGCACCATCATCCTGGTGACCAAGTCCGACGAGGGCTTCGGCAACGACGATACCCAGCGCCAGATCGCCGGATACGAGACCATGCTGGAGCGGGAGAAGGACCTGCGGGAGAACTTCTCCATCGGCGCCTTCATCGGCTACCTCTTCGCCGAGGCCGGCGAGAAGTACAACATGATCGCCGTGACGGACATTCCCCAATCGGACTTCGGCACCGCCAAGATCCATGTGGTGTCCACCCTGGATGAAGCCCTGGAGCTGGCCCGGCAGTACCACGGCGGCAAGCTCCCCCGCGCCACCCTCATGCCCCACGGCGCCAACACCCTGCCCAAGATGCAGTAATCAAAAAAAGAGCCGCCGGAACCATCCGGCGGCTCTTTTCAGCTTAAAAGGGCGGTGATGTCCTCCACGTCCAGGTCCTGGAGGGCCCAGTTGATGCCGTAGCCCACCACTTTGGAAAGGTCCCGCACCTGGGCGTCGATGTCCCGGGGGGTCACCATCATGTTGCCCTGGCCCTGCCGCAGCCGGTCGGCGTCGATGTGCTCCACCCCGGCCTCCTCCAGAAGGTCCGCCGCCAGCGTGGCCGCGTCCACCACCGTGGGGATGCCCACGGCGATCACCGGCACGCCCAGCGTCTCCCGGTTCAGTGCGGCCCGGTGGTTTCCCACGCCGCTGCCGGGGGTGATGCCCGTGTCGCTCAGCTGCACCGTGGCGCACACCCGCTCCCGGCGGCGGGAGGCCAGGGCGTCCACGGCGATGATGGCGGCGGGCTGCACCTGCTCCGCCACGCCCGCCACGGCCTCCGCCGACTCCACGCCGGTGGTGCCCAGCACGCCGGTGCGCACCACGCTCACCGGCCGAAAGCCCGCAAACTGCCGGGGCATGGCGGAGATGAGGTGACGGGTCACCAGCACGCTGTCCGCCGTCAGGGGGCCCACGGCGTCGGGGGTCATGGCGGCGTTGCCAAGCCCCACCACCAGCACCGGCCCCTCCGCCGGCACCATGGCACGGAGCTGGGTGCCCACTGCCCGGACGGCCCGGGGAAAAAAGTCCGCCTTGCGCTGCCAGAACGTGGTCAGGTCAATGGTGAGATAGCAGCCCGCGGGCTTGCCCAGGGCCTCCTCCCCCCGCGCGTCCAGAATGTCCACCCGGGTCAGTCCGTAGCCCTCCAGCTTGGATTTGGTGGCCTTCACGCCGGAAAGACGGCTGGTCCGCTGGGCGCTCTCCTGCCACAGCTCCCGGGCCTCCAGCGCCAGGTCTGTGCGTTTTGCAAACAAATGCCATGCCTCCCAACACAAAATCTTGTGGTCTTTTGCCTAGGATTTGCGGCGGAAGATACAATATACAAAAAATCACAAAAATTATAAAAAAACTCTTGCTTTTTGGGAACTTCCCTGCTAAAATATCATTCTGCACGGTGGAAATTATTGTTCCGCCCTGCTGAATTTGCCTAAGGAGGTGTTTGGTTTGCCGAATATCAAGTCTGCCAAGAAGCGCGTTCTGATCGGTGAAGTGAGAAACGCACGCAACAAGGCCGCGAAATCCGAGCTGAAGACCGCCATCAAGAAGTTCGAGGTTGCTGCCGCAGAAGGCAATCGCACCGAGGCCGATGGCGCTTACAAGGTTGCAGTGAAGAAAGTCGATCAGGCTGTTGCCAAGGGCGTTCTGCACAAGAACACGGCTGCGCATCGCAAGAGCGCCATGACCCTGAAGCTCAACAAGCTGGGCTGATCGTTTCATGAACGAAATAGAAAGGACATCCGCAGGATGTCCTTTTTGTTTTTTTAAAGAGAAGTACAGATGTTCCGCGCCGGGAAGGAAGAAAGCTGCGAAAGAAACCCAGGAGGGGTGTCTTTCGCTTTGGATCGGATCCGTTTGCGCCGGAGGCGGAAACGTGGGCCCCGGCCGGGCCGCAGGGCCGGACGGGGCGGACATCCGCAGGATGTCCTTTTTGTTTTTTCAAAGAGAAGCAGAGACTTCCGCGCCGGGAAGGTACGGCTCTGTTTTGCGGCAGCATCCCGCTGGGATGCTGTTTTTCTTTTCTTCTGGCCCTGTTCATTTGGGCGGGACGTGGTACAATACAGACTGTAAAAAAGACGGAAAAAGCCCGCGGCGCCGCCGCGGAAAACGAGGTGACTTATGCGGATTTTCGACACCCATGCCCATTATGACTCCGGTGCGTTCAACGCCGACCGGGACGCGGTGCTCTCGGCCCTGCCGGAGGCGGGGGTGGAGCTGGTGGTGAACCCCGGGTGCGATGTGCCCTCCTCCCAGGCCGCGGTGGCTCTGGCGGAGCGCTGCCCCCATGTGTACGCCGCCGTGGGCATCCACCCGGAGGACTGCGCCGGCTGCACGGACGCGGATTTTGACGCCATCCGTACCCTGTGCGCCCGCGAAAAGGTGGTGGCCATCGGGGAGATCGGCCTGGACTACTACTGGCCGGAAAACCCGCCCCGGGACTTCCAAAAGGAGGTGTTCCGCCGCCAGATCCAGCTGGCCCTGGCGCTGGACCTGCCCGTCATCATCCACGACCGGGAGGCCCATGGGGACTCGCTGGACATCGTGCGGGAGTACCCGGCCCTGCGGGGCGTGTTCCACTGCTTTTCCGGCAGTCCGGAGATGGCGGCGGAGCTTTTGAAGCGGGGCTGGTACCTTGGGTTCAACGGCCCCATCACCTACAAAAACGCCCGCCGTGCCCCGGAGGTGGCGGCCATTACGCCGCTGGACCGGATCGTGGTGGAGACGGACGCCCCCTATCTTACGCCGGTGCCCTTCCGGGGCAAGCGCAACGACAGCCGGTATCTCTCCTACGTCATCGAAACGCTGGCATCGTGGAAGGGCGTGACGCCGGAGGAAATGGCGGACATCACGCTGGAAAACGGCAAACGCCTGTACGGATTGGAGTGAATTTCTATGGAAAAGGGCTTTACCATCACCTATGAATACGGGGACAATCTCTATGTGAACCCCACCAACCGCTGCAACTTCAACTGCGAGTTCTGCCTGCGCCACAACGGCTCCGGCGGCAGCATCTATACCCATAACCTGTGGCTCCGTCGGGAGCCCACAAAAGAAGAACTTCTGGAGTCCATCGAGAGCCGGGACCTGACGAAGTACCGCCAGCTGGTGTTTGTGGGCTTCGGAGAGCCCACCTACCGCTTCGACGATATCTGCTGGGTCGTCGACCAGATGAAAGCCCACGGCACGAAGCGCTTCACCCGCATGGACACCAACGGCACCGGCAGCGTCATCAACGGCCGGGACATCGCCCCGGAGTTTGCGGGCCGGTTCGACATGGTGTCCATCTCTTTGAACACGGACACGGCGGAAAAGTACGACGCTCTGTGCCACCCCAACTTCCCCGGGGCCTACCAGGCCATGCTGGACTTTGCCCGGCGGGTCAGGGCCTATGTGCCCACGGTGATGATGACCGTGGTGGACACCATCCCGGCGGAGGAGATCGAGCATTGCCGCAGGATCTGCGAGGAGGACGTGGGCGCCACCTACCGGGTGCGGGCGTACATCAAGGAATAAGAAAAAAAGGACGCCGAAGGGCGTCCTTTTTTCTTTACAGCATGTGCAAAAGCTCGATCTGCTCGCCGGAGGGGCCGGTGAAAACCAGTTTTCCAGACCGCCGAAGAGGCTGGGCAGCACCACCTTCTCCTCCGTCATGAACGTATCCACGCCGGCCTCACGGAGCGCGGCGGCAGCCGCGTCCACGTCCCGGACGTACACGGCGATGTGGGGGATGTTGCCCTCGGTCATGGGGGCGGGGACGGGGGACTGGATCAGCTCCAGCGTGGCTCCGGCGAAGTCCACCAGGCACAAAAGCTTGTCCCCGTCCGGCGTGGGGATCGCGTCCTTTTTTTGCAGCGTGCCGCCGATGCGCTCGTAAAAGCGGATGCTCTGGGCCATATCCCGGGTGTGGACGGCGATATGGCCCAGACCCTCGTAAAGCTCCTTGCAGTTCATAAAAAATGCCTCCCCTGCGCGCCTGCGGCGCGGTAGTGTTTGGCCCATCATAGCACAAATACCGCCGGAGGGAAACGGGAAATGCGAAAAGTGAAAAAATTTTGAAATTTTTCTTGACATTTTCCTCGGTTGCTATATAATAATAAGGCTCGCAGTCTGCGGGCATATCCTTGCTCTCATCTTCGAATGAGGGCCATTTGTCCAAAAGGAGGTGCAATCATGGCAAAGGTTTCTGCCAATTATGAGGTCGTTTACATCATCGACCCTGCACAGGGGGAAGAGGGCATCGCCGCTCTGGTGAACAACTTCAAGACCCTGGCTGAGCAGAATGGTTCCGCTGTTGAGGTGGAAGAGTGGGGCAGCCGCAAGCTGGCCTATCCCATCAACTTCAAGAACGATGGCTACTATGTGCTGATGAGCTTCACCAGCGAGCCTTCCTTCCCGAAGGAGCTGGATCGTAAGCTGCGGATCACCGACGGCATCATGCGTTCCCTGATCGTCTGCAAGGGCGAATAAGGAGGCATTTTCATGCTGAACAAGATCATCCTCATGGGTCGGCTGACCCGTGACCCCGAGCTGCGCCGCACGGGAAGCGGCACCGCTGTCACGTCCTTCTCCCTGGCCGTGGACCGGGACTTCAAGTCCCAGAGCGGCGAGAAGGAGACGGATTTCATCGACATCGTTGCCTGGCGCAGTACCGCGGAATTTGTCAGCAAGTACTTCACCAAGGGCCGCATGGCCGTGGTGGAGGGCCGGCTGCAGATCCGCGACTGGACGGATAAGGACGGCGGCAAGCGCAGAAGCGCCGAGGTCGTGGCCGACAACGTCTATTTCGGGGATTCCAAGCGGGACGGCGCCGCAGATTACGGTGCCCCTGCGTACAGCGCACCCATGGGTGGCCGCGCATCCGCCGCTCCCATGGACAGCCATTCCGATTTCGCCGAGATCGGCGAGGAGGACGGCGACCTGCCGTTCTGATCTTAAAAAAGGAGGAACCATTTCATGGCTTTTGATCGTGAAGCGAGACCCGCTCGTCCCATGCGCGGCAAGCGCCGCAAGGTCTGCCAGTTCTGCGCGGACAAGTGCGAGTCCATCGATTACAAGGACGCCGCCAAGCTGCGTCGCTTTGTTTCTGAGCGTTCCAAGATTCTGCCCCGCAGAACCACCGGCACCTGCGCCATGCATCAGCGTCAGCTGACCGAGGCCATCAAGCGTGCCCGTCAGATCGCTCTGCTGCCCTACGTCACCGACTAAGGCACAGCCGCAAAGAGAAAAAACCGGCCTGTTTTCGGACAGGCCGGTTCTTTTTTTGCATTTTTCGGGGCGTCACACCGTCACGCCGGAGCCGTAGAGCTGGAGGAACTGCCGGGCCACCCGGGGGCTGCGTCCTCCCGCGCGCAGGGCAAAGGCCTCCGCCTGCTCCACCAGCTGCTCTTCCGGACAGTCCACGCCGTACTGGGGCGCAAGAGCCAGCAAGATCTCCCGGAAGCGCTGCTTTTCCGGCCGCAGGAACGTGACCGTCAGGCCGAAGCGGGCGGCCAGACTCATCATCTCCTGGCGGGTATCGGCGGCGTAG
>DYBL01000012.1 GCA_019418625.1 Clostridiales bacterium | reverse complement strand
CCAGCACCCGCCGCACATAGCCGGTGGTCTCCGGCAGCTGCCGGTCCAGCTCGGGGATGGCATGCAGGGCTCTGCGGTGTGCAACCACATCCATGATCGTTCCTCCTCGTGTTTTTTCATGATGGTTTATTATAGCATATTTGCTCCCGGAGAAAATATTTTTTTCGCCGCCTCCCTTTCTTCGGCAGAAAAGCAGACGCTCCATGGAGCAAACTGAAAAAAAACGCCGGGCGCCGGAAAGGGAGGTGAGGCGGCGTGCGCTATCTTTTGATCGGCCGTGGCCGGATGGGACAGTGCTTTCGGGAAGCCGCCGCGGCCCGGGGCGGTGAGATCGAGGCCATGCTGGGCCGGAGCGATGTGGAGACGCTGGGCCGGATGGGGCGGGCGGCGGACATCCTGGTGGATTTTTCCCGGCCGGAGGCTCTGCCGGAACTGTGCTCCTATGCCCGCCGCACTGCCACACCGGTGCTCTCCGGCACCACCGGCTGCACCGGCCGGGATCTGGCGCAGCTGCGGGCACTGGGCGCGCATGTGCCGGTCCTTTGGAGCGCCAACTATTCCCTGGGCATCGCCGTACTGCGCCGGGCGGCAGCCATGGCGGCCGCCGCGCTGGGGCCGGACTACGACGTGGAGATCACGGAGCGGCATCACCGCCGCAAGGCGGACGCCCCCAGCGGCACGGCCCTGCTTCTTTTGCAGTCCGTAGACCCCTCCGGGCATCTCCGGCCGGTATACGGCCGCCACGGAGCCGCTCCCCGGCAGGAGGGCGAAGTTGGCCTCCACGCCCTGCGGGGCGGCACAGCAGCGGGCTGCCACAGCGTCTATTTTCTCGGCTCCGGCGAGGAGCTGATCTTCACCCACCGCGCTGACAGCCGGGAGATCTTTGCCCAGGGCGCCCTGCGCTGTGCCGCGGCACTGGTGGGAAAGCCGCCCGGATTCTATACCCTGGAGGACATTTTGTTTGGAGCGTGAAGTCATGCCGCAGAAAAGCCCGCAGGAGATCATCGACTATATTGCCCACTCGGAAAAAACCACGCCGGTGAAAGTGTATGTGAACACCACCGGGCCGGTGGATTTCGGCCAGGCCGCCGTATTCGGCAGCGGCGGCAGCCAGATCGTCTTTGGGGACTGGCGGGATCTTCGCCCCATTCTGGAGGCCAACCGCAGCCATATTGCCGCGTGCATCGTGGAGTGCGACCGGCGCAGCTCCGCCGTGGAGCTGCTGGACCTGAAGGACCTGCCCGCCCGGGTGGAGCCGGGTGCCGTCATCCGCGCCCAGGCGGAGATCGGCCGGGGCGCCGTCATCATGATGGGCGCCGTCATCAACATCGGCGCCGTGGTAGGCGAGGGCACCATGGTGGACATGAATGCCGTGCTGGGCGCCCGGGCCGCCGTGGGAAAGCGCTGCCACATCGGGGCGGGCGCCGTGCTCTCGGGCGTGGTGGAGCCCGCCTCCGCCGTACCGGTGACGGTGGGCGACGATGTGCTCATCGGCGCCAACGCCGTGGTGCTGGAGGGCGTGCACATCGGCTCCGGCGCTGTGGTGGCGGCCGGGGCTGTGGTGACGTCTGACGTGCCGGAGAACGCCGTGGCGGCTGGCTGCCCCGCCCGCATCATCAAATACAAGGATGCGGCCACCCGCAGCAAAACGATCCTCTCAGAGGCCCTGCGGGCACTGTAAGCAAAAAAAGATCTGCCGGGAAATCCCGGCAGATCTTTTTTGTTGGAATACGAGGGTCATTTGCCCACACAGAGTTTGTTGTCCTCCACGGTGAGCTTGGCGGTGTCGCCGGCAGTGAGGGTGCCGTCGAGCATCTTCTCGGCCACGGCGTCCTCCACCTTGCTCTGGATGCACCGGCGCAGGGGACGGGCACCGTACTTGGGATCGAAGCCCTCCTTGGCAAGCTCCGCCACGGCCTCGTCGCTGGCATCCAGGTGGATGCCCATGGCCTCCATACGGCTGGACACGCTCTGCAGCATCCGGCGGGCCACCTCGCGGATATCCGCCTCCGTCAGGGAGCGGAACACGATGATGTCGTCGATCCGGTTGAGGAACTCCGGCCGGAAGGTCTGGCGCAGCTCCGCCATGACCGTCTCGCGTGCCCGCTGGAACTCAGCCTCGGCACCATTGTCCTGGGCCTTGTCCTCCATGGAGAAGCCCAGCTTGCTTGCGGCAGCGGTCAGGCTCTTGGCGCCGATGTTGCTGGTCATGACGATGACCGTGTTCTTGAAGTCCACGGTACGGCCCTGGGAGTCGGTGATCCGGCCGTCGTCCAGGATCTGGAGCAGCACGTTCCACACGTCCTCGTGGGCCTTTTCGATCTCATCGAACAGCACCACGGAGTAGGGCTTTCTGCGGACCTTCTCGGTCAGCTGGCCGCCCTCCTCGTGGCCCACATAGCCCGGAGGAGAACCGATGAGGCGGGATACCGTGTGCCGCTCCATGTACTCGGACATGTCGATGCGGATCATGGCGTTCTCGTCGCCGAACATGGCCTCAGCCAGAGACTTGCAAAGCTCCGTCTTGCCCACGCCCGTGGGACCCAGGAACAAAAACGAGCCGATGGGGCGCTTGGGGTCCTTGAGGCCCACACGGCCCCGGCGGATGGCACGGGCCACGGCCTTCACGGCCTCGTCCTGGCCCACCACACGCTTGTGGAGGGTCTCCTCCATGTGCAAAAGCCGCTGGCTCTCGTCCTCGGTGAGACGGGTCACGGGGATGCCGGTCCATCCGGCCACCACGGCGGCGATGTCCTCGGCAGTGACAGGGCGGTGCTGCTGCGCATTCTTGCGGCGCTTGTCCCGCTCGATCTCCACCTGCTCGCGGTAATCCTTTTCGATGTCCCGCAGCTGGGCAGCCTTTTCATAGTCTTGGTTGGCAATGGCAGCTTCCTTGTCCTTGACCAGGGCGCTGATCTTCTCCTCCAGGCTCTTGAGCTCGGGGGAGAGCTCCTCTGTCTCCATCCGCACCCGGCTGGCGGCCTCGTCCATCAGGTCGATGGCCTTGTCGGGCAGGAACCGGTCGTTGATATAGCGGGCGGAGAGGCTCACAGCCGCCTCCAGAGCCTCGTCGGTGATCTGGAGCTTATGGTGCTGCTCATACTTCTCCCGCAGGCCCTTGAGGATCTCCAAAGAGGCCTCCTGGCTGGGCTCGCCCACCTGCACCGGCTGGAACCGGCGCTCCAGAGCGGCGTCCTTTTCAATGTACTTGCGGTATTCATTGAGGGTGGTGGCGCCGATGACCTGGATCTCACCCCGGCCCAGAGCGGGTTTGATGATGTTGGCAGCATCCACGGCGCCCTCGGCGGAGCCGGCGCCCACGATGGTATGCAGCTCATCGATGAAGAGGATCACATCGCCGGAGCGGCGGACCTCCTCCAAGAGCTTCTTGATCCGCTCTTCAAACTCGCCACGGTACTTGGTGCCGGCCACCATGCCGGACAGGTCCAGGCTCAAAAGCTTTTTGTCCAGCAGCTCGTCCGGCACGTCGCCCATGGCGATCTTCCGGGCCAGACCCTCGGCGATGGCCGTCTTGCCTACGCCGGGCTCGCCGATGAGGCAGGGGTTGTTCTTGGAGCGGCGGGAGAGGATCTGGATGACCCGCTGGATCTCCTCATCCCGGCCGATGACCGGGTCCAGACGGCCGGCGCGGGCGTCAGCGGTCAGATCCCGGGTGAACTCCGCCAGGGTCTTGTTCTTGCCGCTGCTGTCCTCCTTGCCGCCGGCGCGCTGGGGCTCAGGCCCACGGCTGCGGGGCTGTTTGGAGAGCTTCTGCATCAGTGCGGTATACAGGGGCTTGGCGTCCACACCGGCCGTGCGCAGGATGCGGACAGCCATGTTGTTGCCCTCCCGCAGGATACCTGCCAGCAGGTGCTCCGTGCCAACGTAATTGTAGCCGCCGCGGATGGAATCCTCCATGGCGATCTCCACCACCCGCTTGGCCCGGGGCGTCAGGCCCTGGGCGGGGTTGCCGCCGGGCAGGCCGGCGCCCACGCTGGTCTTGATGATCTCCACGATCATGTCATCGGTGAGGCCCGCCTCCGTCAGCACGGTATGGGCGATGCCCTCGTTTTCCCGGATCAATCCCAGCAGCAGGTGCTCCGTGCCAACATAGCCGTGGCCCAGTTCACCGGCCGCCTCCTGGGAAAGCCGCAGCGCCTCCTCGGCGCCGGGCGTGAATTTATTTTCATTCATAGTGCTTTACCTTCTTTCCTGTTGGAGCGGAGGGCATCACTTGCTCTCCTTCTTCTCCTTGTGCTCTGCCTCCAGGGCCCGGATCTTGTCCCGCAGCTCGGCGGCCTTTTCAAAGTCCTCCTGGTGGACTGCCTTCTTCATCTCCAGCTTCAGCGCATTCATCTGGCGCATATAGGCGAAGCGTCCCTGCTCCTCCTTGCCCACCAGATCGTCCTTCTTCTCCTCCTTTGCGGCCTCTTCATTGGAAACCGCCGGGTTCAGGGCAGGCATGTCGGCGAAGAAATCGTCGAAGGGATTTTCCAGCAGCCGGTTCATGCGGCCGAAGAGGCTGGGCATGGGGCTGAAGAAATCATCGAAGAAGCTGTCGCCGAAAAAGCTGTTCCCGAAGAAGTTCTGCATCATCCGCTGAGAGTGGGACGCCACCTTCTGGGTGTAGCCCAGCTTTTCGGCGCACTCGCTGCAAAGATGCTTCTCGGTGACCTGACCGTTGATGTTGCTCTGATACACAAAGGTAACTTCATTCTTACCGCAATTCTCGCATTTCATAATCCATTCCTCCTATAAAAAGCCATGTTGTTTCAACAAATTTCACTGGATGCCGATGCTTCAGACCTGAAGGATCAGCACCTGCTTCAAAATATCCGCCCGGACCTGGTCCCGTGTCTGTCGCGGCACGGCGGCAAGCGCCTTGTCGCCCACAGAGGCCAGGATCGTCCGCCCCAGATTCTCCTCCAGTGCTCCGGAGGTGACCAGGTTGGTGAGGATGGCCCGGGCCGACGGAAGATCCACGCTGTCTCCCAGGGAGTTGATCACGTGCATCATCAGCGTCTGCCGGTCCACCCGGACCCGGGTGATGCGGATATATCCATTGCCGCCCCGGCGGCTTTCCACGATGTAGCCCCGCTCCGGGGAAAACCGGGTGCTCATCACATAATTGATCTGGCTGGGAACGCAGTTGAAGCGCTGGGCCAGATCACTGCGCTGGACCTCCAGCACACCGTCTTCCGCCTCATCCAGTCCTTCCTGGAGGAAGCTTGCGATCAAATCCGAAATACCCACGCAGGAACCATCCCTTTCCATTTTGTCGTTTTTGACTTTGACTATCTTTGATCTTTGTTTCTGACGTTAGTATACCACCTTGCGTCAAAATGTCAACAGTTGATTTTTGACTTTCTTTGACCAATTTGAAAACAATTTGTGAACGTCTGCTGCCGCCGGCACTTCCGGGTAAAACCCACGTTCAGCTTTGATAAAATTCCCACGGGCGGCGGAAGCTCCCTCTTGCATTTTCAAAAATGTATGCTACAATAAATCTACAATTCTAATGGAGGTGCTTCCAATGGCTTACAAGATTACTTCTGCCTGCGTCAGCTGCGGCGCTTGCGCCGATGCCTGCCCCGCTGGTGCCATCAGCCAGGGTGATGATCAGTACGTCATCGACGCTGCCGCTTGCCTGGACTGCGGTTCTTGCAGCGACACCTGCCCCAACGGCGCCATCGTCCCCGAGGAATAATCGAGGATACATAAAAACACCGCGAGTTTTTGCTCGCGGTGTTTTTTGTTTGTCCGCTTGTGCTCGAGCCCGCTTTCCGATATAATGCTTTCTATCATCCAAAGGGAGGCGATCCATGGAACACTGGGAGTCCCTCTGCCCCGGCGGACTGCGCTTCGTCTATGACGATGTGCACTTCCGCCCGGGAACAGATTCGTTTGCCCTGTCCTCCCTGCCCCGTCTCAAGCCCGGATGGCGGGTGTGTGACCTGGGGTGCGGGACAGGCCTTTTATCCCTGCTGCTGCTCCAGCGGCAGCCGCAGCTCCAGGTGACCGGCGTAGAACTCCAGCCGCAGGCGGCGGAGCTGTGCCGCCGGGCGGCGGCGGAAAACCAGCTGGAGGACCGCATGTGCACCATCACAGGGGATCTTCGTAAGATCCGCTCCCTGCTCCCTGCCGGGTCGTTCGACCTGGTGGTGTGCAACCCGCCTTACTATCCGCCAGGCAGCGGCAAAGTCTCCGCCGCCGCTCCCCTGCGCGATGCCCGCAGTGAGCACGGGTGCACGCTGGAGGAGGTGTGTGCCGCGGCGGCTTATTTGCTGCGCTGGGGCGGCAGCTTCTGCCTGGTGCATAAGCCCGAGCGGATGGCGGACGTGCTGTGTGCCCTGCGGGCATCCTCGCTGGAAGCCAAGCGGCTGCGGATGGTATCCTGCCGGGCCGGCCTGGCGCCCTCGTTGGTGCTGGCAGAGGGCCGGCGGGGCGGGCGGCCGGGCCTGCAGGTGGAGCCGCCCCTGATCCTGGAGACACCGGAGGGCATGCCAACCAAGGAAGCGGACGCTATTTATTTCAGGAAACAGGAGGATACGCCATGAGCGGTACCTTGTATCTGGTCGCTACCCCTATCGGCAACCTGGGAGACTTTTCTCCCCGGGCTGTGGAAACCCTGGAGGGAGTAGATTTTATCGCGGCGGAGGACACCCGGGTGTCCATCAAGCTGCTCAACCATTTTTCCATCAAAAAGCCCCTGGTCAGCTACCATGAGCACAACCACGTCTCTGCCGGACAGAGCATTTTGCAGCGGCTGCTGGGCGGGGAGAGCTGCGCCCTGGTGACGGACGCGGGCACCCCCGCCATCTCCGATCCCGGCGAGGATCTGGTGCGCCTTTGTGCCGAAGCCGATGTACCCGTGGTGTCCATCCCCGGCTGCTGCGCGGCGGTGAATGCCCTGGCGGTCAGCGGTCTGCCCACCGGGCGGTTTACATTTGAGGGATTTTTGACAGTCAACAAAAAAAGCCGCCGGGAACACCTGGAGTCCCTGAAAGGCGAAAGGCGCACTATGATCTTCCATGAGGCGCCCCACAAGCTGCTCTCCACCCTGGAAGACCTCCGGGATACCTTCGGTGCCGACCGGCCCATCGCCCTTTGCCGGGAGCTGACCAAGCTCCACGAGCAAACCCTGCGCTGCACGCTGGGCCAGGCAGCAGAGTACTACCAGACTACCCCTCCCAAAGGCGAGTTCGTACTGGTGGTGGCCGGCGCACCGGAACAGGCAGCACCTCCCATCTCCCTGGAGGAGGGCGTAAGCCAGGTGCTGGCACTGGTGGAGGAGGGTGCCCGTCTCAAGGACGCGGCCAAAGAGGTGGCCTCCCACACAGGTCTTTCCAAAAACGAGCTCTACGCCGCGGCCATTGCCCGGCAGGGTGAATAAACAAAAAGGCGCTCCGGCTATCAGGCCGGAGCGCTATGTTTTACACCGGAGGCAATTCACAGCCCCTTCAATTCCTTCAAACACTTGGGACAAATGTTTTTCCCTTTGAAAACCGTGATGTCCTTTGTTCCGTCGCAGAAAATACAGCTTGGTTTATACTTTTTCAGAATGACGGACGACCCCTCCACATAAATTTCCAATGCGTCCTTTTCCGCAATGTCCAGAGTCCGGCGCATTTCGATAGGAAGGACGATCCGACCCAGTTCGTCGACTTTTCTTACAATTCCGGTAGCTTTCACAGTCGTTCTCCTTTTCTTGCAGCTTCTCTCTCTTTCGTTTGCTAACAATATCACATCCTGTCATTATATGTCAATTTGATATTATAAAAATTAAAACTTCATTCACAATTTTTTATATTTTGTATCGGGAGGGATCTTGTCATGATGACGTGGCTGTGGAGCGGCATGGTGGTGCTCTCCGTGATTTTCGGCCTTGCCACCGGACAGCTGGATGCGGTATCGGAAGCTGCGCTCTCCGGCGCCAGCTCAGCGGTGGAGCTGAGCCTGACTATGGCGGGCGTTCTTTGTCTTTGGTCCGGCGTCATGGAGATCATGAATGTATGCGGCATCTCCGGCGGTCTTGCCAGGCTGTTCCGCCCGCTTTTGCGGCGTCTGCTGCCTCAGGCCAGCCGAGACAGTGAGACATTGGCAGCGGTCTCTGCCAACGTCTCGGCCAACCTGCTGGGTCTGGGCAACGCCGCAACGCCCCTGGGGATCCAGGCGGCCCGCCGCATGGCAAGAGGCTGCGACGGCATCGCCAGCGATGAGCTGTGCCTCCTGGTGGTGCTCAACACCGCCTCCATCCAGCTGCTGCCTGCCACCATCGCCTCTGTGCGGGCGGCCGCCGGATGCCAGACCCCCTTTGACATTCTGCCGGCGGTGTGGATGTCCTCGGCGTTATCCGTGGCGGCCGGACTGACCGCGGCCCGTCTGTTCTCCGCTTTGGGAAGGAGGCGGGCATGAGTCTTTCCTCCCTGGTGGTCCCCCTGCTGCTGGCGGCGCTGGCCGTCTACGGCACCGGCAAGCGGGTGGATGTGTACAATGCCCTGACCCACGGCGCCGAGGAGGGCTTGACGGTGCTGCTGCGGATCGTGCCGGCTCTGGTGGGACTGCTGACGGCGGTGAGTATGTTCCGGGCCTCCGGAGCCATGGAGTGGTTTTCCCAGCTGTTCTCCCCTGCTCTGGAGCTGCTGGGCATCCCGGCGGAGACCGCCCCGCTGCTTTTGATCCGTCCCGTATCCGGCAGCGGCGCCCTGGCGGTGGCCACCGACCTGCTGCAAACCTATGGTCCGGACAGCTATGTGGGCCGTGTAGCAGCCGTCATGCTGGGCAGCACGGAAACCACCTTTTACACCATCGCCGTCTATTTCGGCTCCGCCGGCATTTTCCGCACCCGCCACGCGGTGCCCGCCGCCCTCATCGCGGATCTGACGGGCTTTGCCGCCTCTGCGCTGGCGGTGCGGCTGCTGCTGGGCGGATAAACCGCAAAAAAGGAGGGCCTACCGGCCCTCCTTTTTACTCGGTATACACATACGGCTCCCGCACCGGCGCCGTTCCATACCGGTCAGCGTATTCCCCATCTACCAGGAACTGCACCTCTTCCACCGTGTCCAAGGAACACAGCGAGCGGGCCAGTGCCTGCAGCGCCAGCGGCACCGCTTCCGTTTCCTCCAGCTCCCGCACGATGGCGGAGGAGAGGTTCACGTAGCACACCGGCTGATCCAGCCACACAGACCGCACCGCAAATCCCTCCGGCAGAGGAGAGGCAAGCCCCTGGTCCTGGGCGCCATCCTCCAGCGCCGCCGCCACGGCCTGTACCTGGGTATCTCCCTCGTACAGCTCCAATACGGCCTCACAGGGCGTCAGCTCACCCGCCTCATCCAGCAAATACAGCGTAGCCGTCACCGTGTCCACCACATCCTCCGTGGTAGACAGCAGCACATCGTCCGGGGCAAAGACCTGGCTGCCCCGGTAGCCCAGTTCCCTTCCCCGCACCGTCACGCTGACAGTGGAGATCTCCGGAAGCTGGGTCAGCGTCAGCGTCACGGCATAGTCCGCCAGGGTCAGCGCCACGCCGGACAGTCCTCCATAGCCGGAGGTCATGTCCACCACTGCCCTCCGCCCGTCCAGTGTCAGCGACACCAGGTCGGTGCCTGCCGGGATGGCAGAGTGCAGCGTCTCATCCTCAGGCCCTGCCAAAAGCGCCTCCATGAGCGCCTCCGCCGCCTGCTGCGGCTCCAGATCCGAAAGGCCCGGCAGGCGTACGGATTCCGCCCGCAGCGCGTCGCCGCCTGCTGCGCTGTCCAGATCCTCCGCCCGGAAATACAGCAAATACGTATCCGCCTGCGCACCCGCTCCGGTCACCACCGCATAGGTGCAGCCCGCCAGCAGACACGTCAGTGCCGCCGCACAGAGGATGCACACTTTCTTTTTCACGGCGTATCCTCTCCCTTCCAGGGCCAGCGCACGGTGAACACCGCGCCGCCGCCGGGCCGGTTGGCAGCCTGGGCGGTGCCGCCCCGCTTTTTCACCATGCCGCTGACGATGCTCAGGCCCAGGCCCGTGCCGCCTGCGGCACGGGAACGGGCCTTGTCCACCCGGTAAAACCGCTCGAAGATCCGGTCCAGATCCTCCTCGGGGATGCCCGGACCGTTGTCCGCCACGGACAACACCACCCAAGTCTCCTCCCGCCGCAGCGACACCTGCACGGCACCGCCGCTGCCGGTGTACTTCACGCCGTTTTCCGTCAGGTTATAGATGACCTGATGGATCTCGTCGGGGCTTGCCAGCACGGTGCACTCCCCCGACGCCTCATAGGTCAGGTCCACCTGCTTTTCCTGTGCCACCAGGCTCATCATGCGCATGACCTGCTCCAAAACCGGCAGCACGTCCACCCGCACCGGCGCCTCCAGCACGCTGTTGTCCAGCCGGGTCAGCCGCAGCAGGTCCTCCGTGATGCGGCTGAGGCGCTCGGCCTCCGCGCCGATGTCCGTCACAAACTCCCGGGTAGTGGCCGGGTCGATGTCCTCCGTCTGCAAAATGGAGTCCGTCAAAAGACGGATAGCGGCCAGCGGCGTTTTGAGCTCGTGGGACGCATCGGAGACAAAGCGCCTCCGGGCGTTCTCCGTGGTCTGGAGCCGGTCGGTGAGGCTGTTGAACTCCTGGGCGATCTGGGCGATCTCGTCCCGCCCACGGATATCGGCCCGGTGGCTGTACGCTCCCTCCCGCACCTGGCGGATGGCCGTGAGCAGCTGGCTGATCTTGTGGGTCAGCGCCCGGGACAGCCATCCGCTCAGGCACACCACCACTACGGCGATGATGCCGGACAAGCGCAGCAGGTTGGACCGGAGCCCCTCCAGCAGCGAGGCCTGCTCCGTGTCGTATTCATAGGCGTACACCGCGCCGATGATCTGGCTCTGGTACATCACCGGTGAGGAGGCCCGGCTGCGGAACGCCGCATCCTTATATTGGCAGGTGAAGGCGTCGTTGCCCAGCAGGGCCTGCACCACCTCCGTATAGAAGGTGTACTGCCCCACGGCGCTGCCGGTCTCCCGGGTATCGTAGAGGATCCTGCCGGCACTGTCCGTCACCAGGATGCGGGAAAGACCCGTCTCCTCCACCACCGCCATGGCCTGGGCCACGTTCTCCTCCGTCAGCTTGTCCAGTCCGCTCAGGGAGTTGACCATCACGGACACACTGGACTGGAGGGTGGTGGCCTTGGAGCGGAACACCAGATCCTGGGATACCAGCAGCGGATAGGTATTGAGCAGCAGCAGCACCGCCGTAATGCCCAGGATATAGCTCAGGCCGAACTTGATCTGCAGGCTGTTGAAAAACCAGCGCTTACCCTTTGAAATAGTACCCCACTCCCCACTTGGTCATGATGTGATCCGGCTCGGCCGGATTCTTTTCCAGCTTTTCCCGCAGGCGGCGGATGTGCACATCCACGGTGCGGTAGTCCCCGGCGTAGGTATAGCCCCACACCACGTTCATCAGGTTCTCCCGGCTGTATACCCGCCGGGGATTGCGCATCAAAAGCTCGATGAGGTCATACTCCTTGGCGGTCAGGTCCACGGTCTTTCCGTCCCGGATGGCCACCCGCTCCTCCGTGTTCAGACTCAGGTCCCCCACCGTCAGCACCGCGCCCTGGCTGCGCTGAACGCCGGCGGCACGCCGCAGCAGCGCCCGCACCCGGGCCTTGAGCTCCAGGATGTTGAAGGGCTTGGTGAGATAGTCGTCGGCACCGCACTCAAAGCCCATGAGCTTGTCGGCGTCCTCGCTTTTTGCGGTGAGCATGATGATGGGCACGTTGGAAAACTCCCGGATGCGCATACAGGCCTCCAGTCCGTCCACTTCCGGCATCATCACATCCAGGATCAAAAGGTCAAACTGTCCCGTCCTGGCCAGCTCCACGGCAGCGGCGCCGTCGTAGGCGCACTCCACCGTATAGCCCTCGTTCTCCAGGTTGAACTTCATGCCCTTGACCAGCAGCTTCTCATCATCCACGACCAATATTTTCATTCTTTGTCCTTTCCTTCCACTGTGATCCAGTCCGCCAATCCCTCGTAGGTGGCCTCGCCGATCCCCTTGACTTCCATGAGCTCCTCGCCGCTTTTAAACGGCCCGTGCTCTTCCCGGTAGGCAATGATCCGCCCAGCCAGCGCAGGCCCGATCCCCGGCAGGGTGTCCAGGGTCTCGGCGTCAGCGGTGTTGATGTCCACCGGCTCCCAGACAGGCCCCAGCGCGTCGTCGCTGACCTGGCGCTCTGTCTCCACCGCCACGGCGCCGCGCTGATCCGGCAGGGCCGTATCATGGACGTAAAGCCCCGTCACCAGACACAGAAATACCGCCGCGGCGCCCAGCAGACATTTTTCGGTTTTGGTCACGTTTCCCAGCTTCATGGTGGTTGAACTCCCGGGTATTTTTTGCTATACTGTCATTATATGACGAATCACGCCGCTTCGGCGGCTGTTTTTTCCACACACGGTTAGTATAGCATAGATTACAGGAGTTGGATATGAAAGCAAAGCGTTTTTTCTCTGTTTTTTTCCTCATGGCCCTGTTGGCCAACCTGCTGGCATTTCCTGCCTCGGCTGCGGAGCCCTCTTTGCCGGCCGATCCGGACATTCAGGCCAAGGCGGCACTGCTGGTGGACGCCAATACCGGCGGTATCGTCTACGCGAAGAATGAGCATCAAGAGCTCTATCCCGCCAGCCTCACCAAGATCATGACGGCGCTTTTGGTGCTGGAGGCGGTGGACAGCGGAAAGCTCTCCCTGGATCAGCAGCTCACTGCCTCCGACTCCATCACCCAGCTGGACAGTGACGGCAGCTCCGCCGGCATTCAGGTGGGCGAGGTCATGACGGTGGAGCAGCTTTTGTACTGCATGCTGGTGGTGTCCGCCAACGAGGCCTGTGTCATTCTGGCCGAGGCCGTCAGCGGCGATGTGGACACCTTTGTGGACGCCATGAATGAAAAAGCCCAGGCCCTGGGCTGTGAGAACACCCACTTCGTCAATCCCACCGGCCTCCACGACAGCCAGCACTACACCTCCGCCTGGGATCTGTACCTCATCACCCAAGAGGCCATGAAGCACGAGGACTTCATGCGCATCTGCGATACCGGCGACATCACCCTGCCTGCCACCAACCTCTCCGAGGCCCGTTCCCTCCACTCCACCAACTATCTCATCTCCGTCTGGCGCTCCCGGGGCTATTACAATACGGACGCCCACGGCATCAAAACCGGATCCACCGACGCCGCCGGACACTGCCTGGTCTCTTCTGCCTCCAAGGGCAGCCTGAGCTTCATCAGTGTGATGCTGGGCTGCGAGCAGCTGCACCTGGAGGGCAACGAGATCCGCACCATGAGCTTCTACGAGACCAACCGGCTTTTCAACTGGGCCTTTGACAACTTCGCCTACCAGACGGTGCTCACCTCCGACGAGATCCTCAAGGAGGTGGCCGTGTCCCTCTCCAAGATCGACCATGTGACCGTCCACCCTGCCGAGGATGTGGAGGTGCTGCTGCCCAAGGGCCTGGCCGCCGAAGATCTGGAGCGTACCGTCACCCTCAAGTCCGATCCGGTGGAAGCTCCCATCGCCGCCGGCGATGTGCTGGGCACCGTGACCCTCTCCTATGACGGCAAGGACTATGCCACCGTGGATCTGCTGGCCCTCAACGACGTGGAGGCTTCCCGCATCCTGACCTTCTGGCGGGATGTGAAGCAGTTCTTCTCCCAAACGGCCGTGAAGGTGGTCGGCATCATCCTGCTGGTGGCGATCGTGGCACTGCTTTTGTGGAAGCTGGTATTCGGCCGCCGCCGTTACCGCTACGGCCGCAGCGTAAACTTCCGCAGCCGCCGAGGCTACCGGGGCCGCAGAAGATAAGGCACCGCACAGATAAAAAAAAGACTGCCCGATGGGCAGTCTTTTTTTCTTTTAGAGATACCGCACCAGCTCTTCCATGGGCTTGCGGTCCGCATGCAGACGGGAGGGATGGGCGCCCTCGGCGCCGTAGCCCATGGGCAGCAGGGCGATGGGCACCAGGCCCTCCATCTCCGGGAACGCTGCCAGGAGCTTTTCCGGCTCGAACATGCCCACATAGGTGGTGCCAAGGCCCAGGTCCGCTGCCTGGAGCATCATCTGTGTCACCGCGATGGCGGCGTCGATCTCACCGTGGTCCTTGCCGTCGGTCTCCCGCTTCCAGGACGCCGCCGGGTCATAGGCCACCACCAGCATCACCGGCGGATGGAAATGGGCGGCCGTGCAGCCGTCAGCCTTTTCCAGGGCCTCCGGGGTCTGGAGCACGAAAATGCGCTGGGGCTGGAGATTGTGGGCCGTGGGGGCATTGCGGCCCGCCTCCAGCACCGCTGCGAGCTTCTCCGGCTCCACGGGGCGGTCACTGAACTTGCGCAGGGAATACCGCGCCTGGGACAATTGGGCAAAATCCATGGAAATCTTCTCCTTTGCAGTGTTTTTGAATACCCGGATTTTAGCACAGTTGTCCCGCCGGCGCAATCCCCTCTTACGGATTCTGGCTCTCCCAGCCGTTTTGACGCAGCAGCTCGTCGCACAGCTCCCGCCGCTGGGTATCGTAGAACTCCATGTACTTGAGGGAGTAGATGTCACTGACGATGTAGCGGTCCCGGCCGGACTGATAGATGGTCACATAGTCGTTGCCCACGTCGTACAGCACGCCCTCAAAGGAGACCGTGTTCTGGGTCCCTACCAGGAACGTGGCTACGATGTAGTTTCCCACGTTGCGCGCCAGCATGGCCCGGAGGGACCCTTTGTAGGCCTCCTGGACCGTGGTGGGAGACTCCAGCACCTCCTGGGGAAGGTTATTCTTCATGTCCAGATGGGCCCCGCTGGTCATGAGTTTGGCGGTGGAGGCCATCCCCGTCTGCATGGGGACCGTGTTGAAGGGCTGGCCGGATGCGCTGCCGGGCATGGGGCCGGACATGGTGCCGGGCATGCCGTCCGGCACCGCCGCAGGCGTACGGCGTCCCGGGGTGATCTCCCCGCTCCAGTTGACGCCGCTGGGCGGCATGTTCGTGGTCTGATATTGGGTCATAGCACACCTCTCAAGTTTTGTAATACGCGTCGGTTGGATTGTAGAAGCAGTGATCGCCGATCCGGGTCTGCCAGTACCCCACCTCCGAAGGGAAGAAGGGGCGGCAGTTGGGGCCGAAGGGATTATAGAACCACAAGGATTCCGCCACGTCCGGCAGCCGGTTGCCTGCGATGGCCCAGTCGGCAATGTCGTAATGGATCTGCTCGGGCCGCATGTTGTAGATATTCTGTGGATTGTACACGCCGTTTTCCGTCTCGCTGGCACAGACGAACTGATAGGGCTGGAAAATGATCTTGCGGATGCTGCCCTGCCCCACCCGGGCGTACTCACCGCCCCGGGCATTCACCCGGTTCATGACCACGCCCGCCACCGCCTTCATGCCGTTTTCTCCTTCCCCGCCCGCCTCGCACTGGATCAGCCGGGCCAGCAGTTCCCGGTCGGAATATGCCATGGTTCCTTACCTCACTTCCTCTGCTGCCCCATTGTATGCAAAAAGACCGCCGCGGGTGCTTCCCGCGGCGGTCTTTGCTGTTTTTTATTGGGCAGAGCCCGCTTTTTGCTCTTCAATAGCCTGGCGGAACATGTCCTCCGTCTGCTGGATGGAGAGATTCAGGGCGTAGCGCTTGGCATGCTCGGCATAGCGCTTTTCCATCTCCACCCGCTCCTGGGGATGCTCGATCCACCAGTCGATGCGCGCTGCCAGGGCATCGCTGTCCCCGGCGGGGAACAGGCTCTGGCTGTCCAGGGCAAACTGAGGCGTGGCGGAGCGGGGCGAGTTGGCGATGACCGGCACCAGGCCGCAGGCAAACGCCTCCATGCAGCTCATGGCCTCGATCTCCGCATCGGAGGTATGGACATACAGGTCTGCCATGTGGAGGATCTCCAGCAGCCGCTCCGGCTCGTAAAACTCCATGACGATGGGGTTATGGAGCTTTTTGGCGAGGCGGCGGTACTTACCCTCCAGAGGGCCCTTGCCCGCCAGGATCACCTGGATGCGGTCGGCATAGCGGCTTTTGGCACCGGCCTCGATGAGCACATCCTGCCGCTTTTCACCGGCGTAGCGACCCACCATCAGCACGTTGAAAAAGCCCTCCATCCACGGCTCCTTGGGCCTTTTCCCATACTGATACTGGGGGCTGATGCCGTTGGAGATCACATGGAGCTTGGCGGTATAGCCGTGGCGGCGGAGCTGGTCCGCGATCATGGCACTGGGGCAGTGGATGTGGGTAAAGCGGTTAAAGAAGCTGTCCCGGAAGCGGTTGTATACAAAGTCGTTCACCCGTTTGCTGTTTCCCATATGCAGCGTGAAGGTGATGTTTTCCGGCTGGCAGTGGAACGCCGCCGTGTGGGGGATCCCCAGCTTTTCCACATGCTTGAGACCCATGACCCCCAGCGGCGAGGGCATCATGAAATGCACCACGTCCGCCCAGGCGGCCGCCTTTTCAAACACGTGCTTGTTTGGAATGGCCAGGCGCATGCCCTGGCTGGTGATCAGATGCTCTACAATGGGGAAAAAGCGCATCTGCCGCACGGCATATTTGTAGTCCGCCGGTTTTCCCGTGGCGATGACACGCACCTCGTTGCCGTGCTGACGCAGCGCCATGGCAAAGCGCCGGGCGCTGATGGTGGTGCCGTTGTTGGCGTCGTCGAACTGGTCAATGACCAAAACGATCTTCATAAATGGTCTGTTCTCCCTCAACACAGATTTCGTTTACAATATGTGTCAGTGTATCATCTTTCTATTCGATTGTCCACAAAAGGCTGGCAAAACATAAGAAAAAAGCCATGCCGCAGCATGGCTTTTTCCGCTTACTGAGCTTTGCCCGCCAGGATCTGCTCCAGGCCCCGGGCCAGCTGGTCCGGGCAGGAGGTGGACTTGGCGCCGCAGTGGATGCCCTTCATGCGCTCGATGGCCTCCTGCGCAGACATGCCGCGCACCAGTGCGCTGATGCCCTGCAGGTTGCCGCTGCAGCCGCCCACGACCTCCAGGTTCTCAATGACGCCCTGGTCGTTCAGCTCCACGCTCATTTCCCGAGAGCACACGCCCTGGGGACGGAAAGAATACTTCATATACCTTTTTCTCCTCTTTTTCTAATCTTTTAACAGGATAGCACGCCGCGTCCCAAAAGGCAAGCCCCACTTCCCGCTTGACAATATCGAATATCGGTATTATAGTGAGATCAGAAATAACGATATTCGATATTCAGAGAGGAGGGGCTCCATGGCGCGGGAAAAATTCCACACCCTGACGGAGCAGATGTTCTATATCCTGCTGTGCCTGACCAAGGAGCAATGCGGCACGGATATCATGGCCGCCGTGTCCGCCCTGACAGGGGGACGGGTCAATGTGGGGCCCGGCACGCTTTATAACCTGCTGGAGCAGTTCCAGAGCGCTGGCATGATCGAGGAGACCAAGGTGGAAGGCCGGCGCCGCAGCTACCGCATCACGGCGGCAGGGCGGCAGGCTTTGGAAGAAGAGTACCGGCGTCTTATCACGCTGGCGGAGGACTACCGGCGTATTCTGCCGGAGGAAGGAGCGTCCCGATGAAAAAAAGGCGCATTTACCGGCTGGCTTTCTATTCCTTTTACGATGCCCAAGGCATTGCCGCCCACTTAGAGCGCATGGCGGCACGGGGCTGGATGATCGACTCCATCTCCGGCGCGCTCTGGCGCTACCGGGCCATGGAACCATCGCAGCTCCATTTCTCCGTCACCTACTTCCCCAAGGCTTCCTCTTTTGACCCGGGCCCCACAGAGGGCCAGCAGGTCTTTGCGGACTACTGTGCCCAAGTCGGCTGGGAGCCGGCGGTCCGGTGGGGACAGATGCAGATCTTCTATACAGACCAAAGCGATCCCATCCCGCTGGAGACGGATCCGGTGACCCAGGTGGAAAACATCCGCGCAGCCATGCGCCGCAGCTTCCTGCCGGGCATGCTGGCCACGCTGGCCCTGGCCATATTCCAGCTGGTATTTTTCTTCTGGCGGATGTACACCGGCCCTCTGGACGCACTCAGCTCCCCCATCACCCTGCTCTCGTCCGCCATCTGGCTTCCCATTGCCCTCATGGCTCTGCTGGAGCTTGGTTTCTATGCCCGGTGGCTGCCACGGGCCCGGCAGGCAGCCCGAGAGGGCCGCATGCTCCATATCCGCACCTGGCGCTATGCCAGTTTTGCCTTTGTAAGCATCCTGTTTGTTGTTGAGATCTTATTCCTGCTGACCACCTCCCGGCGGGAGCTGATCTACTTCCTCTTCGGCGTGGTGCTGGTGGTGCTGGTGTGCGTGCTCACCGCTGCCGCCACCCGTGCCCTCCGGGGCCTGGGCGCCTCCCGGCGGGTGAACCGGGCCGTATCCATCGGCATCTGTGTGGCCGTCACCCTGGCAGGTATGTCGGCGCTGGTGGCCGGCGTGATCTCCCTGAGCCGCCGGGGCCTCCTGGGCAGCTCCGACCCGGTGGACAGCTACACCGTCTACGGCATCACCTGGGAGATCTACGCCGACCCTATCCCCCTGCGGGTGGAGAGCCTCACCGGCGCGGCGGAGGATGACCGCTACTCCACGGAGGCGCACATCCAGTCCTCCCCCCTGCTGACCCAGGCGGACTACCGCCAGGACCTGCGTCTGGACTGCGATGAGGAGCTGCCGGATCTATCCTACACGGTGGTGGACGTGAAGCTGCCCCTTTTGTACGGCCTTTGCCGGGACTACCTGCTGGAGCAGTACGCCCGCCGCTCTCCGGAAGTGCCGCCGGAGTACATGGACCACGCGGTGCTCCAGGACTGGGCCCCCGACGGAGTGACTGCCCTCTACCGCCACTATACCGGCGACGAGCCCCGGAACCGGTACGTCTTTTGCTGGGAGGGCCGCCTGGCGGAGGTACACTACTGGGGCGACGATCCTACCCAGGCCCAACTGGAGCTGACCGCCGCCGCCCTGTGCCCGGAGGCACTGGAGCTTCCCTGAAAGACGCTGCGAATCCCATACAGCAAAAAAGAGAGGCAAATGCCTCTCTTTTTTTATGCACGCATCAAGCTCTGATTTTTCCGTTCCAGCACCAGCCGGTCCGCGATCATGGCGATGAACTCGGAGTTGGTGGGTTTTCCCTTGGCGTTGGACACGGTGTAGCCGAAGTACTTTTGCAGCGTCTCCAGATCGCCCCGGTCCCAGGCCACCTCGATGGCGTGGCGGATGGCCCGCTCCACCCGGGAAGCCGTGGTACCGAACCGCTTGGCCACCTCAGGATAGAGCACCTTCGTCACTGCGTTGATGACATCCATGTCCTCCACGGCGATCATGATGGCCTCCCGCAGGTACTGATAGCCCTTGATATGGGCAGGCACACCGATCTCATGGATCACAGCGGTCACCAGAGTCTTCAGCTCCGGGGCGGACATCTGCGGCTCCGGCACAGCGGGCGTGCACACGGCGCCCATCCGCTCCAGCAGTGCCTCCATCTCACAGGGCTTGGAGAAGAAAAAGCTCGCGCCCAGGCTCACCGCCTCGCTTACCGCCTGCTCCGTGCAAAGTGCGGAGAGCACGATGACCTTCGGCGTACCTGCCTCCTGCAGCCCCATCCGCTTCATGAGGGCAAAACCGTCCAATCCGGGCAGCACCACGTCCATCAAAACAAGGTCCGGGTGCAGCTCGTTGCAAAGGCGCAGCGCCTCCGCGCCGTCTCCCGTGGAGCCCGCCACGGTGAATCCATCCGTTCCGTCGATCACATTCCGCAGCATGCCGCGGAATTCTTCATTGGCATCTGCCAGCAATACAGTTCTCCTGCTGTCCATGTCTTCCCTTTTCCTTTTCCAAAGTTTTTGGGCACCGGAGGCCGCTCCCCGGCTGGCCTTCCGCTGCGACGGATTCATGAAGCTTCAAATCACGTTTTCTATAAATTACCATAAACGGACAGGTTTTGCAACGGGAAACTGTAAATAAATTCCAAAAATCATTCGACGCTTTTCACATTTTCTCTCATAAGTGGGAGTTCAGCTCTTTTTTTCGGGCTAAAATTGTGGTACTGTGGTGAAAAGAGGTGAAATTATGGAACTTTTGGAACAACTGGAGCGCTATGTCCCCTGGAATGAGCAGGAAGAGGCGGACCGCCGGGAGCTCCTTCGGCGGCTGCGCAGCGGTGAGCCGCTCTACACCCGGGAAAATGCCTCTGCCCACCTGACTGCCTCCGCCTGGGTGGTAAGCCCGGACCGCCAAAAGGTGCTTCTGGCCTATCATAATCTCTATGGTTCCTGGGCCTGGCTGGGAGGCCACGCCGACGGAGAGCGGGATCTTCTCGCCGTGGCTTTGCGGGAAGTGCGGGAGGAAAGCAGCGTGCACACTGTGACGCCTGTCACGCCGGAGCTCTTCTCCCTGGAGATCCTGACCGTGGACGGCCACGAAAAGCACGGCCGGTATGTCTCGTCCCACCTGCACCTGAATGTGACCTATCTGCTGGAAGCAGACCCGGATCAGCCCATCCGCCGCAAAGCCGACGAAAACAGCGCCGTGGGCTGGTTCACACCGGAGGATGCCATCGCAGCCTCGTCGGAGCCCTGGTTCCGAGAGCGGATCTACCCCAAGCTCATCGAAAAAGCCAAGCGTTTTCCGCCCCGGTAAAGTGATCTTTCAGGCAGTCTTTCGTCCGAATGGGATGAACAGCAGCGGGGCAAAGCAAGCGGCGATGGTGGAAAAGGCAAGGTGGTCCGTCAGCCGCAGCAGCCAGGAGGAAATCGTCCCCGTCCAGTTGAAAAACTTGGCCAGCTGCATGCTGAGGGAAATAGGAAATGACGGGACCGTCAGCTGCAAGGCCACCACGATGAGATAGACCGTGGAAATGATCCCCGCGGAAACGGCGATCTCTGCCCGGGTCATGGTGCGGAAAGCCCACAGTCCCCCCAGGGCCAGCACGATCAAAAACAGTGCTCCGTCAAAGATCGCGGCACGGACCGGATCGACGGACACGTTGGTGACCCCGTCGGCGCCCACGGTCTGGACCGTAAAAAAAGCGCCGCCCAGGTATACCGTCACATAAAAACTCACATAACTGGAGATCAGGCAAAAAACCGGGACTCTCCAAAGGGTGCGCAGGCGGATGTGCATGGTGATCCCTCCTTATTTTGTTTTCTGATCCCAGCATACCACATCCAAACGAAAAACGGCAGGGACAAATCGTCCCTGCCGCTCATTTATTTTGCCGCTTTCGGCATAGTTTCAGGAAAAATTCCATATCCTTTGATAGAAGCAACATCGCCGGCATGTTTTTACGCTAGTCCAGCTCTTGCGAAAAAAAGTCCACTTCTACCAGATAGACAAAACCGCCCGGTGACCGGACCGCGTGGGCCCTGTCCTTCCACCACACGGTGGTCTCATCAGCGGCCACTGTGACGGTCCTCCCGTCCCGGAGTTCATAGATGATCTCAACGGCATCCTCCCGGCTTCCCTCCGGTTTTTCCAGCAGGGAGTACTTCAAAAAGCCGGTCAGCGCCACCGCCAGATCGATGGACTCCGCATCGGTATAGGTTTTCACGGTATCCGTGATGCGGGGGCAGGAGATCGTGACCTTGCAGACGTCCTCGGCTTTGGGAATGCCGAACAGCCACATGCGTCCTTGACGATGGAAATAAACACAAACAGGATGGCCAGGCGGACCAGATCCAAGCCCCATTGTTTGATCCGGCGCTTCCACTTGTGGTTCATTGGGGTCCCTCCTCCCGTTCTCCCTGTGGATTTGTGCCTGTATTTTATCATACTGTCTCCCGCTGTCAAGGCATCCCCAAAAACGATGTAAGGGCAGCCCGCAGGCTGCCCTTTGCGGTCACTCGGCCGCTTTCAGCATAGTTTCAAGGAAAATTCCATATCCTTTGGTTGGATCATTCAGCAGCACATGGGTCACAGCGCCTACGAATTTCCCGTTCTGGAGGATGGGGCTGCCGCTCATGCCCTGGACGATGCCGCCGGTGGCGGCGATGAGGTCCGGATCGGTGACGCGCAGCACCATGTCCCGGCCGTCGGCAGACGTGCCGGCACTGAGGATCTCGATGTCATAGGCGCAGAGCTCGTCGCCCTCCACGTTGGAGAGGATGGTTGCCTTGCCCGGCACCACCTCATCCGCCTTGGCGACCGGCAAAGCCTCGCCCACATCCCAGCAGGAGGCGTCTGCCTCCAGATGGCCGAACACGCCGCTTTGGGTATTGGCGTACAGCGTGCCCAGATCGCCGCTGAGGTCAAAGTCGCCCCGCAGCTCGCCGGCGCTGCCTGCTTCCCCCTTCTTCACGGCTTTTACCGTAGAGGGCAGGATAGAGCCGGAGGAAAACGGCATCAGCTGGGCGGTATCCACATCGGCGATGCCGTGGCCCAGGGCGCCGAAAGCCCCGGTGTCGGGATCATAATAGGTGACGGTGCCGATGCCGGCCATGGAGTCCCGGATCCAGGCACCGATGGAATAGGTGCCCTGCTCATTTTTTTCCGGGGACACACACAGCTCCAGCTGGCGGCCGTTGCGGCTGACCTGCAGGTCCGTGGCGGCGCTGCGGCGCTCCTGGAGCAGCTGCTGGAACTGCTCCGTGGACTGGACGGAAATGCCGCCGCATTTGACGATCACGTCACCGGTCTGCAAGCCGCACTCCCTGGCCGGCGTCTGCCCGTCCGGGAGCTTGACCACCAGCACACCCCTGGAAAAGAGCTTGATGCCGACGGTGTGGCCCACAGGCACCAGTTTTTCGGGCAGCGCGGACGTGCCGGCGTTGGAGAGCTCCGCCGCACCGGCGGGAACTGCGGCGGTCAGCATCAGGGCCAGGAGCAGCGCCGCTCCGCCCCGCAGCAGCCGCCTTGCCGTTTGCGTTGGTTCATGCAAATACGATCACCCCTTCCAAAAAACTGCCGGCAGCCACTGGCGGTGCCGGCAAATGTATTTTGAACGGAAGGCGCGAAATCTCCCCTTGCAAAAAGCGGCAGCGCCGCCATGGAGCAGATGCCCAAACCGCGGCGCAGCGGGGAGAAAAAAGCGCCCCGCAGGAAAATCCTGCGGGGCGTTCCGGTTTTTTTCAATCCCGTTTGTTGAAAATCTTCAAAATGTCATCGAACACGTCGTCGGTCTCGTCCTCCACCTTGGGGACATCCACTTCCTTCAGGGGAACGGGCTCAGGCGCGGTGACGGCACGGGCGCCCTGGTCCGCCTGGACGCTCTGCATCTTGGGCAGCTCCTGCTGGGCAGGGGCTTTGTCAAAGCCGGTGGCAATGACGGTGACGCGGATCTCGTCGTCCATGGTCTCGTCGAAGGTGGCGCCGAAGATGGTGAGGGCGTCGGGATGGACGGCCTCCTGCACCAGCGACGCGGCCTGCTCCACTTCCTCCAGGCCGATGTCCATGGAGCCGGTGATGTTGATGAGCACGCCCTTGGCGCCCTCGATGGACGTCTCCAGCAGGGGGCTGGAAATGGCCATCTTGGCAGCCTCTTCCGCCTTGCCCTTGCCGGCAGCCCGGCCCACGCCCATGTGGGCCATGCCCGCGTTCTTCATGACGGCGGTCACGTCGGCAAAGTCCAGGTTGATAAAGCCGGTATCCCGGATCAGATCGGAGATGGACTGCACCGCCTGGCGCAGCACATCGTCGGCGATCTCAAATGCATTGGCAAAGGTGATCTTCTGATCGGTGGCATGCTTGAGCCGGTCGTTGGGGATGATGACCAGAGAGTCCACCCGGTCCTTCAGCTCGGAAATGCCCGCCTCGGCAGCCCGCATGCGGCGGGGTCCCTCAAAGCCGAAAGGCTTGGTCACCACGGCCACCGTGAGGATATCCATCTCCTTGGCGATCTCCGCCACGATGGGCGCGCCGCCGGTACCGGTGCCGCCGCCCATGCCGGCGGTGATGAACACCATATCCGTATCCTCCAGAGCCTTGGCGATCTGCTGACGGCTCTCCTCGGCGGACTTGCGGCCCACCTCGGGGTCGGAGCCGGCGCCCTGACCGTGGGTCAGCTTCTCGCCGATCTGGATCTTGTATGTAGCACTGGAAACATTCAGTGCCTGCTTATCGGTGTTCACCGCCACAAAGTCCACGCCCTTGGTGCCGGAGCGAACCATGCGGTTGACCACATTGTTGCCGCCGCCGCCTACGCCGATCACTTTAATATTGACAACGGTATCGGGACCGGTCTCCAATCCAAACGCCATAGTGTGCCTCCTACTATCATTTGTGCAAAAGGGCGGTGCCGCCCTTGAATGTCGCAATATCCTGTGGTTGCCGGATTTAGTTTATTGTATGACACTTTGCCGCCGCGGTCAAGTAGCGGCCTGCCTTTTCCAGGAGTTTTTTATAAAGAAACACAGGGAGAAAACGCCCCTCTCCCAGGGTTCGTCAGTTTTCGATAAAATGCACTTCTCCGTTGTCCCAGGTCATCTGGATGGTGCCGGTCTGGTTGGTCTCCAGCTGCTCCACCACCTGTACCAGCGCCCGCAGCTTCCGGGCATAATCCGCCCCGTAAGGAAGCTCCACGGAAAAGCGTCCGGCGTACTCCATGATCAGCGCCGACAGGTCATCCAGGCGGATGGCGTCCACCTGGTCGCTCAGCCCCGCCTCCTCCAGCGCGGCCATCAGGTCCAGCAGGCTCTGCTGCTGGGCTGCATACTCCGTGGCCAGCGCCAGGCGCGTTCCCACAGAGGGCGCCAGCAGCTGACAGCCGCTGATGACGGCATATCCCTCCGCCTGGGCGGTGTCCAGCTGTTCCACGATGCGGCCGCTGGGACTCACCAGCCAGGCAAAGCCGTCCTGCACCACCGCCATGGGGGTGCCGCATTCCTTGATCTCGATGAGCAGGGTATCCGGGAGCTTGCGGTTGATGCGGATCTCGTCCACATAGGGCAGCGCCGTGCGGATACTGCCGGCCACGGCGTATTTATTGAGCAAAAACAGGTTATCGCCCACGCCCACGCCGCTGGCCTCCACGATCTGATCCTGGGTGTAGCGCTCCTGGCCGGTGACCACGATGGTGTTCACCCGGAAAAACAGGGTCAGCGCCGCCACCAGGCAGCCGCAGATCACCAACATGGACAGCACCTTATAGAGGAAGCCAAAGCTCCCTCTCCTGCGCTTTCGGTTGGAATGTCTGCGTCGTGCCATGCCGTGCTCCTCAGTTCATTTCTTCCGTTCTGGAGATCCGGGCGCCCAGCGCTCCCAGATCCCGGACAATGTCCTCATAGCCTCTGTCGATGTGTCCCGTTTCAAAAAGGCGGCTTTCGCCCTCTGCTGCCAGGGCGGCCACACACAGTGCCGCGCCGCCCCGCAGATCCGTGCAGCGCACGGCCGCGCCGCTGAGGTGCTCCACGCCTGTGACCACCGCCGTCCGACCGGACACCCGGATATCCGCCCCCATGCGGACCAGTTCATCCACATGGCGGTAGCGGTTTTCAAATATGTTCTCTTCAAATACCGTGGTGCCTCTGGAGCGCACCAGCGCGGCCATCAAGATGGCCTGGGCGTCTGTGGGAAAGCCGGGATAGGGCGCGGTACGCACCGGGCGCACTGCTCCGGGCCGGCTCATGCACCGGCAGGCAATGCCCGCGCCGTCGGATGTAATGGCGCACCCTGCCTGCCGCAGGGAGGCGGTGACGGTGGCCAGATGCTCCTCCCGGGCCCGGCGCAAAAATACGTCTCCCCCCGCCGCACATACAGCGCAGAGATAGGTGGCCGCCACGATCCGGTCGCTCATGCAGCGATAGCGGCACCCATGCAGCTTCCTCCCGCCCCGGACCACCACGGTGGAAGAGCCCGCTCCGGCCACATCCGCGCCGCAGGCGTTGAGAAACTCCTGCAGATCCACGATCTCCGGCTCCCGGGCGGCATTGGAGATGACCGTCACCCCCTCGGCACCGCAGGCGGAGAGCATCAGGTTTTCCGTGGCGCCCACAGATGGAAGCGCCAGCACGATCTCCTTTCCCGTCAGGTGCGCAGCGGTACAGTGGAGAAAACCGCCCTCCTCCCGGATGCGGGCGCCCAGGTCTCTCAGTCCCGCAAGATGCAGGTCGATGGGCCGGGGGCCCAGCTCACAGCCGCCGGGATAACTCATTTCCGCCCGGCCGCAGCGGGCCAGGACAGCCCCCAGGAAAATGGCGGACGAACGCATCCGGCGCATGAGGGCGTCGGAGATGGCGCAGCCGTTCATGGGAGCGGTATCCACGGACAGGGCGTCCCCCTCCCACCGGGCGCGGCAGCCCAGAGCGCGCAGAATGTCCACGGAGGCGTCCACATCCCTTAGATGGGGACAGCCCTCCAGCAGCACCTGACCGCCGGTGAGGATGGTGGCCGCCAGAATGGGCAGCACGCTGTTTTTCGCCCCCTGAACGCACACCTCTCCTTCCAGGCCCACGCCGCCTTCTATCAAAATCTCACTCATGGTGTCTCCCTCCGCGATGAATCAAATGGCTGAACAGTCCATCCTATGGAGGGAGAGAGGTGCCGGTTACCGGCAGATTTGAAGAATCGTCTGATAAATACGCTCGGTGGCGTCGGGAAGGCCCAGCCCCGCCATGGCTTTTTCCATGCGGCTGCGAGCGTCATCGTCATGCAAAATGGCGCAGGACGCCTGGAACAGCGCCTGTCCGCTGGCGTCCTTTTCCAGTACCACGGACGCGCCGCCGGCCGCCTCCAGCACCCGGGCATTTTTCTCCTGATGGTTGTTTGTCACATAGGGAGACGGCACGATCACCGCCGCCACGCCCAGAGCCGTCAGCTCACTGATGGTGGATGCGCCGGCCCGGCAGAGCACCAGGTCCGCCGCCCGCATGACGGTGGCCATGTCGTAGATATACTCCCGCACCTGCAGCGCAGGGTGGGCGGCAAGGTCCACGCCCTTTTCCTTCAGCAGCGCCATCACCTGGCCGTAGCCGCTTTTTCCCGCGCCGTGGATATGGTGGAAGGGCTCTTTGGCCGCCTCCAGAGCCAGGAAATCCGCCATAGTACGGTTCATCCCGGCAGCACCCAGGGAGCCCCAGAAAGACACGATTAGAGGCCGTCCGTCGTCCACGCCCAGGGCGGCCTTGGCCTCCTGGCGGGTCATTTTGAAAAAGTCACCCCGCACCGGGGTCCCCGTGACCACCACCTTATCCGGGTGGCGGTAATGGGCCCGGCAGGCCTCAAAGCCCACCATGATCCGGTCAGCATAGGGCTCCAGCAGCTCCGTGGTCAGCCCCGGCACCATGTTGGACTCATGCACCGCCGTGGGGATGCCCGCCTTGGCGGCGGCCTTTACCATGGGGAAGCTGGCGTAGCCTCCCGTGCCCACCACCACGTCCGGGCGGAAAGAGCGCAGGATGGCCCGCGCCTCCGCCGGGGAGCGGGTCAGGTTATACAGGGAGATCAGGTTATGGCGGATCTCCGCCGGCTTCACCGAGCGGTGGAAGCTGGAGATATGGACAGTTTGAAAGTCATAGCCCGCCTGGGGGATCAGATCCTTTTCCAGCCCCCGGTCCGCTCCCACGAACAAAAACCGGGTCTGCGGGTTCTTTTCCGCCATGAGCTGGGCCAGGGCGATGGCAGGGTTCACGTGCCCCGCCGTGCCGCCGCAGGTGAACAGCACACGCTCCAGTGGTTTGGTCATTGGAAAACTACCTCGTTTCTTCTGCCTATCCGGCCTTGGTGGGTTTCATCTGCCGGGAGACGGACAGCACGATGCCCATCTCTGCCAGCTGGATGGAAAGGGCCGTGCCGCCATAGCTGAAAAACGGCAGGGAGATACCGGTGGTGGGCAGCAGGCCCGTCACCACGCCGATGTTCAAAAAGGTCTGGAGACCGATCAGGGTGGTCACACCCACCACCAGAAGGCTTCCGAAGCGGTCCCGGGCGTGGAGCGCGATCCAGTAGCCCCGGAGGATCAGGGCGGCAAAGAGCAGCATGATGATGGCCGCGCCGATGAGTCCCAGTTCCTCGCAGACGATGGCAAAGATAAAGTCGTTATGCTCTTCCGGGAGGAAGAGGAACTTCTGGCGGCTGCGGCCCAATCCCACGCCCAAAAGCCCGCCGGAGCCGATGGAAATGAGGCTTTGGGAGAGCTGGTAGCCCTTACCCTGGGCATCTGCCCAGGGGTTGTGCCACATTTCGATGCGGGATGCGTTATAGCCGATGACGAACAGCACCAGATACATCATGATGCCGGCCGCGCCGATGGCGCCGCCTACCCACATCCAGTTGATGCCGCCTACCAGCATCAGCACGGCGCCGGCGCCCATAATGAGGATGGCGCCGGAGAGATGGGGCTCCAGGCCCACCAGCGCCGCCAGCACCACCAGGATGATGGCATAAGGCAAAATACCGTGGCGGAAGGTGCGCATAAGGTCCTTCTTTTTGGAGATGCTGTCGGAAAAATACAGCACCACCGCCACCTTGGCCACCTCCGAGGGCTGGAACTGTAAAGACGTGCCCGGAATGCCCAGCCAGCGGGTGGCGTTGTTGCGGGTGATGGCAATGGGGTTATGGGGGATGAGCACCAGCACCAGCAAAATGACCGACAGGAACAAAAGCGGCTGGGCCAGGCCCCGGAACCGCTGGTAATTGATCTTGCCGATCAGCAGCATAGCCGCCAGGCCCATGATGGCAAACACGCCCTGACGGGTAAAGTAGAACAGGGGATTTTCCCCGTCTGTCTCATAGTAGGCAGACGGAAAGCTGGCGGACAGCAGCATAATGAGGCCGATGACCGTCAGCAGCACCACCAGCACAAAAAAGGGCAGGTCAATGGGACCGCGGGCCAGCTCCCGGCTCTCCTGCTCCTTTTCCCGCTGCCGCGCCCGGCGCTCCTGGATCCGCAGCGCCTCTTCCCTTGTCAGGGGCCGCCGCCTTCTCTCAGATGCCATGGGCCTGCCTCCTCTCCCGCGTGGTCTGCGCGTGGTCTGCACGATATTTTACCAGCGCCCCTGCACGGCAAAATAAGCCAGCAGGCAGCACACCAGCGTGATGCCGGAAAAGACCGCCACCAGCTTTCCCTCGCTCCAGCCGGACAGCTCCAGGTGATGGTGCAGCGGTGCCATCTTGAAAAACCGCTTGCCGTGGGTGGCCTTGAAGTAGCCCACCTGGATGATGTCGGAGAGCGTCTCCGCAATGTAGATGATGCCCACGGGCACCAGGATCAGCGGCATATCCATGGCAAAGCCCATGGCCGCCACGGCACCGCCCAGAAACAGGCTCCCGGTGTCGCCCATGAAGGTCTTGGCCGGGTGGTGGTTATAGACGAAAAACGCCGCCAGGCCGCCGGTGAGTGCCGCGGGGAACAGCGCCAGATCCAGCATCTCCCAGCTGACGGCCGTGACCGTGAAAAAGGCCATGACCACAAGGGTGACGCTGCACGCAAGGCCGTCGATGCCATCGGTGAGGTTCACGGCGTTGACGCAGCCCACGATCACAAAGGCCGCGAACACCAGATACGCGATCCAGTTGACCTCCACGGTCACCCCGGCAAAGGGGATGTACAGCAGGTTGGTCAGAAGGCCCTCATAGCGCATGAGGCAGAGGAACACCACCGCTGCCAGCAGCTGCAATACGAACTTCTGCCGGGCGGTCAGCCCCTCGTTCTGATGCTGGCGCACCTTGCGGTAGTCGTCCACAAAGCCGATCAGGCCGAAGATCAGCGCAAAGAGGTATACGTAAAGGTGCGTAAACACGCCGTCCAGCATCATGCCCCAGCCCATGGCGAACACGGCAACGCCGGCGCCCAGGATGAACATGATGCCGCCCATGGTGGGCGTTCCCGCCTTGCCCGCGTGCCAGGTGGGACCGTCCTCCCGGATCTCCTGGCCCGCCTTAAGCTTGCGCAGCTCCGGTATCAAAAACTTTCCGATCACCAGCGTCAGCACAAAGCTGAACGCCAGTATAGCGAGCACTTGTGTGGTCATGACTTGCTTCTCCCTTTCCTTTGCCGGCACACACTGCCGGCGCCTTCATTTTCTTTTGCAGATGTGCGCCGGACTTCCGGCGTTATTTCCCGGCCAAATAATCTGCCACGATCTCCCGTTCGTCCATGTGGTACTTCACATGGTTGATTTCCTGGTAGGTCTCGTGGCCCTTGCCGCACAATACGATCACATCACCGGGCTCGGCGTGGTCCATGGCATAGTGGATGGCCTCGATCCGGTCCTCCACCACCACGAACGGCGTACCTGTCTCCTCCACGCCCGGCAGGATGTCGGCAATGATATCCGCGGGCTTTTCCGTGCGGGGGTTATCGGTGGTTACCACCACAAAGTCGGCGATGTCCCCGGCGATCTTGCCCATCTTGGGACGCTTGGTCTTATCCCGGTCGCCGCCGCAGCCGAACAGGGCCACCGTGCGGCCCTTGGCAAAGTCCTTCACAGACCGGAGCACGTTCTCCAGTCCGTCGGGGCTGTGGGCATAGTCGATGAGGATGGTGTAATCCTTGCCGGGCGTGGGCACCACTTCCACCCGCCCCTTCACATGGGGCACAGCGGCCAGAACAGCGGCGCTCTCAGCCAGAGGCACGCCCAGCGCCAGAGCGGCGCCCAACACATCCAGCGTATTATATACCATAAAACGGCCGGGAATGCCAACCCTTACCGGTACTTTTTCTTCATTTTTCACCGCTGTAAACGAAACGTGATCCGCCTCGAGACAGATGTCCTCCGCCCGCAGATCCGCCGGTGCCTCCTCCGCGTAAGAGAGCTTGCGGCAGGTGGCATGGGCCATGAGCCGGGGCGCCCAGGGATCGTCGGCATTATAGACGCCGGTGTCGCACCGGCGGAACAGCTCCGCCTTCGTGTCGCAGTAATTTTCCATGGTCTTGTGGAAATCCAGGTGGTCCTGGGTCAGGTTGGTGAACACGCCCACGGCGTAATGGATGCCATAGACCCGGTCCAGCGCCAGGGCATGGGAGGATACCTCCATGACCACATGGGTGCATCCAGCCTCCCGCATGCGGGCAAACAGGCCCTGGAGCTCAAAGGACTCCGGCGTGGTGCGCTCCGTGGGCACCACCTCGCTGCCGATCATGTTCTGATTCGTGCCGATAAGGCCCACCTTGGCCCCCGCCGCCTGCTCCAAAATGGACTTGAGCAGATAGGTGGTGGTGGTCTTGCCGTTGGTTCCGGTAACGCCCACCATGGTCATGGCATCGGCAGGGTGCCCGTAGAAGTTGGCGCCCAGCACCGCCAGGGCCCGGCGAGTATTTTCCGTGCGCACCCAGGCGATCTCCTCTGCCGGGACACGCTCGCACAGCACCGCCGCCGCGCCGGCAGCAACAGCCTTCGCAATGAAGTCGTGTCCATCCACGGCAAAGCCGGTCATGGCCACGAACAGATCGCCGGGCCGGGTGGTCCGGGAGTCATAGCTGACGCCGGTGATCTCCATATCCAGGTCCGCCGCGGCATCCAGCACGGGGACTCCTTCCAAAAGCGCGCGCAATTTCATTTGTATCTTCTCCTCACAGCAGGTTTGGGCCAAAGCGGCCAGTTTTCATTATAGGCAGATGATTTTGCGAAATATACGGCAGAAGGTGTCCTGTTCCATGCAAAAAGTGCGCTCAGGGTCAATCCAGCACAGAGCTGTCACCAAACTGCACCGTCACGACGCTGCCGGCCTCCAGTTCCGTACCCGCCGCCACGCTTTGAGAAATGGCGTGGACATTGCCGGAGCTGACGGTGGTAGCGCCGGAGACCTTCATGATAAGGCCCGCGTTGGTCAGCGCCTTATTGGCCTCCGATGCAGTCTTGCCCACCACGTTGGGTACCGTGCACAGGTCTTCGGATTTCTCCGTTCCCAGATAGAGGATGATCGAGGCGTTATTGGGCACGATGGCGCCGCCGGCGGGCGTCTGGTCGGTGACCGTATCTCCATCGCCCACGGTCTTGTAGGCAAAGCCCACGCTCTCCAGCTTTTCCTTGGCCTCGGCAGCGGTCTTGCCCACCACATTGGGCACCGTGGCATCCGCGCCTACCAGCTCTTCAGCGGAGTAATCGGGCTCGATGCCAAGGTAGGGCAGGATCTCGCCCATGACCTGGCTGGCCGTGGGGGCCACCATGTTGCCGCCGGAGACATAGGTGCCGGTGGTACGGCTGGGCGTATCCATGGTGATGAGCATGATGACCTGCGGATCATCCGCCGGAGCAAAGCACATGAAGGACACCACCACGTCGCCCTGGGGGTTGTCTTTGGTCCGGGTGCCGGTCTTATCGGCCGTGCCGGTCTTGCCGCCGATGCGGTAGCCGGCCACCTGGCCGTTGCGGCCAGTGCCGCTGGCCACCACGTACTCCAGACACTGGCGCACAATGGAGGAGGTCTCCTCGCTGATGACCTGCCGGACTGTGTCGGTGGTGTGCTGGAAGACGATGTTGCCGTCGTCATCCAGTACCTGATCCACCACATAGGGTGTGTAGAGGTAGCCGCCGTTGATGCAGGCGGCCTGAGCCCGGATCAGCTCCAGGGGCGTGACGTTGAACGTCTGGCCGAACGCGTAGGACGCCAGAGACACCACGTTGGAGTTGAAGGTGTCCTCATCGGCAAAAATGCCCTTGGTCTCGCCGATCATGTCCACGCCGGTGGTCTCCATCAGGCCGAAGGACTGAAGATAGTCGTAATAGGTCTCCGTTCCGATCTTGAGGCCCATGGTGATAAAGGCCGGGTTGCAGGAGTTTCCCACCGCCTGCTCCAGCGTTTGGAGGCCGTGGCCAGTTCGCTTGGAGCAGTTGATGGGCTTGCCCCAGCCCTGGACCATGATGGAGCCGGTGCAGTTGAAGGTGGTGTTCTGGTTCACCAGTCCCTCCTCCAGGGCCGTGGCCAGGGTGATGGGCTTGAAGGTGGAGCCGGGCTCATAGGTGGAGTCGATGCACTTGTTGCGCCACTGGGTGCCCACCACGGCGCTGGTGGTCTCACTCACCGCCGCCTGGTACTCCTCCTCCGTCTTGTAGGAGGCACGGTCGGCCTCCAGCTCCGCCAGCTTCTGATCCAGCTGTGCCTTGAGCGTTTCATCGTAAATGGTGCCGTAGTCGTTGGGGTCGTAGTTGGGGTAGGAGGCCATGGCCAAAATGGCGCCGGAATTGACATCCATGACGATGCCTGTGGCACCGTTTTTCGCGTCGAACTTATCCACCATGCTCTCGATGCCCTTTTCCAGATAGTACTGGATGTTGCTGTCCAGAGTCAAAACCAGGTTCTTGCCGTTCTCCGCGTCATAGTACTGTTCGTACTGGTAAAGAAGGTCGCCGCCCACGGCATTTCTGGCGGTGACCGTCAGTCCGGCGGTGCCGGAGAGGATGGAGTTGTACTTGGCCTCCAGGCCCACGCCGCCCTCGTTTTCGCCGTTGACAAATCCGATGACGCTGGATGCCAGTGTGCCGTACGGATAGTAGCGCTTGGAGCCCGGCTCCATATAGACGCCCCGGATCTTCACGGGACTTTGGGACGGGTTCTCCTTCAGGACCGTCTTTCCCGCCGCCGTCTCCATGGTGATCTCGTTGCCCTCGTCGTCGATCTCGCCGTTGATGAAACGGCGCACCTCGTCGGCTACCTCCTGGTCCACCCGCTTTTTGACGATCTCGTACTTGGAGTTGGTCTTTTCCATCTTCTCCAGGATCGTCTCGGGCGCCACGTCCAGGATCCGCCCAAGGCCCCGGGCAATGAATTCCTCATCCCGGATGATGGGCGGGACATAGGGCCGGCCTTCTTCCTCCGCCGCCTTGGCCTCCTCCTCTGCTGTCTTCTCCTGCTCTTCCAGATAGCTGAGGATCTCATAGGGGGAGATGAATACGGTCTCGGCCGTAGCCGACAGAGCCAGGGGAAGGCCGTTGCAGTCGTAAATGGTGCCCCGGGACGCGGTGACCACCGTGCTGCGGGTCTGCTGGGCCACCGCCTTCTCCTGCAGATCATCGTGCTGGCGGACCTGCAGGTCGTAGAGCTTCCAGAACAGCACCACAAACGTAGCGACGCCCAAAATCGCCATCATCAGCACCGTTCTGCTGCGGACCACCTGGTTTGCCCGGCGGGCCGCGTCACTTTTTCTCTTTGATGGATTTGCCATGCCATGCCTCCGTTTTGTCACAAACGGGGAGTAAGAAAGCATCACCCTTCTTACTCCCCACTGTCAATGCATTATAGTGCCCGGTCAGTCAAAATATTCCACCACCGCGTAAACCCCGTGGTGCAGCGACTCCAGCAGCTGACCCAAAATGCCGGGCTCCGCTTCCTCATAGACCACGGCGCTGTCGCCTTCGCTCAGGTCGATATAATAGATCTGGCTGCTGCTGGGCTTGCTCATACCGGCAGCCTCCGCGGCCTCCTTGATGGTGTTCAGATCGAACATCCGCTCATACTGGGCCGTGAGGACCACATTTTCCTCCTCCAGCTGGGCCAGTTCATTTTGCAGGCTCACCGTCTGGGCGGACAGGGCGGTCAGCTGCACATAGCTTAAAAGCACCATCACTGCCAAAACAGCCACTGCGCCGAAGCCCACCACAGAAAAGACGGACAGGGATTGCTTTTGCCGCACCTGCACCTTGGAGATGCTGCGGACCTTGGGCCGCTCCAGCGCCTGCTCCTGCCGGCGGGGCAGTTCCCCCGCGTGGCGCAGCTCCCGCTCCCGAAGCTCCCGGTCCAGGTCATATGCCAGATTGCCGTAAACCGCGCCGCCCTGCCGGTAGCGCAGCTCCTTCGCCGCTGAAGCCAACCTGAGTCCCTCCTCATTTCATCACACACAGGGCTTGTCCCAAAACAGGCCCGTCAAATTTCATTTCCTGCGCACTTTTCCGCCACGCGCAGCTTGGCACTGCGGGCGCGGGGATTCTCCTCCAGCTCCTTCGCCCCGGAGACGATGGGCTTTCGGTTCACGATCCGGATCCGCGGCTTTTTGCCGCACACGCACACCGGGAACTCCGGCGGGCAGGTGCACCCTCTGGCCATGTCCTGCATGGCCCGCTTGACGATGCGGTCCTCCAGGGAGTGGAACGTGATCACCGCCAGCCGTCCGCCGCCGCGGAGGTTGTCCACTGCGGCCGTCAGCATGGGGGGCAGCTCGTCCAGCTCGCCGTTGACGGCAATGCGGATGGCCTGGAAGCTGCGCTTGGCCGGGTGCTGCTTTTCCCGCAGCGCCGCCGGCGGCATGGCACCTTTGATGATGTCCACCAACTCCAGGGTCGTTTCCACGGGCTTTGCTTCCCGGGCCCGGACGATGGCCCGGGCTATGGCGGGCGCATAGCGCTCCTCACCGTATTCATACAGGATGCGCCGCAGCTCGTCGCCGCTCCAGGTGTTCACCACCTCGTAGGCCGTCAGGGCGGCATCCCGGTCCATCCGCATGTCCAGCTGGGCGTCGTGCATATAGGAAAAGCCCCGGGAGGCGTCATCCAGCTGCGGGGAGGAGACGCCCAGATCGAAAAGCATGCCGTCCGCGCCCTCCACGCCCGCCTGGCGCAAAACGTCCGCCAGGGAGGAGAAGTTGCTGTGGACCAGCGTCACACGGTCCAGATAGGGCGCCAGACGGACCTTTGCCGCGTCGATAGCGGCCATGTCCCGGTCGATGCAGATGAGTCGTCCGGTGGTCAGACGCCTGGCGATCTCCAGCGAGTGGCCGGCACGGCCCAGCGTTCCGTCCACATAGATCCCGTCCGGACGGATGCACAGCGCCTGGATGCACTCTTCCAGCAGCACCGGCTGATGGGTGTATTCCATGTGCGTCACCCCCGGTTCCGGCGGGCACGGGCCAGGGCATCCATGGCCGCCGCCATATCGTTGTTTTCCAGCATGGACTTTTCACGCGCAGCCCAGGTATCCTCGTCCCAGATCTCCGCGAAGGTATTCATGCCCACGATGGTGGCTGTCTTTTTCAGCCCCGCGTACTTGCGCAGTGTGGCGGGGATCAGCACCCGCCCC